>JBIIOK010000011.1:0-38008 GCA_044336985.1 Pirellulales bacterium | reverse complement strand
CGGATCGTCTCGCGGACGTTCGCCTCGGCGGCCCCCGCCACGACTGGCACGCGGCCCTTCGCGGCGGCGCAGACGATCTGCACGATCCGCCGCCGCTCCTCGGCCGTGAACCGCGCGAACTCGCCGGTCGAGCCGTTGGGATAGAGGCCGTGCACGCCGCGCTCGATGAGCCAGTTGACGTAGCGGGCCAGTTCTTCCTCGTTGATCTCGCCGCGGGCGTCGAGCGGCACCATGTGCGGGGTGAGGATGCCCGAAATCGATGCAGATGCTGGCATGCTGTCCTTGCTTCAGGGTCTTGATATTTTGGCGGCGCCAAAAAGAAACGCGGCATATTGCTCCGGCACCTCCTGCCGCGCCCAGCCTACATGGTCGAGCATCTTCTGCCGCGCCGCGTCCGGATCTCGGCGGCGGATCGCCTCGAAGATCGCCCGGTGTCCCGTGGCTGTCCGCCCCATGATCTCGGCAAACCAGTCCGGGCTACCGTGGCCGAGATCCCAGGCGAACGTGAGCGCGAGCACCTGCGCATTCCCGAAGAGCTTTACGGCGACGGGATTGCCTGAGGCCTCGAGGATCGTCGCATGAAACTCGAGGTCGAGCCGGCAGAACCGACGGCGGTTTTCGAGCTTCGCAAACCACTTCACGAGGTCGGGCTTCCGGGCCATAGCCGTCATCTCGTCGCAGATGCGGCGCAGCGTCGCGATGTGCCGGACGCTGGCATGCACGGCGGCTCGGCCGGCGATGTAAGGCTCGTTGACGATCCGCAGCTCGTAGATGCATTCAAGTTCCTGCGGCGAGATCTCTCGCAGGTAGATGCCCGAGCCGGGGCGGTGCTCGATCAGCCCCTCGGCCTCGAGCTGCAGAAGCGCATCGCGGACGGGGCTGCGGCCGATCTTCAGGTCGCGGGAGAGATTGCGGTGCGAAAGCCGCTGCCGCGGCCGCACCTCCCCCTCGACGATCATCCGGCGGACCTCGCGATATGCCCGCGCGGTGAGGTCTTCAGGATTTTTCGAGGAGATTCGTGCCGGCATGATGGCCCACAGCATACACAGAAGCCAGGTTTTTCAGCCCGGCCTGAAGGTGACATGACGGTTTGCCGATGCTATAATCCGGGCCGACGCCAGCCCTCCGGAGCCGAGTGGCATGATTGACCATCGGGATCACCAACAAGCCCGCCTGTTCCAGGCCGTCCACTCAGGCCTGCTCGCCCTTTTCTGCGTTGCTGCGGCCGCGGGCGAGGCCCCTGCTCCAGCCGGCGCCCAACTCGCCGTCTATTCAGAAAAGATCCGGCCGCTCCTCGCGGAGCGATGCTTCTCCTGCCATGGCGGCTTGAAGCAGGAGGCGGGCCTGCGACTCGACACGATGGCCCTGATGATCGAGGGGGGCGAGTCGGGAAGCGTCGTCACGAAGGGGGATCCCGACGCCAGCCTGATCCTCGAGCGGGTGAGCGATCCCGATCCGGCGACGCGGATGCCGCCCGAGGGGGAAGGCGAGCCGCTCTCGGCCGAGCAACTGGTGATCCTGAAAGACTGGATCAGGGCGGGCTGCCCCGCGCCGCCGGACGAAAAGCCCGAGGCCGACCCCCGATCCCACTGGGCATTCCAGCCGCGGGTGCGGCCGGCGGTCCCCGCCGTCAGGAATGAGTCGTGGGTGAAAAACCCGATCGACGCGTTTCTCGCCGCCGCCTATGAAAAGGCCGGCGTCGCTCCGCAGCCCGAAGCCCCGCGGCACGTGCTCGTCCGCCGGCTGTTCATCGACCTCATCGGCCTGCCGCCGCAGCCGGAGGAATTGGCCGCGATCGAGGCCGACGCTTCATCTGACTGGTATGAAAAACTCGTTGAGAAACTGCTCGCCGACCCGCGGCACGGCGAGCGGTGGGCCCGGCACTGGATGGATGTCTGGCGGTACGCCGACTGGTGGGGCATCGGCAGCGAGCATCGCAACAGCGCGAAGCACATGTGGCACTTCCGCGACTGGATCGTGGAATCGCTCAACGCTGATGCCGGCTACGACGAGATGGTGCGCCAGATGCTCGCGGCCGACGAACTCCATCCCGACGATCCGGCCAAGCTTCGGGCCACCGGCTTCCTCGCCCGCAACTGGTTCATCTGGAACCGCACTACCTGGCTTGACGAGACGGTTGAGCACGTGGGCAAGGGCCTGCTTGGCCTGACGATGAACTGCTCCAAGTGCCACGCCCACAAGTACGACCCGATCCAGCAGGATGACTACTACAAATTCCGGGCCTTCTTCGAGCCGATCGAAACCCGGCTCGACGTCCTGGCCGGCGAGAGCGACCTGGAGAAGGACGGCATCGCCCGCGTCTTCGACGCCCATCTCGACCGGCCGACCTATCTCTTCGTCCGCGGCGAGGAAAAACAGCCCGACATGTCAAAGAAGATCGAGCCGGGCGTGCCGGAGGTGCTCGCGTTTCGGGAGATCGAGATGCAGCCGGTGTCTCTTCCGAAAGCCGCGTTCCAGCCGGAGCGTCGGCCGTGGGTGATCGCCGCGCACCTGTCCGCGGCCGCCCGGGCCGTCGCCGATGCGGAAGCCAGGCAGGCGAAGGAGCCGTCACCCGCAAACGAGCGGGCCGTCGCGGCGGCGAAGGCCGGGGTCGTCGTCATGGAGAAGCGTGTCGAGGCGACGCGGGCCGCTTGGGCGGCCGAGGATGCGCCGTCGCAGTCGCCCGAGGACCCGCTGCGAGTCGCGGCCGTCGCGGCAGCGAAGGCGGCGGCGAAGGCCGAGAAGGATGCGGCCGTCGCGGCCGCGTGGGCGGGGGTCGCCACCGTCTCGGCAAAGCTCACGAAGGCCGCCGCCGAGAAGAAGGATGTCGCGTCGCTCCAGCCGATCGAGAAGGAACTCGCCACGGCCCGCGAGTCGCTCGACAAAGCGATCAAGGCCGCTGCCGATCCGGGCGAGAAATTCACGCCTGTCGTCGGCGCGAAGTGGACGGCCACGCGGCTGAAAAGTTCTGGGACCGACGACCCGACCGTGCCCTTCCCCGCCACGAGCACCGGCCGCCGGTCGGCGCTCGCCCACTGGATCACCGATCCGCGCAACCCACTGGCGGCCCGCGTCGCGGCCAACCACATCTGGATGCGGCACATGGGCAAGCCGCTCGTGGCGACCGTGTTCGAATTCGGCCGCAAGGGCAACGCGCCGACGCATCCGGAACTGCTCGACTGGCTGGCGAGCGAACTGGTGGATGGGCCGCAAGCGGGCGGTTCAGACGGTGGCCGAGGCTGGAGCATGAAGCACCTGCATCGCCTCATATGCACTTCTACCGCCTATCGGATGGGCTCATCGACCGCCGGCGCCGAGGCCGCCCTGAAGATTGATCCCGACAACCGGCTCCTTTGGCGGCGGGAGCCGATCCGGCTCGAAGCGCAGGTCGTCCGCGACGGCATCCTCGCGCTTGCCGGCACGCTCGACCCCACGATGGGCGGCCCGCCGGTCAAGGAGGCCGACCAGCCGACGTCGCGGCGGCGGAGCCTCTACTTCTGGCATTCGGAGATCAGCCGCAACGTCTTTCTGACGACGTTCGACGACGCCGCGGCGAAGGAGTGTTATCAGCGGGATCAGAGCATCGTGCCCCAGCAGGCGCTGGCGCTCTCGAATGCGGCGCTCGTGCACGATGCGGCGGCGAAGATCGCCGCGCGGGTGCAGCCCTCGGGCCCGCCGGCAGACGATGCGGCGTTTCTCGAGCGGGCCTTCAAGACGATCCTCCACCGCGGCCCCTCGGCCGACGAGCAGGCCGCCTGCGAGGCGGCGATGGCGAAGTGGCGGTCGGCCAAGCCGGCGGCGGGGGCGGCCGATCCGGGCCGGGTACTCATGGTGTGGGCGCTGCTCAACCACAACGATTTCATAACGCTCCGGTGAACCGAGGAGAAAAAAGGATGCATTCCCTGCGACGACGGGCGTTTTTCTCCGATCTCGGCCTTGGCTTCACGGGCCTCGCGCTCGGTGCGATGCTGCACCGCGACGGCGTGGCGAATTCACACGTCTGGACGCCGCCCGACGGCAAGCCTCACTTTCCGCCCAAGGCGAAGAGCGTGATCTGGCTCTTCATGAATGGCGGCGTGAGCCACATGGAAAGCTTCGACCCGAAGCCCGAGATCACGAAATACGCCGGCAAATCGATCGCCGAGACGCCATACGCCGACGTGCAATCTCCCGAGAAGCTCGCCAAGGAGCGGGCCCCGGTGCCCGACGCCAACGGCCAGCAGCGCAACATCCTCTTTCCGCTCCAGGTGGGGTTCAAGAAGCACGGGCAGAGCGGCATCGAGGTCAGCGATTGGTTTCCGCACACGGCCAGGAACATCGACAAGATCGCCGTCATCCGCTCGATGTGGACCACCGACTCCAACCACGGCGCGCAGGCCCAGTTTCACACCGGCCGCCACATGCTCGATCCCGTCCAGCCCACGCTTGGCGGCTGGGTGCACTACGGACTCGGTTCACTCAACGACAACCTGCCCCAGTTCATCTCGATCGGCACGCGGGAATACTGGAACAAGAAAGACGGCCACTATCTCGGCCCCGCCCACGACGCGGTCCCGCTGCGGATCGATCCCGCCAATCCGCTCGACTTCGGCCGGCCGGAGCGGCCCCTCTCCCGCGAGGCCCAGGAGATCGGGTTCGACCTGGTCGAGCAGTTGAATGGCCTCACCGGCGTGGAGTACCCGAACGACCCGGCCACGGCGGCACGGATCAACTCCTACGAGCTCGCATTCCGGATGCAGCGGAGCGTGCCGCAGGTTGTCGACTTCGCCGACGAGACGGAGGAGACGAAAAAGCTCTACGGCCTCGACCTGCCCCACTGCAAGGAATTCGGGGCGCAGCTGCTCGCGGCGCGGCGATTCGTGGAGCAGGGTGTTCGGTTCGTCCAGATTCAACACGGCGGCGGCGGCGCCGGCGCCTGGGATGCCCACGGCGGCCTCAAGGCCAACCACGAAAAGCTCTCCCTCGCGGTCGATCAGCCGATCGGGGCGCTGCTCGAAGACCTTGACCGCCGCGGCCTGCTCGACGAGACGATCGTGATCTTCTGCACCGAATTCGGCCGCACGCCCGGCTCGCAGGGCTCCGACGGCCGCGACCACCATCCCTTCGCGTTCTCAGTCTGGATGGCCGGCGGCGGCATCAAGGGGGGCGTCGTGCACGGGGCAACCGACGAACTCGGCTTCCACGCCGTCGAGGATCGGCACTACGTGACCGACGTACACGCCACGATCTTGAAGCAGCTCGGCCTCGACTCGCGGAAGCTGGAAATCCCGGGCCGCAAGCGGCTCGTGATCGATCACGGCACGCCGATCGACGCGATCATCGCGTGATCGCGATGCAGGCTGGCGAGTGAATTGCAACCGGCTCGCCGACGGGGGCGAGCCGGCCCGTCGCGGCGTCGATGCGGAACACGGCGAGATTGCCTCCCGGCATGTTTGCGCAGAGCAGGAGCGATCCTTCTGGGGTGATCGCTATGTTCTGCGGCCCTCGGCCCCGGCTCGGCGCGATGTCCACCGCTACGAGCCGGCCGTCGTCGCCGATCCTGAAGATCGCGATGCTGTCGTGGCCGCGGTTGGTGCCGTAGAGAAACCTGCCGTCGGGCGTGAGCTGCAGGTCGGCCGTCTTCGAGTCGCCGGCAAAGCCAGCGGGCAGCGTCGTGATCGTCTGCCGCTCGGCGAGGGCTCCGGTGGCCGCATCGAATTCGTACACGCTCACGCTGTTGGCCAATTCATTGATCGCGTAGAGCATCCGGCCGTTGGGATGAAACCGCAGGTGCCGCGGGCCGGCGCCGGCGGGAGTTCTCGTGAAGGGCGGATCGCCCGGCCGCAGCGTCGTGGTTGCGGCGTCGAGCCGGTAGCAGAAGATCTGGTCGGTGCCGAGATCGGCCGCGAAAGCGAACCGACTCGCTATCGTTTTGCTCGCGGCCTCGCCCACGGCAGGGCTCGGGATGATCGAGTGCGCATGGGCCCCTTGCTGCCGAGCGGCGTCGACGCTCCTGCCTTCGTGCTGACAGAACGACTTGACCGCGGCGAGCGAACCATCCCGTTCGATCGGCAGCGAGACCACGCTGCCACTGGCGTAGTTGGCCACGAGCAGGGCCCGTCCCGTGGGATCGGCTGCGAGATGGCACGACGCCCTGCCGCGGCTCGACTGCCGATTGAGCGGCTCGAGCGCGCCGTCGCGGCCCGTGATCCGCCAGGCCGCAACCTCCTCGTCCGCCGGCGAGCCGAACTTCTCCGCCCAAATCGAGTACAGAGTTTTTTGGTCGGGAGACAGGGCGAGAAAAAACGGGTGCGGGATGCCACGTGTTTCGCGCGCGGCGACGAGTTCGCCGGTTCGCGGGTCAAGATGGAAGGCGCGGATGCCTCCCTGCTCCGCCGGAGCGAACATCGACACGAACACGAGCAGTGGAACGACAGGCGCCATCGCATCTCCTTCAACACAAAAAGGTACCAGCCACGGATTGAAACGCCTTGAAAGACCCTACACAATAGGCTAGAATAGCTTGTTAGAAAGTCCTCGTTCCTGCCAGCCGGGAGGCCGCCATGCAACGCACGAGCATTACCGACGCCAAAAACAATTTGAGTGCCCTGATCGACAGGGTGCGGCGGGGCGAAACCGTGCTCATCTGCGACCGAAATCGGCCGGTCGCGCGGCTGCAGCCGGTCGGGCCGGGCGACGGCTTCGGGCCTGAGGCGGCCTGGCTGGCCGGCCTTGTCCGCGACGGTGTGGTGGCGGCCGCCGGAAAGCCGATTTCGGTTCGGAGCCTTCCCAAACCGGTGAAGCCGATGCGGCCCGTGAGCATCGTCGATGCCCTGCATTCCGACCGCGAGGAATAGCAACGATGCGGTATTGGGATGCGTCGGCGATCGTTCCGCTGCTCGTTCAGGAACCGCGAACGAACGATGCGCGGGCCACGCTGGTGGAGGACGCGGGCATCGTCACCTGGTGGGGAACGCGGATCGAGTGCACGTCGGCCATCGCGCGGCTGGAGCGAGCTGCGGCGCTGACGCCGCGGCAGGCGTCCCAAGCCATCGAGGTCCTCCGTGCTCTCGCTTCCGGATGGAACGAGATTCTGCCGGTTGAATCGGTACGGGAGACAGCCTGCCGGCTCTTGCGAGTGCACTCGCTCCGGGCCGCCGACGCGCTGCAGCTGGCAGCCGCGACGATCATGGCCGGGGGACGGACGTCCCAGGCGGGGTTTCTGGCATTCGACGATCGGCTCCGCGAGGCGGCGAGCCGAGAGGGATTTCTCGTCGGCCCCTGATTGTCGGGAGCGATGGCCGGATCGCCCACGGCCGTCACGTCGCCAAGAGCTCCCGGCCGAGCGAGATCGCCGCGGTCTCGAGCAGCTCGAGGCTGCCGCGGTCGAAGGGCGTCTGCCAGACCTGGTAGATCTCGACGTCGTAGAGCGGCTCGGGGGGCAGGTAGCCGGCCGAGCCGTTCACGAGGTTGAGCCACACGACCTCGCGGTCGGGAAACGCGGCCCGTACGTTCTCCTGGATGCAGGAATAGGCCTCGGCCATCGTGCCGAGCACGACCGCCTCGCCGATCCGCCAGCCCCAGATTTCAAAAGGAAACGTCTTCCCGTCGCCGAGCGCCTCGCGGATCCGCAGCCTGCGGCGAATCCGCTCCGCGATCGCGCGGTCGGTGCAGGCGGCGAACTGCGCGGAAAGCTCCGCCGCCGAGGGCCAGTCCTTGAGCGGCAGGTCCACCGTGCGCCGCTTCGCCGCCAGGCTCTGCATCAGCGGCGTCGCGGGCCGCGGCTCCCGCCGCCAGGTGGCGAGCGGCGCGCCCGACTCGACCACACGGTCGAACACGAGCGACTGGCCCGGCGGCTCCATCGCATGCACCGTGGCGAGCACCGCGTGCGCGAGCTCGCGGCCGTGGCTGTCGGCGACGGCCGGATCGCCCACGTATTGGTAGCGAGGCGCCAGCTCGCCCGACGCCCCCTGCAGGAAGAGGCCCAGCCCGGCCCCCTCTCGTTCGATCGTGCTCCGCATCTCGCCGACGAAGTCGGGCGAGACGAGATCGTTGTCCCACGCGAGCGTCGTGGGATGGCAGGCGTAGTTGGCGATCGTGGCGAGTGGCGTGCCGGAGCCGCCCGTGATCCGCGCGACGACGAGCGTGTCGTCGGCAGGATTCGCGGGGTTGAACCCGCAGACCAGCCGCGGCCCGGCGGGGGGCGCCGGATCGGGCAGGTCGCGATTCGAGGCGAGCCCGCACCGGCCGTGATGCCATTCGATTGTGGCCGGCGCGAGGTTCGCGATCGCCGCCCGCGCCGTCTCCACCATCTTTTTTTCAAGCGTCACCAGATAAGCGGCGAGCAGGTCGCCCCCCTGCCACTGCGGCTCGGGCTCGCAGAGCGGCGGGGCGGAGTGGGTGTGTGTCACGCACGAGAGAAGCCGCTCATCTGGCAGCCCGAGCGCGGCGCAGACGCGGCCGCGAAACTTCCGCTCGTATGCCATGTTGGCCCACCATCCGAGGTCGGTGTCGAGAAGCACGAGCGGCTCGCCGCCGGAGGCGTCGCGGATCGCCAGGGCGGTCAGGAAGAGCGGCCGGTGCACGCCTTGGGCCGTATCGTGCAACGCCGCGCCCCAGTTGCGGCAGAAGATGCCGACGGGAGGCGTGATGTCGGTGCGGGCGAGGCCGACCGAGCCGGTGAACGCAGAGTGGGGGATGCTGGCGGGCGATGGCATGGCTCACACGATAGTGACATGACGGTTTATTTGGAATAGACTCCGTCGCCATGAAGATCACCGCCGTCGAAGCCCACGTCTGCAACGCCCGGATGCGGAACTGGGTTTTCGTAAAAGTCGTCACCGACCAGCCCGGGCTCTGGGGCTGGGGCGAGGCCACGCTGGAATGGCACACCCGCGGCATCGTGGGGGCGATCGAGGATCTCGCCCCGCTCATCGTCGGTGAAGACCCGACGCGGATCGAATACCTCTGGCAGATGATGGTCCGCCAACACTTCTGGCACGGCCACGGCATCGAGCGGGCCACCGCGATCGCCGGCATCGATATCGCCCTCTGGGATATCCTCGGCAAGGTGGCCGGCATGCCCTGCTCGAAGCTCTGGGGCGGCCCCGTTCGCGACCATGTCCGCACCTACTGTCACCTCGGGGGCGGCAGCATGGAGGATTTCTACGAGACCGCGGCCGACGACGCGAAGCGGTTCGCCGATCTCGCCCGGGCGGCCGTGGCCGACGGCTTCACCGCGTTCAAGAGCATGGCCGTGCCGCCGACGATGCCGCTCGAGGGCCTCGGGCCGCTGCGGGCGGCGGAGCAGGCCGTGGCCGCGATGCGCGAGGCCGTGGGTGAATCGATCGACATCATGGTCGATTGCCACGCGCGGCCGTCCCCCGCGATGGGATTGCAGTTCGCGAAGGCGCTCGACCCTTACGGGCTCTATTTTCTGGAGGAGCCCTGCTGGCCCGAGAGCATCGACGGCCTCCGCGACATCAAGACCTCCTGCCGCACGCCGATCGCCACGGGCGAGCGGATCACGAATCTTGCGGAGTTTGCGAGGCTCTTTGCGGCCGGCGCCTGCGACGTCTGCCAGCTCGACATCACCCACTGCGGCGGGCTCTCATCGGCACGGAGGATCGCCGCGCTCGTCGAGGCCCACCGGCTCGCGCTCGCGCCGCACAATCCACAGGGACCGGTGAGCACGGCCGCGTCGCTCGAATTCGGCTTCTCGCAGCCGAGCTACATCATCTGCGAGACGGTTCACGCCGACGTGCCGTGGCGGCACGACGTCGTGAAGGAAGGGTTCACGGTCGAGAAGCAGGGACGGATCGTCCGCCCCAACACGCTCCCCGGCCTCGGCATCGAGATCGACGAGGCGGAAGTGAAGAAGCATCCCTTCGAGCAGGAACTCCCGCAGCGGGTGTTCTACAAGGACGGCAGCATCGGCGATTGGTAGGAAGTGGAAAGATACTCATGACACCCTCGCACTCCCCAAACGGTCAATCCGGCCGCCGCACGCTCGCCGGCGTCCTGCCGATCGTGCACGTGCCCTTCGATGCCCGCGACCAGATCGACGTGGTCGACCTGAAGCGCGAGATCGACTGGATCTATTCCGTCGGCGCCGACGGCCTCGGCACCGGGATGGTCTCCGAGATCGTCCGCCTTTCCGCAGACGAGCGGGCTCACCTCGCCGAGCAGCTCGTGGAGTTCACCGCCGGCCGCGGCGCGGTCTTCATGAGCGTGGGCGCCGAGAGCGGCGCGACGGCGCGGGCGCATGCGATCGCCGCCGAGAAGGCGGGCTGCGATGGCGTCATGGCAGTGCCCCCGATGACCGCGCGGCTGCCGGCGGCGGCCGTCGTCGACTACTTCCGCGAAATCGCCGAGAGCGTGGCGCTCCCGCTCATCGTGCAGGATGCATCCGGCTACGTGGGCCAGCCGATCCCCCACTCCGCCTGCGTGGACCTGCTCGACCGCTACGGGCCGGAGAAGATCCTCTTCAAGCCCGAGGCCTCGCCGCTGGGCCCGAATCTCTCGGCGCTTCGCGACGCAACCGGCGGCCGGGCGAAGATCTTCGAGGGCTCCGGGGGCATCCTGCTCGTGGATAGTTACCGCCGCGGCATCGTCGGCACGATGCCCGGGGTCGATCTGCTCGATGGCGTGGTCGCCCTCTGGCGGGCGCTCGAGGCGGGCGACGACGAGGCGACCTACTCGATCTCGCTGCCGCTCTCCGCGATCGTCGCGCTCCAGATGCAGGCCGGCCTCGACGGCTTCCTCGCGATCGAAAAATACCTACTCGTGAAGCGGGGGCTGTTTTCGTCGGACCGCCGCCGCGGGCCGGTCGGCTGGTCGCTCGACGACGAGACGGCCCGCGAGGTCGACCGCCTCTTCGAGCGGCTCTCCGAGGCCGTCGCCGCCGCATGCGCTACGCGATCCTGACATTCCTCTGGGCGGTGGCGCTCGTTGCCTACGTGCAGCGGTCGGCGATCAGCGTGCCGCTGCAGGAGATCGGCCGCGATCTCGCGGTGCAGGAAAGCTGGTTTGGCGACGCCACGCGGGCGCTCGGCTTCCTGCAATCGGCCTGGCACTTCGGCTATGCCCTCCTCCAGATTCCCGCCGGCAGGCTCGCCGACCGGATCGGCGGCCGCCGCGCAATCGTGCTCCTGGCGGTCCTCTGGTCGCTGGCGACGGCCGTTACCGGATTCGCGCGATCCTATTGGGAGATCGTGGCGGCGTGGACGCTCATGGGGGCGCTGCAGGCGGGTGTGTTTCCGTGCGCGGTGCGGTCGCTCGGGCAGGTGTTTGGCGAGAAGGAGCGGGCGCGGGCCTCAGGCTGGCTCGGGGCCGGCATGCTCGCCGGCGGCGCGATCGCGCCGGTGCTCACGGCCTGGCTCTTGGGATGGTTTGCGCCATGGTCCCAGTCCACCGGCATCGCGTCGTGGCGGATCTGCCTCGTGCTCTACTGCCTGCCGGGGCTCGCCTGGGCGGCGGCGTATTGGCTCGGCACGCGGTCGGCGGGGCTCGACACGCCGCAACTTGCTCCGGGAGCTCGTCGCGGAAGCGCCCCAGTCCCCTGGGCTGATCCGTCGCTCCTGCTCCTCTGCGGCCAGCAGTTCCTTCGCGCGGCAGCGATGATCTTCTTCGTCACCTGGTTCCCCACGTTTCTCCGCGAGACGCGGGGCGTGTCGCTCCTGCAGTCGGGCCTGCTCACCTCCTACGCGGGCGTGGCGGCGATGCTCGGCGTGATCTGCGGCGGCTATGCGTCGGACTGGCTGCTGGCCCGCACCGGCAGCAAGCGGATCGCGCGGCAGTTCCTCGCCGCCGTCGCGATGGCGACCTGCGCCGTCCTGATCGTACTCTCGTATTTCGTGGCCGACGTGAACGCCGCGATCGCGCTCATCAGCGCCGGCGCGTTCATCGCCTGCTTCGGCGGCGTGGCCGGCTACACCGTGGCGATCGACTACGGCGGCGACCGCGTCGGCACGGTCTTCGGCGCGATGAACATGGCCGGCTCGTTCGGCGCAATGCTCTTCCCGGTGACGGTCGGCTGGCTCGTGTCGGCCACGGGCACGTGGAACGCCGCGCTCTTTACGTTTGCCGGGCTCATGGCTATCGACGCCGTGCTTTGGGCGCTGCTCAACCCGCAGGGCAGATTCATGGAGCAGGGCCCGGCCGGCCCTGGGCATCACGGCCTGGCCGACGGCTGCATCAGGTAGGCGAGTAGGTCGGGCAGGGCCTGGATCACCTGCACGTCGTCGCTCGGGGCCGCAAGCCACGCCCGCACGAGCGGCTGGATCGACGCCGGCTCCGAATGTTCTGCCAGTGCCTCGGCAGCCGCGCGGCGGACGAAGGGATCGCTGTCGGCCAGTTTCGCGCGGACGAGATCGCCGCGGGCCGCAGCCGGTAAACCATTGTGGCTTGCGGCAACAGACGCCGCCCGGAGGAGAGGCAAGGCAGGCTGAAGCCTACCCTACTTTTTTCAGCACACGGCGTGCCGAACTGGAGTGGTGTCAGCTTTTGCCGTTCAACCCAAAGAGCCGCTACGGCAACTCGGCCGTGAAGGCGGCCTCCACGCGCATCCCGGCCTGAAGCTCCACGCCATAGGCGCGTCGGCAGACCGGATGGTTGCCGAAATACTCCTTCCAGACCGCGTTCACCGCCGCGATCTCCGCCCGCACGTCCTGCAGATAGAGCCGCGCGGTGCAGATCGCGAATCGGTCGATACCCGCCTCCGCGAGCAAGAGATCGAGCTGCCGAAACGCCTCGCGCATTTCGGCCGCGGCGCCGCCCGCCACCGGCGCATGACTGCCGTCCGGGATCCCGGTCACCACCGCCTCGAACACCTTGCCGCCATGCACCACGGCGGAACTGATCGGAAACTCACGGTCGGAATCGATGAATCGCACGGTGTCTCCTCTGCTGGACTTTCGCTGCCACGAAAGCCCCATCTTATCCGCCTGCGCCTCGCGCCTGCTCCCCCCCAAAGCCCTCGGCGGAAGCCGGGGGATGACGGGCTGCCGCTTACTGCTCGAAGAGCACCGGATTGAGTGGGTCGGCCATGATCTCGCCGACCTTCGTCGAGGGCGTCCACGTGCGATGGTCATTTTCCTGGTTCGCGTTGCGGGGCTCCGCCAGCCGCATGTCGCGATCCATGTAGATCACGGTATGCACCTTGCGCGGCAGCGTGGTCGTGTTGGGGCCGGCGCGGTGCAGCGTCCAGCCGAGATGAAACGACACGTCGCCCGCGGCATACGGCTCCGCCACCTCGACGACGCCCTCGCGGGCGAGTTCCTCGCGGATGATCTTCTCCGAATCGTCGGAGATCTCGAGATCGCGGCCGATCTTCTTGAGATGGCTTCCCTTGCCGAACGAGAGCGGCCCCTGCTCCATCGGCACCGCATGGAGCGGGATCCAGGCGGTCACGCAGAGCCCGCTGGCCATCGGCCAATACTGCTGGTCGGCGTGCCAAGGCGTGAACCCGCCGGACGGCTCCTTGTAGAGCGACTGGTCGTGCCACATCCGCACGCCCTGCGTGTCGAGCAACTCGGTGGCGATCCGGGCGAGCCGCTTGGAGAAACTCAGCCGCTTGGCCTCGGGGCTCTTCATCCAGAGGTTGAACACCTGAATGAACGCCTTGCCGTAGGTCGTCCGCTCGTGCATCGGCACGCCGTCGAGCGGATTCTCCGCGAACGTCACGCGGGAGATCTCCCGCTCGAAGGCGGCGAGCGCATCGGGGTCGAACACGCCCGGCAACCGCACGAACCCCTCCTCGCGAAACCGGAGCTTCTGCTCCGGCGTGAGCGGATAGGCGGCGTCGAGCGCGGCCTGGGGCACGGTGGACGCAGTGGCAGGGGTTGCGGTCATGGGGTGCTCCATGTGGTGATCGAGGTGGTGGTCGGAGGCCATTCGCGAGGAGCATCGCCGCCGCGGCGTCAGGCGTCTGCGCAGCCGTGAACCAAAACTGGTATTTTTTTGACGCCACCCCGGAGGCCCGTTCCCATGCTGCCCGCGTTCGAGAAGGTCGTGCCGCCACCGGGCCGCTCGCTCGCGTGGGACACGTTCGACCTGCCCGCCTTCCCCTACAGCTGGCACTTCCATCCCGAGTTCGAGCTCACGCTCATCACCGCGGGTCGGGGAAGGCGGTTCGTGGGCGACTCGATCGAACCCTTCGAGCCGGGCGACCTCGTGCTGCTCGGCCCCCACCTGCCCCACACCTGGCATTCCATGCCGGCCCGCGGCGAGCGGAGCAGCGCCGTCGTCGTGCGGTTCGGGCCCGACGTGCTGGGCGCGGGGTTTCTCGAACGGGCGGAGTGCGGCCGGCTGCGGCGGCTGATGGCAGCGGCGGGCCGCGGGCTTGTCTTCTCGGGCCGCGCGGCGCGAGAGGTGGGCGATCGCATGGTGGGGCTGGCCGCGGCCGCGCCGCTCGAGC
This sequence comes from Pirellulales bacterium, assembly GCA_044336985.1. GTDB lineage: Bacteria > Planctomycetota > Planctomycetia > Pirellulales > UBA1268 > RGVT01. Next base: position 23,613 of record JBIIOK010000011.1, on the reverse strand, counting down.
GGCTGCTCGCCCTGCCCGCGCTGCTCGACCGATTGGCGGAGCGGGCGGAGCCACGGCCGCTCTCGAGTCTCGAGTGGGATGCCGCGCCGCCATCGCGCGACGCCCGGCGGATCGATCGCGTCTGCCGCCACATCATGCAGCACTTCACCGAGCCGCTTTCACTCGCGGCCGTGGCCGCCGTCGTCAAACTCTCGCCGGCCGGTTTCAGCCGGTTCTTCCACCGCATGACCGGCCGCACATTCGTCGGCTGGCTGACAGAGGTGCGGATCGGCCACGCCTGCCGGCTGCTCGCGCAGACCGACCAGCCGGTGCTCGAGATCGCGATCGACTCGGGCTTCGGCAACCTCTCCAACTTCAACCGCGCGTTTCGGCGGCTGCGAGGCCGCACGCCGCGTGAATGGCGGCGCCAAAAGCCCCTCGCAGAAGCGGCGGGATGACGCGGCCCATCACCATCCGGCCGAAGCCCCCTCCCGCGATGAGGCCTCTTCATCCTTCGTCTCTTGCGGCAGGTTTCACCTTCAAACACGGGCGTGAAGATCTCTCCCCGTCTGGTTAGAATTGTGGCATGGCCGACACACCTTTCCGCCCGTCCCAACCGAACGAGAATGCCGGCGACGCTACTGGCACCGATCGATCAGAGTGGCCCGTCTGGGTTGGCCGGGTCGGGGAGCCGGAGCCAAAGGCCGATTACTCCCATCTCTCCCCGTCCGAGCGGATCGAGCTTTGCTGGGAAGTGACGAAACAGGCTTGGGTCCTCACGGGAGCGCTACTGGATGAACCCGCATTTTGTCGAGATTCTGAGAGCCTTTCGAGACGAGGCCGTTGAGTATTTGGTCATCGGCGCTCATGCACTGGCAGCCCACGGTCATGTACGTGCCACGCTCGACATCGATCTCTGGGTAAGGCCTACGCCGGAAAACGCACGGCGAACGTGGCGGGCATTACAGCGTTTTCGGGCCCCGCTGGCGAAGATGCGAGTCGAGGATTTCGCGGAGCCCGACGTGCTCTACCAGATTGGCCTGCCGCCGAGCCGCATCGACATCATGACAAGTGTCACGGGCCTGGAATTCGAAGCGGCTTGGCCAAACAGGATCATGGCGACATTTGGTGATGTTACGACGCCCGTGCTTGGGCTCGATGACATGCGCACAGCAAAGCGGGCCGCAGGTCGACTGAAGGACCTGGCAGACCTCGAAGAGCTTGGCTGAAAGTGCTGCTACACTTCGCGTTCCAACTGCCTTTATCATACGCCAGAGCCACTACGCCGATGCCATTCTGCGACGATTCCTTCCTGCTTTCGAACGACGTGGCCGCCGACCTCTATCGCCGCGTGGCCGCGCCGCAGCCGATCGTCGATTACCACTGCCACCTGAGCCCGCGCGACATCGCCGAGGACCGCCGGTTCGAAAACCTCCACGCCATCTGGCTCGACGGGGATCACTACAAGTGGCGGGCGATGCGGGCCAACGGTGTGGCCGAGGATCTGATCACCGGGTCGGCTGCCCCGCGCGAAAAATTCGCCGCCTGGGCCGCGACGGTGCCCTACACGCTGCGCAATCCGCTCTTCCACTGGACCCACCTCGAGCTTCGCCGCCACTTCGGCATCGATGAACTGCTCGAGCCCGCCTCGGCTGACCGGATCTGGCAGGAGGCCAATCGGCAGCTCGCCACGGGCGACCTCACCGCGCGGGGCATCCTCGCGCGGATGAATGTCGAGGTCGTGGGCACGACCGACGACCCGGCCGACAGCCTTGAATTTCACGAGGCGATCCGCCGCGCACAGGCTTCCACCGGATCGGCCTTCAAGACGCGGGTCGTCCCCACGTTACGGCCCGATGCCGCGCTCAAGGTGCGAAAGCCCGACGTGCTGCGGGCCTGGGTGCGGCGGCTCTCCGACGCGGCCGGTGTCGGTGCCGACACGTTCGCGGGTCTCCGCGCCACGCTCGAGCGCCGGCATGCCGACTTCGCGGCCGCGGGCTGCCGGGCCACCGACCACGGCATCGAATACCTCGCCGACACCGAGTGCACCGACGCGGAGGCGCAGGCCATCTGGGATCGCGCGATCGCCGGCACCGCCGCCACGGCCGCCGAGGCGGAGCGGTTCACCATCTGGCTCATGCGATTCGTGGCCCGGCTCAATCACGAGAAGGGCTGGGTGACGCAGCTGCACCTCGGCCCCTTCCGCGACCCCAACCCGCTGCTCGCGGCGCGGCTCGGTGCCGATGCCGGCTGCGACACGATCGGCGACGCCCGCCAGGGGCCAGGGCTCGCGCGCTTCCTCGGCGCGCTCGCCGCGGAAAACTCCCTCGGCCGCACGATCCTCTACAACATCAATCCGGCCGACAACGCCCTCTTCGCCGCCATGCCCGGGTCGTTTCAGGATGGCGCGACGCCGGGCAAGATCCAGTGGGGCAGCGGCTGGTGGTTCATGGATCAGGAGCGGGGCATGCGCGACCAGATGAACATGCTCTCCGACCTCGGGCTGCTTTCGCGGTTCGTCGGCATGGTGACCGACTCGCGGTCGTTCCTCTCCTATCCGCGGCACGAATACTTCCGGCGGATCCTCTGCGACTTGCTAGGCGCCGACGTGGCCAGCGGACGGCTGCCCGACCGCCGCGACTGGCTCGACCGCCTGGTGGCAGACGTCTCCTGCGGCAATGCCCGCGGGCTTTTCGGGTTCGCGTAGCCGCCGGTTCTCCACCACGCCGGCTGAACGCAGTCCCCCTTTTTGGCTCTTGGCGCAGCGGCCGTGAGTCGCGATGCTGCGTGACTTCGGCAGGCCGCCCTGGGCGGCCTGCATCCCTCAAGCAAGAAGGAGTCTTACGATGGGCAAGGGCAACAACTCGCAGCGCAACGACAAGAAGAACAAGAAGGTCAAGCAAGAAAAGTCGAAGCCGGCCGTCAAGAAGTAAGCAGCGATCGAGTCGCAGCCCCGAGTTCCCACACTTCAGCGGTGCACACCACCGCGCGATTTTGGGCTCGCGAACGATCCGGCGATCAGCCAGACACCCAATACGAACAATAAGACAACCATCCACGCCGCGGCTGATTCGAACATTGCGACTCTTCTTGTCTCGGGCCGGTTTCAATCCGTGCCCCAACAATAGGTCGCAAATCGAGCACGCGTCGGGCCGCCCCCCGGAATCAACGGCGCCCGCCCCCCCGTTTGTGTTATCCTTCGGGAGGATAAGGCCCGCGTTTGAGAACAGGAGCTCAAAACCCATGCGAACCGGTAACCCGGCCCTGAACGACAAGACGTTCGAAAACTTTGGCGTCTATCGGCGGGACTATGCCGGCGAGCAGTCCCCGGCCGACGTGATGACCATCAATGGAACGGCCCAGAAGACGCTGTTCCTCTTGGTGCTGGCCATGGGCACTGCCTGCTTCACGTGGTCCAAGACGTTTGCGGCGGTGGAGGCCAATCCTGCGGCCGCGATGCCGTGGGCGTTTGGCGGCGCGATCGTGGGGCTGATCACAGCCCTTGCGATCTGCTTCAAGCACACGTGGGCGCCGACCCTGGCCCCGGTCTACGCACTGGCCGAGGGACTGTTTCTGGGCGGCGTCTCGGCCAGCTTCGAGGCCCAGTATCCCGGGATCGTGATCCAGGCGGTCGGCGGCACGTTCGGCACGCTGGCCGGGTTGCTGCTCGCCTACCAATCGGGGCTCATCAGGGCGACCGAAAATTTCAAGCTCGGCATCGTGGCGGCGACGGGCGGAATCTGCCTCGTCTATTTGATATCGCTGATCGGCGGCCTCTTTGGCTTTCCGATTCCCTACATCCACGCCGCGGGCCCCGTCGGGATCGGGTTCAGCCTGTTCGTGGTCGTGGTCGCGGCGCTGAATCTCGTGCTGGACTTCGACTACATCGAGCAGGCCGCTGAGCGAGGGGCGCCGAAGTATCTGGAATGGTACGGCGCCTTCGCCCTCATGGTGACGCTCGTCTGGCTGTATATGGAAATCCTCCGGCTGCTTTCGAAGCTCCGGAGCCGCGACTGATCGGGTTCTTTCGCGTTCCCCGCGAGTCGACTGTCCGGCGGAATCACCGCTGCCGCGGCAGCGTTTACGCCCGCACGCTGCTTTCACGAACTGGCTGCCTTCCTCACGTGAAGGGCCAAGCGCGAGGACTGGACCGGGGTGGTGAAGGATACGTCACTGCGTCTGCGTCGACAGCACGTTCAGGTGCTCGATAGCCCGACGCAGTTTTGTCGCGAGCGACGCCCCGATGTTTCGCAGGATCGTCGCATGGATCCGGGGGTGGCTGTCCTGCAGGCCGAAGAAGGCCTCGGCTTCGAGCACACCACACTCGAGCTCCGTCTCCGCCACCACGTTGGCCGACCGTCGCTCGACGTCGATGAAGGCCAGTTCCCCCACCATCGTGCCGACCGAGAAGCTTGCCACCCGGGTTCCCTTGCCTGGTTCTCCCAGCCACACACCCACCCGCCCCTTGGTGATGAGGAACAGGTTCGTGGCGTCGTCGCCGCGACGGATGACCAGCTCGCCGGTCGCGTACGTCTGCCGCGCGAGCAGCCCGCCAAGCACCTCGAGTTCCTCGTCCGTGAGCCCTGCGGCGATTTCGAACGACCGCAGGTCGCTGATTCCCTTGGCTGCCGCCGGCATCATCTCCGACAAGAGCTGGTCCTCGCACCACTCGAGCGCCTGATCGGTGGAGTGAAAGCGGAACATGCGGTCGACCGCCACGGCGTCGGCCCGGCATGCCGCCACCTGCTCGCGCAGGGCCGGGAACCGCTGCGTGTGGGTGAACAATATCGCGGTGCCGCGGCGCGTGAGATCGTCGGCGAGCTCGGCGAGAAGCCGGGCGGCGGCGCTGTTGATGGCGGTGACGTGGAGGAAGTCGAGGATCACGGTCCGCGATTCGTCCGATTGACCGACGATCCAACGCACGATCGGTTCCGTCGTCGAGAAGGCGAGATTGCCCTGGATCTCCACCATGCGGATGCGCGTGCCGTGCTCCCGCAGGCAGGCGCGCTCGACGGAGTGACGGGTGCGAGTGGAGCTCCTCTCGGCGGCGGTGTATGAGAGACGGCGGCTCGACTGCGGGCTGTAGGGTGGGTTGAACTGGTGCAGCTGCCAGATCCGCGACAGTTCCTCGCACACCTTGAGGGCTCGCGCGCTGTTGCCTTGCTCGTCGAGCCGCGGCGAGAAGACGCCGATGCCCAATTGGCCGGGAAGCACCGCCAGCACGCCGCCGGCGACGCCGCTCTTCGCGGGCATGCCCACGTTATAGATCCACCCTCCGGAGAAGTCGTACATCCCGCACGACGCCATCACACTGAGCACGTTCTCGACGTGCGCGTCCTCGATCGCCCGCTCACCGGTGACGGGGTTCACGCCCTGATTGGCGAGCGTGGCCCCCATCAGGGCCAGGTCGACGCAGCGCACGGCAATCGAGCACTGCTGGAAATACACGTCCACCGCGGCCGTCGGGTCGTCCTCGATGACGTCGAAGTTTCGCAGCAGGTGGCCGATGGCGCGGTTGCGGTGCCCCGTGCGACTCTCCGACTCATAGACCTCCCGATCGATCCGCATGGGGCGGCCGGTGTAGCGGGCGAACATCTCCAGAATCCGCTGCAGCCGCTGCTCGGGCGCGTCGGCCCTGATCTGCGCGGTGGTGGCGATCGCCCCCGCGTTGATCATTGGGTTGAGTGGGCGGCCGGTCGTCTTGTGGAGGCTGATGGCGTTGAAGGCGTCGCCACTCGGCTCGACGCCGACCTTGGAGAGCATCTGCGATGCCCCTTGATCGTCCAGGGCCAGGCCGTACACGAACGGCTTCGAGATCGACTGGATCGTGAACTCGTGCCGGGAGTCACCAGACTCGTAGACGAAGCCGTCGGCGGTGGCGAGACAGATGCCGAACAACTCCGGATCGGCTTTCGCCAGCTCGGGAATGTAGGCGGCGACCTGCCCGTCGCGGAAATCGGCGTACCGGGCGTGGAGTGAGTCGAGCAGGGCCTGGATGGGCGAGCATCCCGGGGCGGCGGTCATGGAATGATTCCTCTGGAGATTCTCACTCGCAAGACGACCCAACAACGCCTGCGGGCGACGGCCGCCAACCGTCACCATCACGGGCCTGATACCCGCATCGACCCAGTGTAGCGATCTGGGCACGCCCGCGCACCCGTCGTGCTCGCTCACGGTACACTCGCGGCATGAGTGACACGGCCCCACAAGCCGAAGGCGGCGTCTCGAGCCCACGCGCGGTGGTCGTGATGGGCGTGTGCGGCGCCGGCAAGACGGAGATCGGCCGGCGGCTGGCGGCGGCCCTGCACTGGACCTTCCTCGACGCCGACGACTTTCATCCGCCGACGAACGTCGCGAAGATGCGGGCGGGCACGCCGCTCACCGACGCCGACCGCTGGCCATGGCTCGACGCTCTCGCAGCGGTTCTGCGAGACGCGGCGGCCGGCCAGGGCAACGCGGTCTTGGCATGCTCCGCCCTGGCCCGCCGCTACCGCGACCGGCTCGGCCTGCCCCACCCGCTCATCCGCCTCGTGCACCTCGACGACGCGGGGGGCGTGATCCGCCGACGGCTGGAACAGCGGGCCGGCCACTTCATGCCGACCGCGTTGCTCGACAGCCAACTGGCCCTGCTCGAGAGACCCACCGCTGACGAGCGACCGATCGTCGTCGACGTGGCGAGCGAGCCCGACGCGATCGTCCACTCGATCCTCTCGAGTCTCAGCCCAGGCTGACCGCGCCCGAAAAGGGGACGCAGCCACTCCTGTTCGGCACGCCGTGTGCCAAAAATAGGGCAGGCTTCAGCCTGCCTGGCCTCTCCTCCGGGCGGCGTCTGTTGCCGCAAGCCACACTGGCTTACCGAACTGCGGCACGCACCTCGGGATCAGCGAGCAGACCTTCTACCGGTGGTAGAAGCGGTTCGCATGGCTCGGCATCGCCTCGGCAACCGCACAGGGCTGCCCTGATGGACAGCGAAAACCTAACTTAAAATCCGGTGCCGCAATGGGGGGCAGTTCAAGTTTCTCGGCCCCTCCCACGTCGAAGGACGGAGAGCCCTTTTTGTCGCCGGCGAAAACGACAACAAGCTGCTGGTCCGCAAGGGCGGAAGACGGTTCGGCTACCTGGTCATCGATATCGATCCGTTTGGCCCCAGCGTCAAGCGGGAGAGCCTCATGCCGATCACCGAGATCAAGTCGTGCTGCAGGCTGGCGTCGCTCTTGGACGTCCCGCTCGTTCAGGCCTCGCAGAACGTCGTCTCTGTGGCTGTGACCGCGAGCGACACGATCGAGAGCCTGCGGCAGTGGGCTTCAGGCAGATGCTTGTCGGCGGATCGGGCGGGGGTGTACTCCCGCGAACAGCAGGCACCGATTGGTGGGCCATTGAGGAGGAAGGAGTCGCCTGACCATTCCTCTCTGCTAGACTCCTGGCCTTCGCCCCCTGCCACAGTGGATGGCGTACAGAGGAGCAGCGCCATCGTGGACCGCCGCCATTGCCCCCCACCTCGATTTGGAGTGGACCGGATGAGCAGCAGCGAGCGAAGCGAAGCCCGAAGCGTGATCCTGAGATTGCGTCGCTATCGCGATCGCATTGAAGAGATCACCAGAAGCGATGGCGGCGGAGTCGCCGCCGGTGCCCCTGCTGGCGTCGCCGCTCAACGCCGGCTGGCTGCGCTGAAAAGCGATCTGGACCACGACTCCCACGAATGTGAGATCGGCAGAAGGCGGGCGGTACAGTCAGATTGCGAACAGCTGTTTCTGTGGCCGGCACTGCGAAAGGCGGCCGGAGCAATGATGGAGCAGTCCGGCCCCCGCCTGCTGGACGCTCGTGCAAAAGAGGAGCTGCGGGCGTCACGGACCCACATTGTCAACTACCTGGAACAGCTGGAGGGTCTCTACCCCACCCTGTAGACCCGAAATTCCGTTGCTATTGCCACGATTATGATCTATTGTGTCAGTGTTGGTTCTGGACGACGCTAGTTGCGCGGTGGCCGATCGGCCGCGACTGCTGCTTCTGTTCTCGCCTTTACCCTCTGGCGGGCTGCCACTCTCTGGCCCTTTCGAAGTGACCCCGAAAGTTCATTTGGGTCAATTGTAGGAGTGTTTTGTTCATGGGTAAGAAACTGTACGTCGGCAATCTGGCCTATAGCGTCACGAGCGAATCGCTCGAGCAGATGTTTCTCGAGTTTGGCACCGTCACGAGCGCGCAAGTGATTCAGGACCGTGAGACGGGCCGCAGCAAGGGCTTCGGATTCGTCGAAATGCAGGCAGACGATGCCGCGCAGCGGGCGATCAGCGGCATGCACGAGAAGCAGTTCGACGGGCGGCCCCTCACCGTAAACGAGGCCAAGCCCCGTGAGAGCGGTGGTGGTGGCGGCGGCCGAGGCGGTTACGGCGGTGGCGGACGCCGCTACTAAGCCAGATCACCTCGAAACGGAACATGTTGTCAGGGCCGGAGTGCGTCATGAAGGCGCTCTCCGGCCCTCTTCTTTGCCACGACAGTGAGGTCACTCCGGCAGTGGGCCTCCGTCAGGCGTCGTCGTTCGGGGAATCAACCTCATCGAACTCCTCGTCGTCCTCCCACGGCCAGAAGAACATCTGAACCTGCCGGAGGATCACCACGTCCTCTTCTTCGTTGATGTCAATCTGAAAGAGCAGCCCCTCGAAGTCAGGCAGGTCCTTCTGGTCCACCGGCGAAATAACCACCGTCGTGGCGTCACCGGAGCTACTCTCCGCTGTGACGAAAGAGTAGCGGGCAATCTCGCCGCGGATATCGATCTCCTCGGCAGCTTCGAAGATTTCAGCCTCACCCTCGATCTGAAACTGCGGCATACGTTCGGCCCCTTTTCGGTTTCGGCAGTAGGAAATACCCGGCTCAGCAATGTAATCCCGAGCCAGCGGACCGGGAGCATACCCCACCTTCCATCCACAGGAACCACTTCATGTCCACCGCAACGACCACAGAGCCCACGACGGGCCAGAATCTGCCTCGGCATCGCGATAAGGGGGGGTGCTCGCGGCTTCTTCATCCCGGACTGGAGTGGGGTTCTTGTGCTATGTTTTTCCAGGCGGATCGAACCCAAAAAGGTAGCATCATGAACCGAAGGTCCGCCTGTATCTGCTTTCTCGCCGTAGCAAAGACGTCCATTCTGTCTTCATTCGCTCTGGCCGCCCAAGAAGCCGCCAGGACCGTCTCGCGAATCGCCGGGCCGCGCTGGAACGTGAATGGCGACTGGACACCCAGTGTCGAAGAGGTTCAACGCCACCTTCGTGATGCTCACGGCATCGACCCGGGTAGTCTTGCCCTCGAAGAGCTGCTCACACTCCACGACAACGACCACAATGTCAGGGGCTACTCGACCGGACACAGCCACAAGAAGGCCACCAAGAGCTCACAGAAGGGCTACGCAAAGCACTGATACGGGCGGTTGTGGCGGGGCTGGCCCGAGGGGTCTACGACTACCCAAAAGAGCACCCGCAGCTCGGTCCGCTCTCGCCGCCGCCAGAAGCGGTAGCGAGAGCGATCGCCGGGCGCGATCGCGTCCGCCTGCAGCCGGCCGGAGCGTACGCCGCCAATACCCTCGGCCTGACGGAGCAGGTGCCGGCGAAGGTGGTGTTTCTCACCGACGGTCCCAGTCGCACCGTCATCGTCGGCGGCACGACGATCCAACTGCGGCGTACGACTCCGCGCAACATGGAACCCTCCGGCCGACTGAGCGGCCTTCTGATTCAGGCTTTTCGGGAACTCGGCCACGATCACGTAACGCCCGAGCGACTCACCCATCTGAAGCGCACGCTCCCTGCGGTGGAACGACGAAAGCTTCTCGATGATCTCCGGCTGGCACCAACGTGGATGCACCCGATCTTTCGTGATCTCGCGGCGAGTCGAACATGAAGCTCGCTTTCCTCGAGCTGCCGGGCCACGAACGCCGGCGCTACTTCGAGCAGGCAGCTGCAAGCCGAGGCCTGTCCGCCGCCACTGACTGGGGCGAGCTCGTGCAAGTCCACGATGACCGCGACATCTTCCAGGCGTCGCCCCAAGAGCTGCCCGCGATCGACATCCACAGCCTCTGACCGGCGTCGGACGCGAGGCGTCGCATCCCGGAGACCGGCGGACTGGGAGCCGGTCTGCGCCGAGGCGAGAAAATCGCCGCCGCAGGGGGGTGCATGGCGTTTTGGGGAACCGCCGCCGGTCGGCCAAAGCCCTCGGTCTCGCCGCTCACGAGTCGCTCATCAGCCGGAAGATCGTTGCCGAAGTGCCATTGGCCGGGCTATCCTTAAGCCGACGTTCCAACGGGCAGTCAGAGCAGCCGGGCAAGACACGCTGCAAAGCGGTCGAAGTCCACGAGGTGGCTTTGCAGGTAGTCGGCGACGAGAGCGTCGTCGATGTGCCAATACACATGAACCAGGCGATTTCGGAACCGGGCCATTGCCCGCAACGAGTCTTCCATGTCGGGCGGACAAACCCCCCGCTCGACGAGCACGGTGAAGGCATCGGCGCTGTCGCTCGGCGCGCGAAACCGCTCGGACGCGATCACGTGGCTCGCCACATCGAGGCAACATTCGATCGCCACGACGAAGTGGTACTTCGCGCTTGCCACCTTGTCTGGATCCGCCAGCAGCTGAACGGCGGGGATCGCGGCCAATCTCCGGAGTTCGCCGACATAGCCTGCCAGCAGTCCGAGCAGTGTGTCACACTTCGCCCGGTCCACCATCATCGGCTCGGCTCCCCGGCGGCGAGACCGGCTGCTGCAAAGCTCGTGAGTCTTGCTTCATGGAAGCACTGGATGCGCGGCCGCTCATCGAACCACCGGACCATCAGCTCTCGCTCGAGCGTGACGCGGGCCGTTTCATCAGTGCAATGAAGTCGACAACCTCGTTCGAGCACCCGCGCCCGCCACTCGAGCGGCGCCTGGCCGAGATTCCGCAGGTCCACGTCCACGCCGAGCCGCCGCGAAAGGCGATCCGCCAAAATCATTTCCTCGGCCACCGGCAACGCCCCAGGGGTGGCGAGGTAATAACCGATGTCGAGATCGCTATCTTGAGTCGCGCCGCCTTCGATGCGACTTCCGTAGGCGTAGGCCAGGAACACGGACGTGCCGCGAAACACGTCCTCGCATGCTTGGGACGCTCGAACGACGATGGCAGATTGTTCCATTCCAACGATCATACGTTTATATGTATCTGACCGCTAGGCAGCAGGGAAAGCGTCCCGGGTGCCATTGGCGGGGCGATCCTTTATCCTGCCTTGGCCATGATGATCAGCCTGCTCAAGTCAAAAATCCATCGCGCGGCGGTCACCGCTGCCTGAGGGCGCCCTTTCGCTGATGGAACGAGGCGGTCGAGCCGAACCGGATTCGGCCAGGCGGAACCCCTGATGCCGAGATACCGAGAGCCGCCCGCCCGCGGCTCGGTGGCATCTCCTTCCTGCACCGCTTCGGCTCGGCGCTCAACCGCCACGTGCACCTCCACGCGTGCGTGACCGCCGGTGTCTTCGTGCCGGCTGCTGATCAAGCAGGCTGCGACTCCCCGCCGGTGTTCATCCCAGCCCGGCCAATCACTCACGTCCATCTGGCCAAGCTCACCGAGCGGGTCCGCTGCCGCGTGATCCGCTGGTTCAGGCTCGCTCGCCTGCTCGACGCCGCTGCTGCCGCCGACATGCTCGCCTGGGAGAACAGCGGGTTTCCAGACACAAAGCCGCCAACTGGGTCGGCCCAGGCCGCGGGCGGAAGTCCACGCGGCCGGGCGGGAACGGTGTCGTCGAGTTCTCACCGCTCGAGTTCCTCGACCGGCTCGCCGATCTCGTGCCCCCACCGCGGAAGCACCGGCATCGCTACCACGGGGTGTTTGCGCCGAATCACAAGCTCAGGCCCGCCGTCACGGCGCTGGACAAAAGGGAACATCGGCAAGCGGCGCGAGGCCGTGACCGGTGGGCGTGCGGCCGGCGGTCGCGCGACGGCGGGCTGCTGCGACGCGAATCAAAAGCCCCGCTCGCACGACACGTCACGGATTGCCTGGGCGAAACTCCTGGCCCGGGTGGGGGAGGAGTTTCCCCTCGAGTGCCCGAATTGCGGCGGCGACATCCGGCTGATTGCGTTCAGACTGTTCTACGAGTGCGAAACCATCCCTGGTCCAATCCTGTTCGGCACGGCGATTGCTGTCCGGAAAGTAGGACGGGCTTTAGCCTGTCATGGTCTGGCATGAGCCGGCTGGCCGTATTGTTCGCCGGCGGTGACATGCTCGGAGCCGCGGAAGTGAGGTCTCCGACCCACCTGCGGTGTGCTCCAGGAGGCTCGTGGGCGATTGCGAATCGTCCGTGAGGCGCAATTGTCTGCGTCTCCTGCGCGTGCCCCCGACCGTCTCCTCAGCATCGGGAGCCGCAGGTGCAGGCAGGTAGGACAGGCTTTCGCCTGTCTGAGGTAGGACGGGCTTCAGCCTGTCAGTGTCGGCACAGCATTCATGAATCGGGAGGCTGTAGCTGCAGCTTCCCGATGTGCGCAAGCAGTTCGTCCTCGCTGGCAAGGCCGCAGAAGTAGAAGCAGATCATCTCGTATGTCCGCAGCGTCGGCTTGCGGCCCGTGCAGAGGCTGATCAGCATGCAGGCGATGATGGCGCAATACGTCTGAATCTCGATCCCGTGCTCGTCGTGGCTGAGCAGATGCCTGCATCCCAAGACGTGCTTGAAGAACCGGAAGAAGATCTCGATCGTCCAGCGATACTCATAAAGCACCGCGATCGTCTCCGCCGGTACGTCGAGCAGGTTCGTGGCGATCCGGAGCACGCCATCGGAACCGGGACCCGTGGAACCGCCGCGGTACTTGCCACGCTTCGTATGCGGCGTGGTGTGAACCTCGACGACACGGATCGGGTGATCCGGACGGCTCTCCCCGACGCACGACTTCCCGATCGTCACGATCTGGTCGCCGAGCACGCCGGCTGCCAGATCGGCAGCGGAGAGCGTACGCGCCTCTTGGATCTCAAACTCGCTGTTGTCGCGGATGCGGCAGACGTAGCTGCTGCCGGCTGCCACGATCTTGTTGAAGAGTGAGAACATGGCGTAGCCACGATCCATTACGTAGGTGCGGTCACTCTCGACGCACTTCTTCAGCACGGCCCGTTCATCGGCCTCGCCGCCGGCCCGCCGGGTGACATCAATGCGCGTCGGGATCGAGCGATCCACCTCGAAGTGGGTGTGAAGCCGCCACTTCACCATCCCACTGCCGGTCTTCCGCTTGAGGAGAGACGCCTCCATCATCTTGGGCAATGCCGCAAGAAGCGTGCCGTCCACGATCGTCAGCAGCCCTTGGACGTCCTGGAGCCTGCGGTCCCGGCCCAGCGGTTCGAGATCCTCGCCCAGTTCACTGATGATCTCCTTGAGCCGTTCTGGATCGAAGACCGTGGCCGCTTCCGACAGGGAACCCAATGCGGATCGCTTGCAGCCGAGCTTCTTCTGCACCTTCTCGAGTTCGCTCGCCTGCTGCAATCCACGCAGCGACGTGACGACCGGGTTGAAGAGATACAGGAGGATCAGCGAGCAAGACGCTTCCCTGCCATGGCTCACGTCCTGCCAGTATGACATCCCTGAGGCGGTCACACGGCCATGGCGCAAATGCCGTGCCAAATGGGACGATATTCAGACAGGCACGGAGGCCTGTCGTACTTGAGACGGCCCAAGAACGTGACAGCCGGTGCGTTACTCCGACAGGCTGAAGCCCGTCCTACCCAAGCAAAGGCCGTGCCGAACAGGATTGTCCCTGGCCTTCGCACTGTTGGCAACCTCCGGTTGCTGCGGACATCCTGTCACCGATCCAGGGCCGATCCGGAAGATCCTGACACACTTGGGCGAACCACTCGAACCGCCGCCGCTCGCGCCGGCCCGTGGCCCGCCGACTGACTGGGGCGAACTCGTGCAGGTGTACGACGACCGTGACGTCTACCAGGCGTCGCATAACGAACTTCCCGTGATTGACATCCACAGCCTCTGACCGGCGTCGGCCGCGAGGCGTCGAAGCCCCGGGAACGGCCGACTGGGACGCGGTCTGCGCGGACGCGAGAAAAACGCCACCGCAGGGGAATGCGCGGCGTTTTGGCGAACCGCCTCCGGACGGCCAAAGCCCTCGGTCTCGCCGCTCACGAGTCGCTCATCAGCCGGAAGATCGTTGCCGAAGTGCCATTGGCCGGGCTATCCTTATCCTTCGGCGGGACACTTCTGACGACATGGACTGCTCTCGACCCCGCACGCTCACCGACGGAGGACCGGCGTTCGCGGCCCTGACGTAGCCTGATCATAATCGCCGGCCGATATAGATCGGACACCTGCCTCGTCATGGCTCCTTCATTGAACCGTTCCGGAACACGTGTGGTCGTCTCCTTCAGGAGTTTGTTTTGCGTCGCCGCCGCTACCGCCGTGGTGACGGCTGCCTCGGCCGCTGATCCGTCGCCGCATGCCGTCAACACGCAGGCGGCCGGCGAGGCGCCCCCCGCCGCCGCCGATCTCACCCGCGGCATGACGGTGCCCGACGGATTTCGCGTCGTGCTCTTCGCCGCCGAGCCCGACGTCGCCCAGCCGATCGCGATCACCACCGACGCCCGCGGCCGGCTCTGGGTCGTGGAAAACTACTCCTATCCAGAGTGGCGGACCGAGGGCACCGACCGCGTAATCATCTTCGAGGATGCCGACGGTGACGGCCGGTTCGACTCGCGAAAGGTGTTCCTCGACGGCGGCCGCAACCTCACCGGCATCGCGCTCGGCCACGGCGGCGTCTGGCTGACGTCGCCCCCGGAGTTCGTGTTCGTGCCCGACCGGAATCGCGACGATATTCCCGACGGCCCGGCCGAACCGATCCTCGACGGCTTCAACGCGAAGAACGTCGCCCACAACGTGGTAAATGGATTGATGCGGGGGCCCGACGGCTGGCTCTACGGCCGCCACGGCATCCTCGCCACGAGCCGCGTGGGGCGGCCGGGCGATCCCGACTCGGCCCGCACGCCAATCGACTGCTTGATCTGGCGGGTGCATCCCGAGACGCATCGCTTCGAGGTCGTGGCCCGCGGCACGACGAACCCCTGGGGCCTCGACTACGACGACTTCGGCGAGATGATCTTCACGAACAACGTCATCGGCCACCTCTGGCACCTGATCCCGGGCGCGCATTACGAGCGGATGTATGGCGTCGATCCGGAGCCGCACGTCTACGAACTCATGCCGCAGTGCGCCGACCATCTGCACTGGCCCGGCGGCGCGTGGAAGGATGCCCGCGAGGTAGCCGGCAAGCTCGATCCGGCCGTCGATGCCCTCGGCGGCGGCCACTCGCACTGCGGCGGCATGATCTACCTCGGCGAGATGTTTCCCGAGTCGTATCGCGGGAAGATCTTCATGTGCAACACGCACGGCAAGCGGGTGAACGTCGACCGGCTCGAGTATGGCCCCCGCGGGATCGTCGGCCGCCACGAGCCTGATTTCCTGAAGGCGTTCGACACGTGGTTCCGCGGAATCGAGCTTGTGAGCGGCCCCGACGGCCGCGTCTGGATCGCCGACTGGACCGACAAGGGGGAGTGCCACGATCACGACGGCGTGCATCGCACGTCGGGGCGGATCTACACCGTGCTTCATGGCAATCCGCGGCGGCCGGAGCCGATCGACCTGCATGCAAAGACCGACGCCGAGCTCGTGGCCCTGCAGCTGCATCGCAACGACTGGTTTTGCCGCCGGGCCCGCGAGATCCTCGCCGAACGGGCGGCCGCGGGCCGCGATCTCGCGCAAGCGGCCGCGGACTTGCGCCGGCTCGCCGAAGCGCATGCCGATCCCACGCGGCGGCTTCGCGGCCTCTGGGCCGCCCATGCAATTGGCGCGGCCGATCGCGACTGGCTGCGAGCGAGGCTCGCCGACGATCATCCATCCGTGCGCGCCTGGACCCTGCGGCTGCTCGTGGACGACCCGACGGGCAAGGCCGTGTCGAATGGTAAGCCCGCCTGGCTTGGCGACACGCTTACGGACCTCGCGAGCCGCGAGCCCGCCGGACTCGTGCGGCTCCATCTTGCAGGCGCGCTTGAAAAACTCCCGCCACGCTGGCGGTGGCCGATCGCGGAGTCGCTTGCCCGGCGAGCGAGCGATGCCGACTGGCGCGAGCTCGCGCTCCTCGTCTGGTATGGCCTGCGCGGCCCGGTCGCGGAGGATCCGGCCCGCGGCGCGGCCCTTGCGGCCGAGACACCGACACCCACGCTGCGGCGGCTCATCGCCCGTCGGCTCGCCTTCGACGCCGATCGGTCGGCTGCGTGCGCAGAGGGGCTCGCGTCGCTCCTCGCGGCGACGGGGAATAGCGCCGCGCAGCGTGCCGACGTGACGGCCGGCATCACGGCAGCCTGGGAGGGCCGCAAGAAACTGCCGCTGCCTGAAAGCCTGCTCGCAGCCGTGGCCGCGGATCCTGCACTCACGCGATTTGCGAAGCCGCGTGCGGAGCCGGAGCCGAAGCCGCAGGCTGCCGCGGCCCATGCCACCTCCGCGGAGATCGCGCGGTTGCAGGCTGCCGGTCCCGCGACACCCGAGGCCCGCCGCGCGGCGATCAAGAAGTGGCGAGAGAAGCTCACGCCCGATGAGCTCTCGCGGGCCGATCGGGCTGCCGGCCGCGTCGTCTGGCGGCAGCGGTGCGGCACCTGCCACGTGCTCTTTGACGAGGGGGGCAACATCGGCCCAAACCTCACCGGCGCCGGCCGAGCCGAGACCGACTACGTGATTCTCAACGTGATGGATCCGAGCGCCGTCGTGCCGGAGGCCTGGCGGCTCACGCAGGTGATCACCGCCGATGGCCGCGTGCTCGCAGGCGCCGTCGCGGCCTCCGACGACCGCACGCTCACGCTCCGCACGACCGCCGGCGAGATCCAGCTCGACCGCGAGGAGATCGACGAGGTGATCACGCGGGAGCAGTCGGTGATGCCAGAGGGGCTGTGGAGCGGCCTCAGCGACGAAGAAGTCCGCGACCTGGTGGCCTACCTCGCCTCGCCCGTGCAGGTGCCTTGAAGGCAAAAGAATCAACCGTCATGCCGGCGCTCCCGTCACAAAGGCCCTTCGGTGGTAACAACGCAGCGCTCGGGTGCTGAACCGGCAGAACAAGCAGCTAAAGAGCCGTAGAAAACCCGGCATATTCCTTGAGCGGCCTCTTTCTATCGGCCGCGCTCTTTCACCAAGGAATCTGCCATGGAAGAACTTCTCCGGCAGCGGGCCGCGGAACTTTCGCAGCTCGCTGCCACGCTTCGGACCGGGCTCGCCCACGCCGAGGCGATGATCCCGAAGCACCGGCACAGGTATCACGGGGTGTTCGCCCCGAATCACCGGCTCAGGAAAACCGTCACGGCGCTGGCAATCGGCAACGTCGGCAAGCGGCGCGACGCCGCGACCGGCGGGCATGCGGGCGACGGTCACGGCACGGGAGCCTGCTGCGACGCGCATCACAAGCCCCGCTCGCACGACACGTCGCGGATCGCCTGGGCCAAGCTGATGGCGAGGGTCGGGGAGGAGTTTCCTTTTGCGTGCCCGAATTGCGGGGGTGACATCCTGCACATCGCGTTCATCACGGAGCCGGGGGCAGTTCGGAAGATCCTGACCCATCTTGGCGAACCGCTCGACCCGCCTCCGCTTTCACCTACGCGAGGCCCACCCGCCGACTGGGGCGAGATCGTGCAGGTCCACGACGATCGGGACGTCTTTCAGGCGACGGATAGACGATCTGCCCGCGATCGATATTCAGAGCCTCTGAGCGATGCCGGACGCGACCCACGCATGTCGGGAAACTACGAACTGCGACGCGGTCTGCGCAGACGCGAGAAAAACGCCACCGAAGGAGGTGCGGGGCGTTTCGAGAAACCCGCTCCGGACGCCCGGGCCGCTCCTCCCGAGGCTCACGAGTCGCTCATCGGCCGGAAGACCGTTGCGGAAGTGCCATTGACCGGGCTATCCCTCGGAGTCGGGACGAGAGCCAGGTTCTCCGTTCGAGGTGTCCGTTGCACGCGTCGTGGAGTCGCTGGGGCTCGAACCGGTCTTTCAAGTGGGGGTGGCGGGATTCTTCATCGATATCGGAGTTCGGCGCCGCGAGGGGAGTCGCGAGTTTCTGCTCGGGATCGAATGCGACGGCGCGAGCTACCACTCCTCGAAATCGGCGCGCGACCGCGATCGATAGCGCGAAGAGATCATCACCGCCCGAGGCTGGAGGATTCATCGCATCTGGTCCACCGAGTGGTTCCTGAACCAA
Organism: Pirellulales bacterium; assembly: GCA_044336985.1. Taxonomy (GTDB): domain Bacteria; phylum Planctomycetota; class Planctomycetia; order Pirellulales; family UBA1268; genus RGVT01. The sequence goes on along the minus strand of JBIIOK010000011.1, from coordinate 5,396 downwards.
CAGGTCGAAGAAGAGCGGCTTCAGAGGGTACTGAAGTCGCTCGGTTGATACCGGCAAGCGACGTCTGCACCGATGGGAATCGTCGTCGGCTTGGGATATCATGATCCAAGAACGTTCGCTCGTTCTCATGCCTTTGCAAACGAAACTCCCTCCCAGATAAGGCCAGCATGACTTCACTACGCAAGCTCTCATCGTCCCCGTCCTTACGAAACGGTTGGGGGTTTCTCCTTGTCGCGGTGTTCCTCGCACCAGTCTCGCGCGGCGATGAAACCATTCCGTTGTGGAGCGACGGTGCTCCCGGAGCGTTGGGAAAAGAAACAAAAGATATCCCGACCTTGACCATCTCCACGATCGAATCCTCTACGCCAAACGGCGTGTTGATCATTTGTCCTGGCGGTGGATACGGTGGGCTGGCGATCGATCACGAAGGACATCAAATCGTCGCTTGGGCCAAGTCGATGGGACTGGCGGCCGCCCTCTGCGACTACCGTCATCGCGGACGAGGTTACGGCCATCCGGCTCCACTCGACGATGCCCAGCGAGCCATCCGTTTGGTTCGTGCCAACGCGGAGAAATGGAACATCGACCCCAAACGAATCGGTGTCATCGGATTCTCCGCCGGTGGCCACTTGGTATCGACCGTGATCACCCGATTCGACAACGGTGCCCCCAATGCAGCAGACCCTATTGCGCGATTCAGCTCGCGGCCTGATTTCGCGATCCTGTGCTATCCGCTGATTTCTATGGGGAGCTCGTTCACCCACCGTGGCAGCGAAGTCAATCTGCTGGGCAAAGATGCGACTCCCGATCAACTTCGGGAATTCGCGAGCGAACGCAATGTTCGCGAGGATACGCCGCCTACGTTTATCTTTCATACACTTGAAGATAAAGCGGTCCCGCCGGAAAATGGGCTGGTCTTCTATCAAGCCATGGTGGCCAAGAAAGTTCCTGGCGAGCTGCATATCTACCAAAACGGCGTCCATGGTGTCGGACTAGCACGAACGATCCCCGGCACCTCCGATTGGCCGGCGACCTGCCAGCGATGGCTTGAGAACCTCGGTATGGTTCCGAAGCCGTAGCAGCCAGTTGTTGCCTGCCCCGAGGCAAGCTCAGGGGAAGGCATGCGCGTGATCTATTCCCCGAAGCAATACAGATGGTTTTCCCCCCGAATCAGAATCCGATTCCCAAATGGTACGGGGAAACCGATCACCGTTTCTCCCATCTCGGTTTCCGAAAGGGTCTCGAACCTGCCACCGGCAATGCTCGCAACGAACACGGCCCCATCCTCGCGAGCCGCATAGAGTTTATCGCGAGCGACCAAAGGTGAGGCATAGAAATTCGCGCGGCTCTTGGGAAAGACTCCCTTCCAATTCGTCTTGCCCGTCTCCGGCGAGACGCTCTCGACCTCCCCTTGATCGCGAACCAAGATCAACTCGCCTCGATCGGGCTCCTCTGCTTCGGCTTCGCCCGCGCGGTCTGCATGACGTGCCGCACGGGATTGGTCGTGGCATTCTCCTGCAAGGGCCGCGGCGTCTGTCCGTCCTGCAACGGTCGGCACATGCCCCAGACCGCAGCGCATCTTGTCGATCATGTGATTCCACCGGTGCCCGTGCGGCAGTGGGTGATCTCCGTGCCCAAGCAATCGCGGGGCATGCTGGCCGACCGTCCTGCGGCCGTCGCTGCACTCACGAAGATCTTTCTTGACGAGATCGAGCGACTGCTATGCGCTGCGGCAGGCGGCTCGAGAGACGCCGCCACCCCCGCATCCGCCCGCCCACGGCTCGGATCGGGCGGGCATACGGGCGACGGTCACGCCACAGGAGGCTGCCGCGACACTCAGGCAAAGCCACGCTCGCACGACACGTCACGAATCGCGTGGGCGAAACTCCTGGCCCGGGTGGGGGAGGAGTTTCCGCTCCAGTGCCCAGCGTGTGGCGGCGACATCCGGCTGATCGCGTTCATTACGGAGCCGGGGCCGATCCGGAAAATCCTCACGCATCTGGGCGAACCGCTTGAGCCGCCGCCCGTCTCGCCGGCCCGGGTACCGCCCACCGACTGGGGCGAACTTGTCCAGGCTCATGACGACCGCCACGTCTTTCAACCCTCGCCTGACGAACTACTCGCAATCGACATCCACAGCCTCTGACGGCATTGCATGCCATGGTGCGAACGGCCCACGGGAAGAGCGGTTTCAGGGCTGGTCTGCACACCGCCCGGCCCGCTTGCCGAGGTGCCGTTGGCCGACGTATCCTCCAACTTTCCCTGGGGGCCGCAGCCATGGTGTACGGTGGCGGCTACCGCTGGTTCCAGCCGCCGGATACACGGTGACATGCACGCAAGCAGTCCGGACGTCGTCGCGCCCCCCGAGGTCGGTCTCGGCCTCTGGAAGATCGAGAAGCCGGCCGTCGCACGCCTCGTCACGGAGGCGGTGGGCGTCGGCTATCGACACATCGACTCGGCGTGCGACTACGGCAACGAGCCCGAAGCCGGGGAGGGCATCCGACAGGCGCTCCGCGCCGGCCTGTGCCGGCGCGAAGAACTCTGGGTGACCTCGAAGCTCTGGAACACGTTCCACGCCCCAGAGCACGTGCGCCCCGCCTGCGAACGGACCCTTCGCGACCTCGGCCTCGACCATCTCGATCTCTACCTCGTTCATTTCCCGATCGCACAGGCCTACGTGCCGCCCGAGACCCGCTACCCGCCCGGCTGGTTCTTCGATCCGAGCGCCCCGCGGCCGGCGATGCGCCCGGTTCGCGTGCCGCTCGCCGACACGTGGGCCGCGATGGAGGATCTCGTGGCGGCCGGGCTCGTGCGGCACGTGGGCGTGTGCAACTACGGCGTGTCTCTGCTCCGCGACCTGCTCGCCTCCGCCCGGATCCGCCCGGCCGTCCTGCAGGTCGAATTGCATCCCTTGCTCACGCAGGAAAAACTGCTGCGGTTCTGCCGCGCGGAGGGGATCGGGGTGACGGCGTTCTCGCCGCTCGGCGCCCCCTCCTACGTACCGCTGGGCATGGCGACGGCGGACGAGGCGGTGCTTGACGATCCGGTCGTCGTTGGGATCGCGCGGGCCGTGGGCCGGACGCCGGCGCAGGTCTTATTGCGCTGGGCGGTGCAGCGGGGCACGAGCGTGATTCCGAAGACGTCCCGCCCGGAGCGGTTGCGGGAGAACCTCGCGCTCGGCGACTTCTCGCTCGCTCCCGACCAGATGGCGGTGATCTCGGCCCTCGACCGCGGCCGCAGGTTCAACGACCCCGGCGTGTTCTGCGAGGCAGCCTTCAACACGTTTTTCCCGATCTACGAGTGAGCGGCCGGCGCGGGAGAAGCGCCTTGTCGCTTCGAGCAGCGGCACGAGCGCGGTCGAAACGTCGCGATCGTGCAGCGGCGTCGATCACCGCACCGTCAGCAAGGGCGGGGGCAATGTCGGGTGGCGGTTGCCGGCAAAGGCGTGAACGGCGTCGCCCAGCAGGCCGTCGGGATCGACCGTGTCGCGGACGATAACAAGGGTGGCGAGCTTATTGGTGTCCCGATTGAGAAAGGCCGCCAGTTCGGGGGTGTCGATGGTCTTCACGCAGCTGATCTCATCGGGACGGATGGTGAATCGGCCGACGGGGACGGCTTTTGCCAGGTCGATTTTGCCGGCGTCGTCGATGTTGGCGGGCGCATTTTCCCAGGCGAGGGAGGAGGGGTTCCAATCGTCGAGGGATTCATCTGCCAGGCCATAGACGGTGAACTGGCAGGTGGCATGCGGGAGGGAAAGCCCAGGCCCGAGGGTGTGAACGTAAACGTCAGGGATGCTTCGTCGATGTTGTCAGCTGATGGACCGAGCAGTTGGCTGAGGTCAAAGCGAAGGTAGGCCTTCCGCTGGTAGACTTTCGCTCCGGTGTTTTTCACGAACAGCAGGGTTTCGGAAAGGTGCTTGGGGCTGTTTGATCTGCCCCCATGGATGGAACCAGTTTTTATCACCAGGGTAGCCCTGCCAAGGGATCGTCCCTGTCCGCTTGCTTCGGCTACGCCTCAGCAAGCGGACAGGGACGGCGCGACTCCGGGGCCGGAGGCCGATACCCCGGGGAGCTGTGTGGCCGGACGGTGTTGTATGCCTTCCGCCAACGCTCGATGAGCACCTTGGCCTCGAGCAGGGTGTCGAACACCTCGCGGGCTAGGAGCTCGTCCCGCAGCTTCCCGTTGAAGCTCTCGACATAGCCGTTTTCCCAGGGTGATCCCGGCTCAATGTAGAGCGTCTTCACCCCGACTCGTTCGAGCCATTCCCGCACCCGCTTCGCAGTGAACTCCGACCCGTTATCGCTGCGAATGTGGTCCGGCACTTCCTTGCGTACGAACAGGTCGCTCAGCCGTTCCAGGACTTCCTCGCTGGTCAGTTTCCTCTCGACGTCGATGGCCAAGCACTCCCGTGTGAACTCGTCCACGATCGTTAGCATTCGAATCACCCGACCGTCTGCCGTCCGGTCCATCACGAAATCGTAGCTCCAGACGTGGTTGCGGTGCGTCGGCCGTAGCCGGATGCAGGACCCATCTCCAAGCCAGAGCCTGCGCCGCTTCGGCTGTCTTGTAGGCACTTTCAAGCCCTCCTGTCGCCAGATCCGTTCCACACGCTTGTGGTTCACCCACCAGCCTTCTGCTCGCAGAAGTGCTGTAATCCTGCGGTATCCGTAGCGACCGTACTCGCTGGCCATCCAGACGATCCGCTTCACGAGCTGCGGCTCGTCATCGGCAACGCACGCCTTCCGACGCTGCGTGTTCCTGGCCTGCCCAAGCACCCGACATGCCCGGCGTTCGGTCACCGCATCACGGCCGAGCGTGTCCCGCACATGCTCAACCGTCTGGCGCCGCTTCGCCGGGCTCAGAAGTTGAGCTGCGCACGCCTTCGGCAGCCCGATGCAGCCTCACGAAGGATCGCCTTATCGAGTTCGGCGTCGGCCAGGAGCCGCTTCAGCCGAGCGTTCTCCTTCTCGAGATCCTTTAGCCGCTTTGCCTGGTCCGTCCGCAGCCCACCGTACTCCCGCTTCCAGCGGTAATACGTTTGCTCGGTCACGCCAAGCTTCCGCACCACCTCGGGCACGGTCTTCCCTTGAGCTAGCCCAACCTCGGCCTCGCGGAGCTTCCCGATGATCTGCTCCGCCGTGAACTTCTTCCCTCGTGCCATCTCTCGACCTCCCTTGGTTTGCACCACCAGAGATTCTCTCTCTAAAAGTGGTGACGTTTAAGGGGGGGCAGGTCAGGAGCCAGCGGCGTCGTCCAACTGACGCCGTTTGAGTTCCTCGACCGGCTCGCCGATCTCGTGCCCCCACCGCGGAAGCACCGGCATCGCTACCACGGGGTGTTTGCGCCGAATCACAAGCTCAGGCCCGCCGTCACGGCGCTGGACAAAAGGGAACATC
>JBIIOK010000070.1:0-13178 GCA_044336985.1 Pirellulales bacterium | reverse complement strand
GGGCCGAGCGGCGCGTAATCGTCGTATTCCTCCTTCGGCGCCGTGATGCCAAACCCGGCGAAGACGAGCGGCAGGTCGAACGGGCCAGATCCGCCGGCGGCCAGTGGCGTGAAATCCTTGCCCAGTTCGAGCGGCCGACGCACCGGCTGGCCGTCCGCGCCGGCGGGACCCACGAGTTCGGCCGTGTTGCCCCCTTCCGCGCCGAGCTTCGCCTCGAGCGTCATGGGGAACTGCTGATAGGGGCCGTCACCAATGATGGTGGTGTCGAGGCCGGCCTCGGCGAGCTGCGCGGCGACCCACTCGGCGGCCTGGTCGATGCCCTTCGTGCCCGGCCCGCGTCCCTCGCGCTCGGGCGCGGAAAGCCATTGGACGGCGGCCCGCAGCCGTTCCGTGAGTCCAGCCGGGTCGTCCGTCGCTGCCTTGCCCGCCTCGTGCCCACAGGCCGCCGTTGCAGCCACCGCCACGACGAAGCCGGCGGCCGCGGTGAGAAACGCTCGACCCAAACTCATGAAACCCTCGTAAACGGAGCGGATGTCTATCCAAAAATCATTCTATCCGCTTCCCGCAGGGCGGCGCGTGTGCCAAAATCAGTTCTTCCCAGGAAATTGCAGGAGTTCCTCGTCCGTGCCGTCGCTGTTCGTCATCCAGGGCTTCAACAAGGGAGCCCGCTACGATCTCGCCGCCCACGAAGGCGCGATGACCATCGGCCGCGAAGCGGGTAACCTCGTGCGGATCGACGACAACGAGGTTTCCCGGCGGCACGCGGAAATCCGCCGCGTGGGACAGGGCTTCGTCGTCGGCGACCTCAAGAGCTCCAACGGCACCTACCTCAACAACCGCAAGGTGGAGCGGGCGGAACTGTCGAGCGGCGACCAGATCCAGATCGGCCGCACCATCCTCGTCTACTCCCAGGACGACGACCTGCCCCCGCAGGGTACCGTGGATATCGTCCCCCCCGATGCCCACGAGAGTTCGCGGATCGTGCGCTCCATCCGCGATGACGAGGACGAGATCGGGGTCTTCTCCCCGGACGACACGCAAAACCGCTGGCTCGCGCGGGCCCGCAGCAACGTGCAGGTGATGTACCGCACGGCCATGGCCGTGAGCCACACGCTCGACATCGACGAACTGCTCGGCCGGGTCCTGCAGCTCGTCTTCGAGTGGATCGGCGCCGACCGCGGCTGCGTGATGCTGCTCGACCCGGAGACGCGGCAGCTCAAGACGAAGGCCCGCCGTGACCGCAAGGTGGGCGACACCACGTCGATGGCGATCAGCCGCACGATCCTCGACTACGTGCTCGACCGCGGCGAGGGCGTGCTCACGAGCGACGCGCAGGACGACGACCGGTTCAGCGCGGGCAACAGCGTCTTGCGGTCGGGCATTCACGAGGCGATTTGCGTGCCGATGCAGGGCCGTTATGGCACCGTGGGCGTGATGTATGTCGACACGATGGTGCCGCTGACGGAGTCGATCGAAACTGGGCAGCGGCGATTCTCCGACGAACACTTGAAGCTCATGATCGCGATCGGCCATCAGGCGGCCCTCGCCGTCGAGGACACGACCTACTACTCCGCGATGGTGCAGTCGGAGCGGCTCGCGGCGGTCGGCCAGACGATCGCCACGCTCTCCCACCACATCAAGAACATCCTGCAGGGGATCCGGGGCGGCAGCTATCTCGTGGAGATGGGGCTCGACAACGATGACACGGCCGTGCTCCGCAAGGGCTGGGACATCGTCACCCGCAATCAAAACAAGATCTCGTCGCTCGTCATGGACATGCTCTCCTTCAGCAAGGAGCGCGAGCCCGACCCCGTGGCCTCCGATCTGGTGGCGCTCGTCACCGACATCGTCGAGACCGTGCAGCAGCGGGCCGACGAAGCCGGCACGGCGATCCGCTGGAGCCCGCCGGACGATCTCCCCTGGCTGATCTTCGACCCGGAGGGCATTTCCCGGGCGGTACTCAACGTCGTGAGCAATGCGCTCGACGCCGTCGAGAATCGCCCGGATCCTTTCGTGGAGATCCGGGTCGTCGCCGACCTTGAGGCGAAGCTCGTGCGTATCGTCGTGTCTGACAACGGCCAGGGGATGGACGCCGAGACGCTCGCCACGGTCTTCAATCTCTTCGTGTCGACAAAAGGCTCCCGAGGCACCGGCCTGGGGCTGACGGTGAGCCGGAAGATCCTTCGCGAGCATGGCGGCGACATCCAGGCAACGAGCGCGCCGGGCGAAGGCAGCACGTTCACGCTCGAATTTCCCCTGCAGGAAGCTGCCGAGGGCGCGGAGACGGGGCAGACGGCGTTCCCCGAAGGCGAACCTGACGACGGCCCGCGGCCATGAAGCCGACGGCACCCGAACGGCTGCCGATCTCAGCCGTGGTCATCACGCGAGACGCCGCCAAGGGCATCGCCGCGACGCTCTCGAGCGTTTCGTTCTGCGCCGAACGGCTCGTGCTCGACTCCGGCTCGACCGATGCCACCGTGGAGATCGCCCGGGCCGCCGGGGCTCGCGTGGAGCAGCAGCCCTTTCTCGGCTATGGGCCGCAGAAGCGCCGGGCCGTGGAGCTGGCAGCCCACGACTGGATTCTCTCACTCGATGCCGACGAGGTGCTCGACGACACAGCGGTCGCCGCCATCGCCCGCCTCGACCTCGGCGATCCGAGCGCCTGCTGGTCGCTCCGGAGGCGCACGTTCATCGGCCGCCGCGAGGTGCGGCATGGGCCGTGGGGCGGCGAGCAGGTGCTGCGGCTCTTCAACCGCACGACCGCCGGATTCACGGAGCAGGCCGTGCACGAAGAGGCCCGCGCGAAGCGGCCGCCGCAGCTGCTGCCGGGATCGATCATGCACTACAGCTTCGAGAACACCGCCGCGGTGCTGCTGCGATCGATCCGCTATGCCCGGCTGAAGGCGGGCGTCATGCGCGGGAAGGGCCAGCGAGCGAGCGGCTGGACGATGCCCTGGCGCGGCGTGACGGCCTTCGCCAAGGCGTATCTGCTTCAGGGCGGCTGGCGTGACGGACCGGACGGCTTCGTGATCGCCCTCTCGCGGGTCGTCGACTCGACGCTTCCACGCGCCATGCTCCTCGTCGGCGAGGACGACGAGGTCAATGGTTAATCAGCCGGCTCGCGGGCGGCAGAAGGTTCCTCGCGGTGGCCCTCGCGGACTCGGTCCAAATGCTCGTCACGCTTCCGCCGACCCGCTCGCCTCCGTCCAGCGTAGACCGCTTCGTCCCAAGTAGACCGCTTCGTCCCGAAGCGGATCCCGACCCGCTTGCGGAGCAAGCGGTCTACTTCCGCGCGGCGCGTTTGCCGCGGGGAGACGTTTTTTTTCCGGCCGGGGCCCGTTCGGGCTCGGGGGACTGCTCCGTGAATTTGTCGGCCTGCCCGGTGAGTTCGTACAGAAACCTGCTCGGGCGGCAGGGGCGGCTCTTGCCCCACTTCATCCGCGTCAGGCAGAGCGAGAGCGAGAGCCGCTTCTTCGCGCGGGTCACGCCCACGTAGCAAAGCCGCCGCTCCTCAGCGATCGCCTCGAGCCCGTCGCCGAGCGAGCGGTGATGGGGCAAAAGCCCCTCCTCCATGCCCACCATCCAGACCTGGTCGAACTCGAGTCCCTTCGCCGCATGCAGCGTCATCAGCCGCAGCACGTTGCCCCGCGGCTTGTCGTCCTGAAAGCGCTCCGCTTCCTTGACGTCGAGGACGAGGTCGTCGAGAAACTCCCGGACCGTGTGGGCGAAGTCCCCCTTGCCGCGGTGCGTGCGCTCGTGTTCGGCCAGCGCGTTGACGAGTTCCTCGACATAGCCCCACCGCGATTCCTGCTCGGACGGGTCGTCGTATTCCTTGGCGAGGAATTGCTGGTAGCCGACCGTCGCAAGAAGCCCGCGCAGGATGTCGCCCGCCGGCTGCGGCGCGACCGGTCGGCCGAGGGCGACGAGCCGCTCCAGGGCCGTCACGCCTCCCGCGGCCGCGGACGAGAGCCGCCCGGCCGTGCGGGCTGCCAGCAGCTCCTGCCAGACACTCGTGCCCGCGGCCGCCGCGGCGGTGCGGGCCTGATCGAGTGCATGCGTGGAGAGGCCGCGCGGCGGCACGTTGGCGATCCGCGCCAGGGCCATGTCGTCATCGGGATCCACGAGCAGCCGTAGGAACGACATCACGTCCTTCACCTCGCGGCGGTCGAAGAAGGAACGGCTGCCGATCAGTTCGTAGGGGATGCTGCGCCGCCGCAGCTCCTGCTCGAAGACGCGGGTCTGCTCGCCGGTGCGCACGAGGATCACGGCCTCGCTCGGGGCGACCTCCCCCTCGCGCAGCCGCCCCTCCACATCGCTCACCACGCGACGGGCCTCGTCGAGCTCGTCCTGCGCCTGGACGATCGCCGGGGGCAGCCCCGAGGCCGCCTTCGAGACGAGCGTCTTGCCGTGGCGGCGCGTGTTGCAGGAGATGAGCTGGTTGGCGGCCTGGATGATCTCCGGTGTCGAGCGGTAGTTCTCCTCGAGCCGCACCACGGTCGCCCCGCGCCACCGCTGCGGGAACTCGAGGATGTGCGAGATCTGCGCGCCGCGCCAGGCGTAGATCGATTGATCGTCGTCTCCCACCACACAGAGGCTCTTGTGGTCGCGGGCGAGCGCCGTGAGGATCCGCTCCTGGATGCCGCTCGTGTCTTGGTATTCGTCGACGAGGATGTGGTCGAAGCGGCCAGCCTCGGCGCGGCGCACGTCTTCGTGGTTGGTGAAGAGCTCCTCGACCACGAGCAGGAGGTCGTCGAAGTCGACGGCGCCGGCCGTCCGCAGGGCGTGCTGGTAGCGGCGGTAGCCGGCCGCGGCGAGCGTCCAGGCTTCCGGGGCGTCGGCGGCGATCGTGTCGAACGCGGAGTCGGGGCGGACGGCGGCGCTCTTCCAGCGGCTGATCCGGTCGATGAGATCGCCCGGCCGCAACACGGCCTCGGCCACCTTGAGTTCCTTGAGCACCTTGCGGGCGATCGACTCCTGCTCGCCGCGGTCGATGATCGCAAACCGTGCGGGGTAGCCGAGCACCGTCGCATGCCGCCGCAGGACCCGCACGCAGAGCGAGTGGATCGTGGAGATCTCCGGTTGTTCATCCGCCGATTTCCCGAGGAGCTTGCCGGCGCGGGCGATCATCTCGCGGGCCGCCTTGTTGGTGAAGGTGACGGCGAGGATTCGCGACGGCCGGGCGCCCTTGCGGACAAGGTGGGCGATGCGGGCGATCACGACGCGGGTCTTCCCGGTGCCGGCGCCGGCCAGCACGAGCAGCGGCCCGACCGGGGCGTGGACGGCCTGCGACTGGGCCGGGTTCAGTTGCATCGGGCGGTTTTCCACGAAGAAGAGCGGGAGAGCGGGAATGTACCACAGGCAGCCTCGCGCTGCCGCGCGGTGATCACCTTGACGCATTCGGTGAGGAAGTTTCTATTTGCCCGATTCCACTTGGAAGGAGTCATTCATGGCGACGCGCGGCAGGCATTCGGGCAACCGGCACAACCAGCATGATCGTGAACACGATCACGAGCATGACCATGGCGTCGGCCTGGACGAACTGCACGCCGATCCGGAAATCCGCGACAACGATCTGGCCGAGAAGACGATCGAATTCATCGACCGCCTGCGGCCTCACCTGAACACGCTCCTGCTCGCGGCGGCGGGGCTCTTGCTCGCCGCGGTCGGCTGGGTGCTCGTCTCGTCGCAGTCGGCCGCCACACGGTCGCAGAGCTGGGATGCCTACCTCTCCGGCCTCTCCAGCGGCGAAGTGCAGTCGTTCGACGAAGTGATCCGCCGGTATCCGGGCACGCCGGCGGCCGATTGGTCACGGCTGGTGCTCGCCGATATGGCCCTCACCGAGGGGACAGAACTGCTCTTCGTCGACAAGGATCGGGCGCCGCCGAGACTGCAGGCAGCCGTCGATCTTTACGGCGCGATCCTCGGCGCGAGGCCGACCGGCATGCTGGCGGAGCGGGCCACGTTTGGGCTCGCCAAATCCCGCGAGAGCCTGGGCCAGCTCGAGGAGGCACGTCGCGGCTATGCCGCCGTCGCCGCGGAATTCCCGTCGGGAGCGCTTGCCCACCTGGCCGCGGACCACGATGCGGAACTCGGCCGGGAATCCTCCCGGCAGTGGTATGATTGGTTCGCGGCGCAGAAGATCGCGCCGCCGCCGAAGCCGGCCGAAGCGCCGGCCCAGCCGCCGGCCGAACAAAACAAATCAAAGCAGGAGTAGGCTCCTGCGGGAGTCAGCCCCTGGACACGCCGATCCCCCGTCAGCCACAGGCCGGCGAAGAGGTGACCTGGACGGTGGACGGGGGCGCGGCCGGTGTTCGCCTCGACGTTTTTCTGGTCCGCGAGTTTCCCGGGCAGAGCCGCTCGTTCCTCGCCCGAGCCATCGACAAGGGCGCAGTGCGGGTCGATGGCGTCGTGGCCCGCGCTTCGGTGAAACTGCGGCCGGGCTCGCTGGTCTGCTTCCGGGTTCCTGAGCCGCCCCGGGCCGGCCCCGACGCCGAGGAGATTCCTCTCGACTTCCTTCACCTCGACGAGTGGATGGCGGCCGTCGACAAGCCTGCGGGCATGGTCGTGCACCCGGCGAAGGGCAATTGGAAGGGCACGCTGGCCGGGGCGCTCAAGTGGCATCTCGAGCGTCGCACCGCCGAAGGCGCGGCGGGCGGGCTCTCCACGGCCGGCGGCCCGACGCGGCCCGGCATCGTGCATCGCCTCGACCGCGACACCAGCGGTGTGATCGTGGTGGCCCGGTCGGAGGACGCCCATCACTGGCTCGCCAAACAGTTCGAGCGCAGGTCGGTCGAGAAGACTTATCTCGCGATCACCCAGGGGCAGCCGCAGTTCGACCGCGACGAGATCAATCTGCCGATCGGCATCCACCCCTACCAGCGCGAGAAGATGGCCGTGCGCCGCGACCACTCGACGAGCCGCGAGGCCGTGACGCGATTCGAGGTCGTCGAGCGGTTTGGCCGGGCGGCGCTCGTGCGGGTCACCCCGAAGACCGGCCGCACGCACCAGATCCGGGTCCACCTCGCGGCCATCGGCAGCCCCGTGCTCTGCGACGGCCTCTACAGCGGCCGTACGGTGATCGATCGCTCGTTCTTCGGCGGCCCGGCCGGCCCGCCGCTCATCGAGCGGCAGGCGCTCCACGCCGCCAGCCTGGCGATCGACCATCCCGCCACGGGCGAACGGCTCTTCTTCGAGGCCCCGCTGCCCGCCGACATGCAGCGCGTGCTCGCGGTCCTGCGCGGCGGGTGAACGGCCTCCCTTAGACCGCTTCGAAAGTAGACCGCTTGCTCCGCAAGCGGATCCCACTTGGCGTCGCACCGGCTCAGGGGCGGCAGAAGGCTCCTCGCGTTGTCCCTCGCGGACTCGGTCCAAAAGCTCGTCACGCTTCCGCCGACCCCTTCGCCTCCGTCCGTAGGACAGGCCTCCGCCTGTCGAGAGTAGACCGCTTCGTGCAAAGTAGACCGCTTCACTTGCCGATGCAGTGCCGGGCGAAGATCCGATCGATGAGGTCGTTGCCGATTTCGGCGCCGGTCACCTCGCCGAGCGCCGCGATCGCGTGGCCGAGATGCGCGGCCACGATCGCCTCGTCGCCGGCCGCCCCCGCCCGCGCCGCGGCGGCGATTGCGGCGGCCGCGACGAGGCTTTGCCGCGCGGCGTCGATGCCGACCCGCATCCGGACGGTCGCGCCGGCCGAGGCGGCGGGAAGCGACGCCACCTCCCGCAGGATTGCCCGCCGCAGGACGTCGATGCCGATGCCGTCGCGGCTGCTCGTGAAGATGGCTGCTGCGCCGCCCGAGCCTGCATCATCGACCGGTTCAGGAACCTGATCGCACCGCGTGACGACGTCGATCCGTCGCGCGCCATCGAAGTCGGGCCTGCCGTCTCGACCGGTCTCGCCCGTCGCGTCGCGGCAGACGACGAGCAGATCGGCCCCTGCGGCCTCCGCAGAGGCACGGTCCGCCGCTTCGCGGCCGATCGCGCCCGCCGCCATGGCTCCATCGACGCCCGCCACGTCGACGAGCAGGCAGGCCACGCCCTCTCCTTCGAGCCGCGCCGCGATCCAATCGCGGGTCGTACCCGCCTCGTCGGCTACGAGCGCCGCTTCATGGCCGACGAGCGCATTGAAGAGGCTGCTCTTCCCGATGTTTTGCCGGCCCGCGATCACGACCCGCGGCAGCCGGCCAGCGTCGCCCGTATCACGCGCTGCCAAGCGGCCGGCGATCGCCTCGAGCGCGGCTGCCGTGGCCTGCAATCGCGCGCCGACACCGCCCCAAAACGATTCGGTGGCGACGGGAATCGCATCGGGCGCGTGCTCGTCGGAAAAATCGATCACCGCCTCGATGTCGGCGAGCAGGTCGAGGATCGCCTCGCGCAAGGCTTGCAGCTGGCGGCCCGCGCCGCCGGCCATCCGGTCGAGCGCGACGGAAAGTTCGGCGGGCGAGCGCGCATCGACGACGGCAAGCACGGCCTCCGCCTGGAGCAGGTCGAGCCGGCCGGCAAGGAAACTCCGCAGCGAAAATTCGCCGCCGCGGGCCAGCCGCGCCCCGTGGCGACACGCCTCCGCGATCACCGCATCGACCAGCGGCGTCGATGCGGGGAGCTGCACCTCCGCGAGCGGCCCTCCCGTGGGGCCGGCAGGGCCGGGCCAGTGCAGGATCTCCACGTCGAGAGCGCCCCACTCGCCGGCCAGCTTGGGCCCGAGCGTCGCAGCGACCAGCCGCGGCCGCTCGCCGACCGCGGCGAAGCCGCGGCCGGACGGCGTTGTGAAGAGGGCGGCGAGAAGTTGAGCGAGCCCGTCGCCCGCCATCCGGATGATCGCCCGCGCTCCCGAACCGCCCGCGGTGGCCGGAGCGACGATGAGTGCGTCGATCGCGTCGTCGGAGTGCCGCATGGGGTTTGGCAGAAGAGTGACAGGCTGAAGCCTATCCTACCGGCCCTTGCGGGCCTTGCGCTTCTGCCGCGCCGCGTCGGCCGCCGGCGGCTTCGGCTTGCCCGCCGACACGAAAGGCACGTCGAACGTGCGTGTCGGCGCCGGACCGCCACCGGAGCCCGCTCCGGCCGCCGCGGGCGTCGCCGTCGGCAAGAGCAGCCGCTCGGCGATGCCCCAGAGGCTCGACGCGATGAAGTAGACGCACAATCCGCACGGCACCTTGAAGAACATCAACGCCATGAAAAACATCATGTACTTCATCACCTGCTGCTGCACCCGCGCCTGCTCGTCGACGGCGGGCGGCATGAAGAGGTGCTGCTGCCAGAGGAAGAGACCGATCGTGGCGAGCGGGAAGAGGTTGAGGAACGGCCCCAGCCAGCCCTCGGGGGCGACGAGGAAGTCGGGGAGCAGCCGCGACCAATCGTAGAACATGTCGGGCGCGGCGAGATTCGAGCACCACCGGATCGCTGAACTGAAGAGCGGCGCCTGCCGTAGTTCGACGTCGGTCGCCAGCGAACGGTAGAGCCCCATGAAGATCGGAATCTGGATGAAGACGAGCAGGCAGCCGCCCATCGGGTTGTAGTCGTGCTTCCGCCAGAGCTCCTGCGTGGCCTTTGTCCGCTTCTCGGGCTCGTTCTTGTATTTCTCGGCGATCGCCTTCATCTCGGGCTGCAGCACCTGCATCTTCTGCGACGAGAGCGCCTGCTTGCGGCTGACCGGGAACATCGCTCCACGGACCATCACCGTGAGCAGCAGAATCGCGATGCCGTAGTTGCCGATGAGGGCATGGATCGCGTGCAGGATCGCGACCATCGGGCGGGCCACCCAGCCGAACCAGCCGTAGTAGACGAGGTCGTCCATCCGCGCCTTGTCGGCGCCGAACGCGGCGAGCAACTCGGGCTTCTTGGGCCCGGCGAAGATGCCGTAGCGATGCTTCACCGTGCCGCCGGGAACGACCGCAATCTCGCTCGACACGAGCCGGCAGGTGACATCGACGAGTTTGCGCCGGGCGGCGGCCGGCACATCGCCGACGATGAGCGGCCGGACCTCCTCGAGCGCCGGCGCCTCGGGGCCGTCGGTCGCGGGGATCAGGGCAGACGCGAAGTAGAGCGCGTCGACGCCGGCGAAGGAGAGCGGCTTTCCCTCGCGGACGGCGGTGGCGGGGGCCGCGGCGTCGGCGTCGGCGGCTGGCGCCACTGCGGCCTCGGCCAACTTCAGCCCGCTCACGAGGGTGCTCTGTTCGCCGACGAAACGCATCGCCACGTCACGAACCGCGAGCGTGCCCCAGTCGCGGGCCACGCGGGCGGCGTACCACCAGCCCTCGGTCGGCAGGCCGGTGGGGCCGTCGAGCGCGTAGACCACGCGGGATTCCTTGTCGGCCGCGCCGAATTCGACGACGAGGTCGAGGCGGTATCCATCCTGGCCATCGGCGAGAAGCCGGTATTCCTTCGCCACCCGAAGACCACCCGGCAACTCGGTCGTGAATCGCACGCCGTTTCCGTCGGCCTTCTCCACCAGCCAGTCGCGGTCGGCGAGTTCCTGCCCCGGCATCTCGCCGAGGGGCTCGCCCCGCCGCGCGCCGTCGCGAGACTCGAGCGAAAGCCGGAAAGAAAGGGGATCGTGTGGCCGGCCATCCGGATCATCGATCGGAAGCGTGCGATATTCCGGCCGAACCACCTCGAGCGGCCGGCGGCCCAGCACCGCCTCGCGGGTCTCCGTGCGGCCGTCGCGGACGACCTCGAGGGCGACCCGCTGGCCGGGCTTCATTCCGGCGAGGGATTTGTGGAGCGTATCGGGGTCGGGCGTGGCCGTCCCACCGACACTCGTGATCACGTCGCCCGCCGCAAGGCCGGCGGCCTTCGCCGGCGTGCCCTCGCCGACGATGCCGATCCGGCATCCCGACGGCGTCTCCTCCGGCGCGAGGTGGCCGAGATAGCCGGACCAATAATCCTGATCGAGATAGCGTCGGCCGGCGAGTTCGATCCGCTCGACGGCGGCGCCGCGGCTGGTGAGCGTGACGAGCATCCGCGCCGGCGACTCCGGATCGAGCGATCCGAGCACATGGCGGGCACGCGGGCCGGCGGCAGGCCGCTCGCCATCACTCGTCGTGGCAGGCGCCGCAGCGACCGTGGCCGTTGCCGATTCGCCCGCAGTCGCGTCAGCGTCTGTCGCCGCGCCCTGCCCCGGAGCCGCAGCAGCCCCCTGCTTGTCTCCATTGGCCGGCTGACGCGCAGGCCGCGGAAAGAGATAAGCCTGCAGCGCCTGGCTGCCGAGCAGGATCGCAAACGAGATCAGGGCGAACTGGATGTAGCGGCGTTCCACGGATGATTCCAGAAAAAGCGAAAATGGCAGTATAGAGCGCGGCGGTACAAAACCGAATCGATTCACGTCTGCCGCAGTAGACCGCTTGCTCCGCAAGCGGTTCTCCCGCGATCAGCTTGCGGAGCAAGCGGTCTACTTTGCAAGCGGATCCGCTGGGCGGAGGCGAGGGGTCGGCGGAAGCGTGACGAGCATTTGGCCCGAGTCCGCGAGGGACACCGCGAGGCACCTTCTGCCGCCCCCGAGCCGGCGCGACGCCAGTTGAGATCCGCTTGCGGAGCAAGCGGTCTACTTTGGGCCTTACCGGCCCTGGGTCAGCCGGTCGCCGAGGAAATTGTCGAGGTCACCGATCGCGAGGATCTTCTGGCGGGTGACGTCAAACGGGTATTCGATTCGCCGATACCGCACGGCCTGATCGTCCTCAAGAATCGCATAACAGGCGCGGCGGTCGCCGTCGCGGGGCTGACCGACCGAGCCGACATTCACCATCGCCTTGCCGGCCGGCAGCGGCAGCCGGCATTCGACGCTGCCCGCAGGGACGTTTGGCGATATGAACTCCGGCGCGGGCGTGAAGATGCCGGGGATGTGCGTATGCCCCTGGAAGCAGTAGCGGCCGACGAGCTCGAAAATGTGCTCCATCTTCAGCGGGTTGTAGATGTCTTCCGGGAAGACGTATTCATCGAGCGGCCTCCGAGCCGAGCCGTGCACGAAGAGAAGATCCCCGTCGGCGTGCATCCGCGGCAATTCACCAAGAAAGTCGGTGAGCCGGTCGGCCGAGTGCTTCGGCATCCGGTCGTGATGCTCGAGCTGCTGCCGAGTCCAGCGGATCGCCTTCTCGGCCCCCACATTGAAGCCGTCCGGGTCGAAGAGGGCTCCCTGATCGTGGTTGCCGAGGATCACGAGGCTGCAGCGGTCGCGGACGAGCGTCGCGCATTCGCACGGGTTTGGGCCGTAGCCGACGACATCGCCGAGGCAATAGATGGCGTCGACCCCCTGCCGGTCGATATCTTCGAGCACCGCGCGGAGCGCCTCGAGATTGCCGTGGACGTCGCTGATGATGGCCCGCTTCACTCGTGCTCGATCCCGCTCGCGGGCCCTGGCGATGCCTTGGAAAGCATGTGACTCTACGCAACGGCCCGAATGACGGTCAAGCAGTCCCACCCCCTGCCCCACCCATGAAAACACTCGCCATCGACTCGAGCCTCGCCGCCGGTTCCGTGGCCGCGCTTTCCGACGGCATGGTCGCCGAGGAGCGGCTCCCCACCGCTGGTGAGCATGCGCGGCGGCTGGCCGCAGCGGTCGATGCCTTGGCTGGCAGCCTGGGCTGGTCGACCCGCGATGCCGAACTGGTCGCCGTGGTGCGCGGCCCAGGCTCGTTCACCGGGCTGCGGGTCGGGCTCGCCACCGCGAAGGCCATCGCCTGGGCGACGGGGGCGAAGCTCATCGGCGTGTCGGGGTTCGAGCTCATCGCCCGCGAGTCGGCGCGGCGCACGGGCAAAAGCGAAGGCGGCATCCACGTGGCCTACGACGCCGGTCGCGGCGATCTCTTCGTGGCATTGGTTGCGCCGGCGGCCGACATCGCCGGCGGCTGGCGGCTGGGCGAGCCGCGGCTCGTGACGGCGGGCGACTGGCTCGCGTCGCTGCCGCGCGGCGCGATCGTCTCGGGGCCCGCGCTTGCGCTCGTCGGCGGCGGGCTCGAGTCCCGCGCCGATCTGGTCGTGGCGCCGCGCGAGGCGTGGTTGCCGAATGCGGCCGCCGCGGGAGCCTATGCGCTCGAACTCGCGGCGGCTGGGCGGGCCGACGACCCGCATTCGCTCGTGCCCGATTACCTGCGGCCCAGCTACGCCCACGAGACCGCGGCCCGTTCTTTCGGCTAGGCTGCGCCGGCCTCTATTCTGCCCCCGACGACCGGCTACGATTGACGCCTTCG
>JBIIOK010000069.1:0-13182 GCA_044336985.1 Pirellulales bacterium | reverse complement strand
CGAAGCGGGCCGCACCCCGTTCATCGAGGCGCAGGTGGGCATTCGGCAGGAACTCACGGACGAGCGGCGGAAGCGCGAGATGGACGATTACCTTGCCAAGCTCAAGGAACGCACTCCCGTCTGGACGATCTTCGACGGTGAGCCGCCCATGGCCACGGCAGGCGGCGGCCGCGGCACGGTCGCCCGCTGACGGCTTGTAGGGAGGCCCAGCTCCAGGGGGGCGGGCCGGCCGCCGATTCCTTGCCAATCGCGGGCTTCTGGACTACGATCTGTCTCGCTCAGGGGGCATTGCTGAGGAACAAACCATCATGGCGAGGCAAAACCGCGCTCGCGGCGGGCGGTCACGGACGCTTTCTCGTTCGCAGGCATCGCGGTTGGCGAGCCATGTTTCGTTCGAAGGACTGGAAGACCGCCGCATGCTTGCGGCCGCGTGGGCCGACGGCGAGATCCTCGTGCAATTCGCCGCCAACGCCTCCGCTGCCGCGAAGGCCAGCGCCAGGGCGATCGTCCAGGGCCGCTCCATCGAGGCGATCCAGACCAAGGCGATTGGGCAAAACGGCGTTGCCGCACTCGAGCGTGTTGCGCTCGGCCGGGGCATCGGAGTCGACCAGGCGATCAAACGCTTGCAAAACCGCCCGGGTGTCGTGTTCGCAGAACCCAATTGGAAGCTCTCCACGTCGGCCGTCAGCAACGATCCCTACTACACGACCAGCAACCGGCTGTGGGGCATGTACGGCGACGATTCGCCGGCGGTCTCTGGTCCGTCGGGCACCACGAACCAGTTCGGCAGTCAGGCGGAGAAGGCCTGGGATGCCGGCTTCACCGGATCGAAGTCGGTGGTCATCGGAGTCATCGACGAGGGCATCGACATCAATCATCCGGATCTCAAGGACAACATCTGGGTCAATCCGTTCGAGACCGCCGGCGACGGCGTCGACAACGACGGCAACGGCTATGTCGATGACGTGAACGGCTGGGATTTCTACTCGAATGACAGCACCGTCTACGACGGCAGCGGCGACGACCACGGCACGCACGTGGCCGGAACGATCGGAGGCGTTGGCGGCAATGGCGTGGGCGTCGCCGGTGTGAGTTGGAATGCCACGATGATCTCCGCGAAGTTCCTCGGGGTAGACGGCGGTTTCACGTCGGGCGCGATCAAGGCGATCGATTACCTCACCGACCTGAAGACCCGCCACGGCGTCAATGTCGTCGCCTCCAGCAACTCGTGGGGCGGCGGCGGTTATTCGTCGGCGCTCCATAGCGCGATCATTCGTGGTGCGAAGTCCGGCATCCTGTTCGTGGGGGCGGCCGGCAACAGCGCCGCCAACAACGACATCACCGCCAACTATCCGTCGAACTACTCGACGCTACAGGGCACCTCGACTGAGTCGGCCGCGTCCTATGAAGCCGTGATCGCGGTGGCGGCGCTCACGTCGACCGGCGGTCTGGCTTCGTTCTCGAACTACGGCGCCACGACGGTCGACATCGCGGCCCCGGGCGCGAGCATCAATTCCACGCTGCCGGGCGGCAGCTACGGCGCCTACAGCGGCACCTCGATGGCCACGCCTCATGTGTCCGGCGCGGTGGCGCTCTATGCCGCTGCCTATCCGGGGGCCACGGCCGCGCAGGCTCGTCAAGCGATCCTCGGCTCCGCCCGCCCGACGGCCTCGGTCTCGGGGCTCACGGCCACGGGTGGCCGGCTCGACGTGGCCGCGGCGCTCAATGCTGCTCCTCCTGTCGGCATCTCGGTGAGCGGTGGCAGCGTGATTGAGGGCAATTCAGGCGTCTCGCAGCTCGCCTTCACCGTATCGCTCTCGGCGCCGGCTGCTGGCACCGTGACGGTGAGCTACGCTACGGGCGGCGGCACCGCCACTGCCGGCAGCGACTATGCTGCCCAGAACGGCACGCTCTCGTTCGCCCCGGGCGAGACCGTTAAGACCGTTCTCGTTGATGTGATCGGCGACACGACGTTCGAGTCGAACGAAACATTTGCCGTGTCGCTCTCGGGCGCCTCCGCCAACGCCAGAGTGCAGACGGCTTCGGCCACCGGCACGATCACCAATGACGACGTGCAGCCGCCGCCGGTCACGCCGACGCTTGCGATCGCATCGGTTTCGGCCCTGGAAAACACCGGCTGGTTCCGGTTCACGGTGACGCTCTCGCAGGCGTTGGCTTCGAGGGTGACGGTGCGATTCGCCACGGCCAATGGCACAGCCGTGGCCGGACGGACCGGCGATTACACCTCCACAAGCGGCACGCTCACCTTCAACCCGGGCGAGACATCGAAGGTCGTTTCCGTCGCCGTGCGGAGCGACTCGGTCACCGAGGCTGATGAGAGGTTCTTCGTGGATCTGTCGAGGGCCTCCGGGGCGACGATTTCCGTTGCCCGCGGTACCGGCACGATCCTGAACGACGACGTGGCGCTCGCCGCGGCTTTCGCCGCGTTCCAGAATGCCGGGTCCTCGGCGAAGCCGTCACGCCGCCAGTAGGACAGGCTTCAGCCTGTCAAAGTAGACCGCTTGCTCCGCAAGCGGATCTGGAGCCGCTTGCGGAGCAAGCGGTCTACTTGAGGCCGGCTGCCGGGAAGAGTCGGCGTCGATTGTCGCCGCGTCGGTCGCTGGATAGACTGCCGACTGGTCGCGCCTTGGCAGACGGAGCCGGCCGGTTTCCCAGGAGATTCCCACCGATGAGTGCCACCAACGCAAAGGCAGCCGCCCCGTCTTCCTCCTCCCTGCCGTGGCCTGGAACCCACTCTGGCGGAACCGCGCGGCTGGAGATCGACGGCAAGACGGTGGAACTGCCGATCGTCGTCGGCACGGAAGGGGAACGCGGCCTCGACATCGCGAAACTGCGGGCCCAGTCGGGCGCGATCACGCTCGACGAAGGCTTCGTCAACACCGGCTCCACGACGAGCGCGATCACCTATCTCGACGGTGAGAACGGCATCCTGCGCTACCGCGGCTATCCGATCGAGGTGCTCGCCGAGAAGTGCGATTTCGTGGAAGTGGCCTACCTGCTGATCTACGGAAAGCTGCCCACGAGCCAGGAACTCGACTCCTTCCGCACGTCGCTCTCGCACCACACGATGATCCACGAGGACATGCGGAACTTCTATACGGGGTTCCCGCGCGACGCCCACCCGATGGCGACCCTCGGCAGCGTGGTCGGAGCCCTCTCCACCTTCTATCAAGACTCGCTCGACGTGCGGGATCCACGGCAGGTGGAAGTGAGCGTGCACCGGCTGATGGCCAAACTGCCGACGATCGCCGCCTACAGCCACAAGAAGTCGTGCGGCCAGCCGCTGATGTATCCGAAAAACGACCTCGGCTACTGCGAGAACTTCCTCCACATGATGTTCGCGGTGCCCTGCGAGGAGTATCACGTCGATCCCGACTTCGCCGACGCCCTCGACATGCTGCTCATCGTGCACGCCGACCACGAGCAAAACTGCTCGACGTCGACCGTCCGCATGGTGGGCTCGAGCGACGCCAACCTCTTTGCGAGCATCTCCGCCGGCATCTGCGCCCTCTGGGGTCCTCTGCACGGCGGCGCCAACCAGGCCTGCGTGGAGATGCTCGAGAAGATCGTGGCCGACGGCGGCAACGTGAAGAAGTACGTCGATCTCGCGAAGAAGAAAGACTCCGGCTTCCGCCTCATGGGCTTCGGCCACCGCGTCTACAAGAACTACGACCCGCGGGCCAAGCTCATCAAGGCGACCTGCGACAAGCTGCTCGCGAAGATCTCGCGGCACGACCCGATCTTCGACATCGCCCGGCAGCTCGAGGAAGTCGCCCTCGCCGACGAATACTTCATCGAGCGGAAGCTCTACCCGAACGTCGACTTCTACTCCGGCGTGATCTACCGGGCCATGGGGATTCCGGTGCAGATGTTCACGGTACTCTTCGCCATGGGCCGGCTCCCCGGCTGGATCGCCCACTGGAACGAGATGCACCAATCGCCGACGAAGAAGATCTGCCGTCCGCGCCAGATCTACTCCGGCGAAACCCTCCGCGACTTCGAGCCGATCACGAAGCGCACGTAGGGTAGGCTTCAGCCTGCCGTGCCAATGACAGGCTGAAGCCTGTCCTACTTCCGCTTCTCGCGGAAGAAGTCGGAGAGGATCCGTCCGCATTCGTCGGCCATAATGTGGCCGGTGTGGTCGACGCGGTGGTTAAGCCGCGGGTCCTCGAAGAGTTTGTACAGCGATTCGACGGCGCCGGCCTTCGGATCCGGGGCGCCCCAGATCACGACGGGCACGCGGGCCTGCAGGATGGCGCCGGCGCACATCGGGCAGGGCTCGAGCGTGACGTAGAGCGTGCAGCCCTCGAGCCGCCAGGAGCCGAGGGCGGCGGCGGCCTGGGTGAGCGCGATCATCTCGGCGTGGGCCGTGGGGTCTTCGAGCTGCTCCCGCTGGTTGTGGGCGCTGGCGACGATGCGGCCGGCCGCCACCACGATGGCGCCGACGGGCACCTCATCCTCAGCGGCGGCGGCGCGGGCCTCCTCGAGCGCAAGCCGCATCCAGCGGTCGTGCTGCGTGCCGCCGGGGAGA
This sequence comes from Pirellulales bacterium, assembly GCA_044336985.1. GTDB lineage: Bacteria > Planctomycetota > Planctomycetia > Pirellulales > UBA1268 > RGVT01. The sequence goes on along the minus strand of JBIIOK010000069.1, from coordinate 8,630 downwards.
GAGAAGACGAGTTCGTCGTCGAAATTGCTCATGGGAGTTGCTGATGGCAGTGTAGCAATGCATCGGGTACGATTTTTCACATCGGTCTTTACCGCCCGCTTTTTCCCCTCCAGGCATTTCATCTCCATGGATCCGACCACGCTCCTGCTCCGCTGGGCCCACATCCTCGCCGCGATCGTCGCGATGGGCGGGCTCGTCTTCGCCCGATACGGCCTGCTCCCGGCGTTGGCGGAGGTGGACGAATCGACCCGCGATCGGATCCACGACGCGATCCGCCGGCGCTGGCTGCCCTGGGTGATCGGCGCGATCACGGTGCTGCTTGCCAGCGGCTTGGCCAACTTCCTGATCTTCAACGGCCGCGTCAAAGCGGAGGGCTGGGCCGACGGCGGGTGGATGCGGCAGACGAGTTACCACGGCCTCTTCGGCGCGAAGTTTCTGCTCGCGATGGTCGTCTTCTATTTCGCCAGCGCCCTCGTAGGTCGTGGCGAGGGCACCCAGTGGGTGCGAAACAACCGGGCGAAGTGGCTCTCCGTGACGCTCGGCCTGTCGCTCGCCATCGTGCTGCTCTCCGGCTGGATGCGGCAGCTGCACACCGGGCCGAACCTGCCGCTCGTCGACGGTGGCGTGCGGATCGAGGAGATCGAGATCGAACGGGAATAGCGTTTCCGGGAAAGAAGAGCGGAGCCACGTCATGGACAAGAAGGAAAAGAAGCGGATGGAGGTGCTGCAGCAGAAGATCGCCAAGCTGCAGCAGCAGCTCGCGGGGGCGAAGAAGCAGCCCGACGATCCGGCTGACATCCCGCGGCTCGAGAAGGAGCTCGCCGCGGCCCACGCGGAACTCTCTGCGCTTAAGAAGGCATAAGTTGCATGGCCGGCTTCTTCGCGCGGCTGTTCGGCGGCAAGCAGAAGGTCGACATCGGCCGTCGTTTCGAGCGGCTCCACGAGAGCATCTCGGGCACGATGTCGAGCTTCTACAGTGCCAGGGATAAATCCACGGGCAACACCGTCGGCCTCAAGATTCTCGACCCCAAGAAGCTCGAGCCGATCGAGGGCCGCTACAAGGGGCTCGGCAAGCCGCCGGAGGGAGAGATCGGCACGCAGATCGTCGGCCCCAATATCGTGAAAACGCTCGAGTGGGGCGCGACGACCGACGGACGGCATTTCATCGTGCAGGAATTTGTCGAGGGGACGATGCTCCATTCGCTCATCTCGGCAAAGAAGCCATTCCCGCCCGCGAAGCGGATTGACCTCGTGCGGCAGGCGGCGACGGCGATCTCCGCCGTGCACAAGGCCGGCTTTGTGCACCGCGACATCTGCCCGCGCAACTTCATCCTGCGGCCCGACGGCCGGCTCGTGCTCATTGACTTCGGCCTCACCGTGCCCGACAAGCCGGTCTTCCTCCAGCCGGGCAACCGGATCGGCACCCCGAACTACATGGCGCCGGAAGTGGTGCGGCGCAGGCAGGCCGACAAGCGGCTCGACGTGTTTTCGTTCGGCGTGACCGCCTACGAGATCTGCACGCTCGACCTGCCCTGGCCCGGCGGGAAGTCCGGCAGCGCGGCGATGACGCACGATTCGCCGCCGACCCCGATCCGCGACCGCTGGCCCGAGGCCCCCGAACCCCTGGCCGATGCGATCACGGCCTGCCTCGAGGCCGAGCCCGGCCGGCGTCCCGAGTCGCTGGACAAGTTTCTTTCCCTGATCGCCCGCCTGTAGACCGCGGAAAAGTAGACCGCTTGCTCCGCAAGCGGATCTGGGTCCGCTTCGGGACGAAGCGGTCTACTTGGCGGCGGCGGGGGCGGGCCCTTGAAGCCGGACGGCATTGTTTTTAGGCTTTTGCTTCTCAAATCACGACCCCCAAGGACTCCGACCAATGACCATGGACAAAAGCCTCCGCGTGCGGAAGGGTTCCTCGAGCGCCCGCGGCGTGCTCTCCCGCGCCGAGCGGATCTCCAAATTGCAGGAGCAGGAGCGTTGGGCGGAGGGTCGTAGCCCGCTCGGCCTGCCGAAGGTCCGCGTCTTCAAGATGGCGATGAAGAAAAAGAAGAAGGCCAAGGCAGAGGAAGGCGCCGAGGGCGCGGCTGCCGGCAAGGCTCCCGCCGCCGCCGCAAAGAAGAAGTAGTCGGCCGGCTTCGCGCTGGGCTACGCGAGCACCTTCGCCGCTGCGGCTTGCCCCGAGGCGATTGTCTGCGGAATCCCAACTCCCTCGTAGGCGGCACCGGCGACCGCCAGCCCCGCGATGCCTGCGAGCCTGCGGTTGATCGCGGCGATGCGCTGCACGTGGCCGAGGTGGTATTGCGGCATCGCGCGGGTCCAGCGGTCGATCTGCACGAGCTTCGGCGTGCCGCGGGCGCCGATCACGTCGGTCAGTTCGCGCCGCACGAGCGCGGTGAGCGGCTCGTCGTCGAGCGCGGCGGCGCTGGGATCGAGCGCGCCCCCCACGAACGAGCGCACGAGCACGTGGCCCTCGGGGGCGCGGCCCGGGAACTTCGAGCTCGAGAAGCTCGCGGCGAGGATGCGGCGGCCCTCGATCCGCGGCACCACGATGCCTGCGGCATCGAGCGGATGGGCGACATCGTCGCGGGCGAACCCGAGCGACACGACCGCCGAGCCGGCATATTCGATTCCCCCGAGCGCGGCGGCGAGTTCGCGATCCACGCCGCCCACGATCACCGCCGCGGCCGGAGCGGGCACTGCCACGACGACCGCATCGGCATCGAGCGACGTGGCGATGCCGCTTTGCGGTTGCAGATGCACCCGCCAGCCGCCGGCCGCCCGTTCGAGCCGTTCGACGGTGGCCGTGAGAAACTCCACTCCCGCCAGCGCGAGCCGCTGGCCGAGTTCGCGCGGAAGCGTCTCCATGCCCGTGGCGAGCGTGACGAACTGACCGTAGCGGGCCCCGGCGGCGTGGGACGCCGCGCCGGTCGATCGCAGCCTGAGCCGCTCGCCGGCCGAGAGGCTGCCTGAGCGCCGCTCCATGTCGAGGAATTCAGGGCAGGCGGCGGCCATGCTCAGCTTCGCCGGATCGGCCGTCCAGATGCCGGCCACCAGCGGCTGCACGAGCCGTTCGAAGGCCTCGCGGCCCAGGCGACGCACGGCGAAACCCTCGAGGCACTCGTCGTCTCCGGCCCCACGCGGCACGAACCGCTCCGCGGCCACTCGCAGCCGGCCGGTCAGGGAGAGCAGCGGAGTGGCGAGGATGCTCCCGAGCCGTCCGGGCGCGAGCAGCCGAAAGCCTGCGGGCACCGGCACGGGCCGGCCGCGGTGGAGGATGAGCGCCCGGCGCACCCGTGGCTCCACGCCGATCAAGAGTTCGGAGAGTCCCAGCCGCTCGACGAGCGCGGTCCCCTCCGGTCGCACCGCCAGGAAACTGTCGGCCGACCGCTCCACGAGCCAGCCGCCGCGCCGCACCGTCTCGATGACCCCGCCCAGGCGACCGCTCCCCTCGACCACCGTGACTCGCCAGCCGGCCACAACGAGCGACTCGGCAGCCGCGAGCCCCGCGAGACCGCCGCCGATCACGACCGCCCGCCGTGGGAGTGGCTGCATGGCTGCGGTGGCATCGGTTTTCATGGGGCGCGACTGTGTGGGGAGCGAATTACCGGAGTGCCAGCAGCGGCTGCGGAAGCCCGACGCGCGAGCGAGGGGAGTTGGGGCGTTCTCGCGGGGCGGGTGGGGGCGATGTTGTCTGGAGTGGTGAGCGGATGGACCTTGCTTGCGCTGCGGGCTTCCGTGGGGTTGGTCATTTCAACTTCCGCAGTGTAGCCGGGAGATGGGAGGGCTGGGGGGATTCGGAAGGTTCCCAAGCCAGCGCCGCAACATGATCTAGACCCGGAGGATGGGGAAGCCTACTTTCCCCGCCCGGTCCGCGGCCCACCGGTCGGTGGGGCGGATCGACACAAGTTTCCGGAGGACTTCGTCGTGGCCATGCTGCGGAGTGTGCGTGCTCTCGGTTCGCGTTTCCCCTTCGCGGGCGCGATCGCCCTATTGGTCATCGGCCTCGCCGCCGAGACGGCCACCGCCGAAAAACCAGCCGCGGCGCCGCCCAAGCTGATGCGGCTGCCGTCGTGGATCGAATCGATCAGCGAACGCGCCGCAAAGGAAAAGAAGTCCAGCGCCGTCGTCGAGTCCAAGGCACCGGCCGCCGTGCCGCCCCCGGCCGCGCCCGCCGAGAAGCTCGAGAAGGCGGATGATGCAGGGCCCGTTGCCACGCTCACCGGTGGCTGGGCGGAACTGCCCGCCGATCCCGCCGCTGCTTCTGCGGAAAGCTCGACCGACACCGAAGCGAAGGCGCCTGCGGAGCAGCCCGCCCCCCCAAGGCAGATCGTCAAGCAGTCCACCGCCGACAAGGTCGCGCCCCCGGTTGCCGCGGCGCCGACGGAATCAGCCACGCTCGCCATCGATCCGGCAAGTTTCCGCGGTGTGTATCCCGGCAAAACCACCCGCGATGAACTCGAGGCCGGCTGGGGCGCCGGCGAGCAGTTCACCCGCGAGGATGGCACGGAGGGGCTCTTCTGGAATGTCGAGCCGTTCGAACGCGTCGAGGTCGTCCTCGATGACGGCGTCGTCGGCTCGATCCGCATCAAGCTTGTCGAGCCGGTGCCGGTGAAGCAACTTGCCGAGCAGCTCGAGCTCACCGATGTCCGCACCGTATCGATCCTCGACGAGCAGGGCGTCTCGGTCGGCGAGGTGTTTCCCGAGCGGGGTGTCGTGATCAGCGTGAAGCCCGGCACGCAGTCGGCGGTGGCACTCCTGCTCGAGCCGCTCGACGCCGAGGCATTCGTGCTGCGTTCCGAAGGGGAGCTCGAGGAGAACACCGCCCTCGCGAAGGCCGACCTCCAATACGCCGTGCAGATCGATCCCAAGCACGTGCGGGCGCAGCGGATGCTGCTCGTGCTCCTCACCGATCAGGGCCGCTGGCAGGAGGCGCTGGCCGTCGCCGAGTCGGTCGCCCAGCTCGACCCGACCGATATCTGGACGCAGCTCAAGCACGCGAGCGTGCTCCTCGCGCTCGGCCGCACCGACGAGGCCCGCGCGAAGGTCGAGGGGGTGAAGTCCAAGGACGACATCGCACCGCTGGTCACCGCGCAGGCCGCGCGGATGCTCGGCCGCATCGAACTGGCCTCGGTAACGCCCGACTACCAGGCTGCGGTGAAGCAGTTCGAGGAGGCGATCCGCACGACAGCCCCGCTGCTGACGAGCGATTCCTCGTCGATCCAAAGGGCCGCCCGCGATGTCATGCTCGACGCCCATCTGGGGACGGCGCTTGCCATCTCCAAGGGTACCTGGCAGCAGAAGGGCCGCGTGATCCCCAAGTGGATCTCCCGCAGCGAGACGCTCGTCAGCGAGTCGAAGCTGGAAGGACTCGAGCGCGACCAGATCGAGATGCACCTCTGTCGCGGTGCGTTGGCCGCGTCGGCCGGATCGAGCGAAGGCGTCGAATCGCTGCAGTGGGTGAAGCGGCTGCTGGAGGTCCGTGAGCGGCTCGGTGCGGAGGTCAAGGATCCCACCCGCCGCCTGCAGATCGACTGGGAGACCGGCCGCGGCCTGGCCGACGCCCTTACCGCGAGCCTCGCCCGCGGCGACGCGTCCGACATGCTCGAAAACGCCACGCTGACAGCCGCCTACCTGGAACGCGGCAGCCAGCAGCGGCAGCTCAGCGACGCCGAGCGCCGCGATGTCGGGGAGCTGCTGTTCCGCATCGGCATCCTCCACAGCCTGCAGAAGGGCGACCACGCCACCGCCGTCACCTGGTTCGACAAGGTGGTGCCGCTCTGGGATGCCAACTCGGCCTTCCAGGAGGCGGGCGACGCCGGCCAACTCGGCGAGTCGTTCGTGAGCATGGCGATCTCCTACTGGCAGGTGAATCGCCGCGACGACGCCATGAAGATCAGCCGCAAGGGCGTCGATCTGATGGTGGAGGCGGTCGACCGCAAGGAGCTCGACGAACGCGCCCTCGCCATCGCCTACGGCAACCTCTCGACGATGCTCGCCGAAGAAGGGGACGACGAGCAGTCGAAGAACTACGCCGAAATGGCCTCCCGCGCCGAAGCGAGCGGCACGATCGTGAAGTAGGACGGGCTTCAGCCTGTCACCCATTCAGCACCTGCGGCTTACGATGCTGAGGAGCCGGTCGGCTGAAGCTCGGCGAGCGTATGCAATTTCGACCTTCTGAGGTCCGCACCGCCGCAGGTCGTGAGCGGAGAAATTGCAGCGCGAAGGCGACTTCTGCCGCCGGCGAACAATCCGGCAGGTCAGCACATGCGCTGCCGGAAGCAAGGCCAGGAAGCCCTTAAAGCCACCGTACTTTGCAGGGATCATGACAGGCTGAAGCCTGTCCTACTTGTGGCCCCTACGGGCGGCTGGCGACCAGGGCCGGCCACCAGCTGCAGAGATACCAGGCCCGCGGCGTCGTCAGCTCGGCGAAGAGTTCGGGTGAGAATGTTGCGCCGGGCGAGGCCCCGCCGAGCACCTCGTCGATGAGCCCTCTCTGCCGCGTGTAGCGGACGGCCCGCGCCGTGTCCTTCGTGAGACCGGCGAGTTCGACGGCGCGGTCGATGGCGTCTTCGAGAAAGCCGATGCGATCCACGAGCCCGGCCTCCAGCGCCTGCTTCGCCGTGAAGATCTGCCCCGTCGCGACCTTGGCGATCTTTTCGTCGTCGAGCTTCGGGCGGCCCGCCTTCACGATCTCCTTGAACCGGGCGAACATGTCGTCGACGAGCCCCTGGAGGATCTTTCGTTCGCGGGCAGCGAGCTCGGGAGTGCGTTCCTTCGTGGGGCTGAGCATCTCCTTGAGCGGGCCACTCGCGATCGAGTCATCGGCGATGTCGAGCTTCTTGAGCATCTTCGACAGGTCGAAGTGCGGGATGATGACGCCGATCGAGCCCGTGAGGGTGGCCGGCTCGGCGAAGATCACGTCCTCGCGGCCCCCGTTGGCCATGGCCACGTAGTAGCCGCCGCTGGCGGCGATCCCGCCCATGCTGACGACCACCGGAAGCTTGCGATCCTTCGCGATGCGGGCGAGGCGGTAGTGCAGTTCGTCGCTGCCGCTCACGGTGCCGCCGGGAGAATCGACCCGCAGCACGACCGCCTTCACGGCGTCGTCCTCCTCGATCTGGTCGAGCTGCCAGCGGGCGAAGCCCTGCCCGCCCATGATTGCGCCGGAGAGATCGACGACCGCCACCTTCGCGGCGGCCGACTTGGAGAGGGAGTGATACTTCTCCACCACGCGGCCGTCCCGCTGGAAATACTGGGCCACCGCCCCGGCGCTCGACAGGGCCGCCAACAGCGAGATGCCGGCGATCGTCCAGGCGATCCGCGTGCCCCAGCGGCCCCACAGGCTGCCCTGCTCGAGAATCACCCGCGTGACCGGTGGCGGCGACGCCGGGTCGATGAAGGGCCGCGTGGAAGGCTGCAGCGTCCGCTCGATGTCCATGGTTTGAGTCTGTCTCCTACGATGTATGTTGCCAGTTTCCACCTCCCACCGCTACCTTCTGACTCGAAGACGAGCGACCGGATTTTGTCTTGCAGCGAGGAGTGTGGCGACGTGATTGTATGCGTGAGCACGGAATGTTTTCCCGAATTGCCGCTGGCGAAGGCGATGGAGCGGCTGGCGGAACTCGAGTTCACGGCGGTCGAGATCGACGTGCACGAGCACGGCGGCCACCTCACCCCGGCGAAGGTCGCGGCGAATCCAGAGGCCGCGATCGCCGAGTGCAGCGACCTGCAGCGGCTGCGGCCGGTGGCCATCTCCTTCTCCGCCCCCGAAACCCCGGAACTCTACGACCGCTTCACCGCCTGCTGCCGGCTCGCCAAGTCGCTCGGGATCGTGACGATCGTGGTCGATTCGTCGGAACTGGGCACCCCGTTCAACGGTGAGATCGAGCGGCTGCGAAAAATGGTGGCGATCGCCTCGGGCCTCGGCGCCGTGGTGGGCGTGAAGACCACCCGCGACCGCATGACGCAGGATGCCGAGACGACCGCCTCGCTCTGCCGCAACGTGCCCGGCCTCGGCGTCGCGCTCGACCCCAGCCACTTCATCTTCGGCCACAAGAAGCCGGCGTCGTGGGAGCCGATCCTGAAATACGTCTGCCACGTGCACCTGCGCGACACGAAGCCCGAAGCCTTCCAGGTGCGGATCGGGCAGGGCGACGTGGAATATGGCAAGCTCGTCGGCCAGTTGCAGCGAGTCGGCTACAAGCGGGCCCTCTGCGCCCAGCTGCCGCCGATCGAGGGCGTGGACCAGGTGGCCGAACTGCGGAAGATGCGGCTACTCCTCGAGAGTTTGCTGTAAACCGCTTCACGAAAGCCCGCAGCGCAAGCAAGGTCCAGCCGCGACCCACTTCGTTCAACGCTGCTCCCACCCGCGCTACGAAAAGCCTCAACTCTCCTCGCTTGCGCGTCGGGCTTCCGTGGCAGCCGCGACCAACCCCGTTTTTCAAGAATCGAGGGGATCCGCTTGCGGAGCAAGCGGTCTACTGCTGGCAGGCTGAAGCGCTTCCGTGGCAGGCTGAAGCCTACCCTACTGCGCAGCGCGGCCGAGTTCGGCCAGCCGCGAGTGGTCGGTGGCGGTGAGGCGGCGGCCGTGGGTGCGGGCGAGCGCGAGCCGACACCAGCAGTCGGCGGCGAGG
>JBIIOK010000189.1:0-3965 GCA_044336985.1 Pirellulales bacterium | reverse complement strand
CGGCATAGAGCGCGCCGGTCGTGTGGATCGTGGGGACGGCCGGCGGATGACGGTGGGCGAGGTGCGGCGCGATCCGCCGGCCGGCATTCACCTTCGGGCCGGCGACGTGGCTGTGGAGATCGACGCCACCAGGCATCACGACGAGGCCCGATGCATCGATCCGCGTGAACTCCTTCGGATCGGCCGGCGGGGGGACGATCCGGCCGTCTTCGATCCAGATGTCGCCGATGACGCCGTCGCGGCCGTTGGCGGGATCGTGGATCGTGCCCCCGGCGAGCAGGAGCCGTCTGGCAGCGGCGGTCATGACGCGCCTCCCGTCGCCAGGGCTGCGAGCAACGCCCGGAGTTCGGCCAGGATCGCGTCGTCGGGGCCGGCGATCCGGATCACGTCGAGGTGTTGGCCGCGGGCGGCGATCGCCTGCTCGACGTCCGGTGCCAGTTCACCGACGACGAGCACGGCATCGACCTCGCCCCGCGCTATGAGCTGCTCGGCCGATGCTTCGCCGGGCAGGAACTCGGCGCCGCCACGGTCGGCCCGGGCGATTGCTCCGGCGGCGCCATACCGCCAGGTGCAGACCGCATCGAAGGCGGCGGCTCGCGGCCGGAGCGGAATCTCGAACGCCGGCTTGCGGTGGGCGAGCATGCGCACGATGTGCACGAGGCTCCAGGCTTCGAGGCCCACCGGATCGGCTGAGTCGTCGGTCACGAAGCCGATACAGGCTGCCTGTTCGATCGCCGCATGCAGCGTGCGGCAGGCGTTCGCGACTTTTGGTTCGGCGTGCGACGGTGCATCGCCGTGGAGCAGCATGTGGTGGAGAACGCGGGCCGCCTCCACCGCCGCGTGGCGGTCGCACGGAGCGTGCACCACATCGATCCCAGCCACGCGCACGGACGCGGGGCCGATGGTGATGACGCGGCGGGTGACGGCCGAGGTGGGGGGCCGCGCGAGACAATCGCCGCTGAACCCGGGGCACGAGGCGTCGGGATCGCAGAACCAGGCGACGACGAGATCGGCCCGGTCGCGGAGTTCCTCGCGATCGGCAGTCAATTCGCCCACCCGCGCGATCGTCGGCGCCGCCGGCCGCGATGTCTCGAGATCACCGGCATCGACCGCCGCCCCGAGAGCCTCGGCGAGATCACAGGCGGCGGCGACTGCGGCAGTGGTGAGCCCACGAAACCCCGTCAGGAGCACGCGGCGGGCGGTTCCGAGCCGCGCGGCTGCCGGCGAGATACCGGCAACATTCTTCGATGGCTGACTGTGACCTCGGCTCACGACTTCGGCTGCACCCAGATATTGCGGCAGGGCATGACGCATCCGTTCAGCCGGACGCCCGAAAGAGTATGCCCGAAATCGAGCCTTCCGCCACGGCGAGGGCCATCCAAAGGGCAGTTGGACGGGGTTTTCCAGAGTTGACACGCGTAACGTGACACGTTTCAATTGAGGAATGATCAAGTCGTTCGCCGATGGCCGCACCCGGGATCTGTTCGAGAAAGGCAAGGCGAGACCGCTTCCGCCCGACGTCGTCGAACGGGCGGTTCGGAAACTGGAATACATCGATCTTGCCACGACCCTCGAGGACTTGAAGGTGCCGCGGGGAAACCGCCTGCATGTCCTGTCAGGGGACCGCAAGGGTTTTCTCGCGATCGCCATCAACGATCAATGGAGGATCTGCTTTCGTTTCGAAGACGGCGATGCATTCGATGTCGAAGTGTGCGACTATCACTGACCTGCGAAAAAGGATTCAATCATGAGCATTCCACGTTCGGCCCGCATGGTTCGGAGGCCCACGCATCCCGGAGAGATGCTGCGAAAGGATTTCATGCCGGACTACGGCCTGACCGTGGCCCGTCTGGCCGACGCGATTGGAGTGTCGCGGCAGTCGGTGAACGAGCTTTTGCGGACCCGCCGGGCGATCAGCCCGGAAATGGCCGTGCGGCTGTCGAGACTGTTCGGAAACTCGCCGGAGTTCTGGCTCAACGCCCAGCGTGCCATCGATCTATGGGACGCATCGCGGGCTCTGGAGAAGGAAGTGCAGCGGATCAAGCCGCTTGGGGCCGCGTGAGAGGCCAGCCGGAGAGCAAACACTTTTTTTGCTCATTACGGGGCCCAGCGAGTGCGGAGCCAGTCGAGCGCGCGGTTGGGCCAGTCGCTCGTGCCCGGGGCATTGTCGCGGGGCCGCATGCCGAAGCCATGGCCGCCGCCCGTGTAGATATGGATTTCGGCGGGCACCTTGGCCGCGAGGAGCGCCGCGTAGAGGGCGAGCGATCCCTGCGGCACCGATCCCATGTCGTCAGCCGCCTGTGCGATGAACATCGGCGGTGCGGTGGCATCGATCGTCAGGTCGGTGCGAAGACTCTTGCCGTCGGGGCCGAGAATCTGCCAGGGATAGAGAAGCATGACGGCGTCGGGACGGGTCGATACCGTCTTGTCGGCCCGTTCGAAGCGGGGCGGGTTCGCCGCGGCGACGAGCGCTGCCTGGCCGCCGGCCGAAAAGCCGAGCAGGGCGATCTTCGCGGGATCGAGCCTGTATTCGTCCGCGCGGCGGCGGACTTCATACACGGCTTTCTGCACGTCGAGCACCGGACCGGCATTGGGCTGCGGCATGCCGCGGGTCGGCACGCGGTGCAGGCAGAGGAAGGAGACGAGGCCGCGGTCGTTGAACCACTTGCAGACGTCGGAGCCCTCGTGCTCGTCGGCGAGGATGCTGAAGCCGCCGCCGGGAACCACGATCACGGCGTTGCGGAGCCTTGCCGGGTCGGCCTGCGGAATGTCGTAGACCACGAGACGGGGATTGGAGACGTTTGACCGCCGTGCGATGCCGTCCTTCCCCGCCGCTTCCACGTGCTCTCCCGGCTCCGCGGGCACGCGTGGTTCCGGCACACCCTCCGGCCAGAGAATGATCTCGGCGGCGGTGGCCGATGTGGTCACGAGCGAAAGAAGCAGGATCGCCAAAGCCCTGGCAGCCATGAAAGAGCCTTCCTGAGGATGGGCGACAACTACGCAAGCCCGGTCAGCGGGCCGTCGCCACAGTAGTCGGGATTGCCGAACCGCTTCAACTCCGTATGCCCCATCGCGTGGGCAATCGCGAGGTGCAGGCGGTTGTGGGGCACGCCGGCATACTGGGCCGCGCGGCCCATCGTGAAGCCGAGCCCGTTGCCGACCATCACCCAGGGGATGTCGTCGAGCGAGTGGGTGTTGCCCTCGCCCAGTTCGTTCGTCCAGAGGATCGTCGTGTGATCGAGGAGCGAGCCCGAGCCGCCCGGCTCCGGCGTCTCCGCCAGCCGCTTGGCGAGATGGGCCACTTCACCGGCATACCAGGCATTGATTCGGGTAAGTTTTTCCTGCGCGTCCTCGTTGGAATGAGGTTCGTGCGAGAGGTCGTGCTGCCCCTCCTCCACGCCGATCCATTTCATGTGCGGCTGGCCCACCGAGTTGGTGTATTGCAGGCTGGCCACCCGCGTGAAGTCGGCGGCCAGCGATGCCACGATCAACTCGATCTGCATCCGGCTGATCTTCGGCATCTGGTCGTTCTGCTCGACGATGCCCTGCTCGAGCGCCGGCACGGCATGGGGCGCCGCCTCCTGGTGGCGGGCGAGGTCCTGCTCGAATGCGCGGACGAGCGCAGCATGCTCCTCCAGGATCCGTCGGTCCTCCGCCGGCAGCGACGCCGACACCGCGGCGAGGTCCGCGCGGATCTCGTCGAGCACGCTCTGCATGCTCTCTCGATCCTTCCATTGCCCATAGAGCCGATGGAACATCTGGTAGGGATCGTCGATCGGCGCCACCGGGCTGTTGGGGCCGGCGTAGACCATGCGCGTCCAGGTGTCGGCCCGGTTGAGGACGAGCACCCCGAATTCCAGCGAGCCGAATCGGGTGGCCGTGTCGTGAACGGCCCAGCCTCCGCGGGCCAGAAGTTTTTCTTCACCACGCCGTCCGGGCTGAAGACGATCACGAGCCGCTTCTTC
>JBIIOK010000188.1:0-3982 GCA_044336985.1 Pirellulales bacterium | reverse complement strand
GTATGCCCCTTCGCGGCCTGGGAAGAACGCCATGGCACGGTGCGGCCGCCGGCGGTCCTGCTCGTCGATGATGCGCAGTTCGCCCGCGACGGGGAGCTCACGGCCGCGATCGAGCGTTTCTTCCGGCAGCAGCCCGACGGCGCCGTGGCGTTGGCCGGTGAGGGGCGGCTGCTCTCGCTCGTGGCCCGCGATCGGCGTCTCGAGCAGATGGTGTCGCTGCGGGCCGTGATCCCGCCGTTCACGCTCGATGAAACGCGGATGCTCGTCGCGGCCACGCTCGCTGCGGCCGGCTCGCTCGAAGAACGCGAACAGGTGGCGAGGACGATCCACGAGATCGCCGCAGGCATCCCCGCGTCGGTGGCGCGGCTTGCCGAATTGGCGGCGGTGCTCGTCGAGGCGAGCCCCGGCCGGCCACTCGTGCCCGACGACATCGAGGCGATCCATCGCAGGCTCAGCCTGCAGGCAGCATGACCCCCGCGCCGGCGGCCGTCACGGAGGACCTGGCCGGATCGAACGGGGTCGGGTCGATCGCGGGCTCCACCCCCGTGATGAGATCGGCGAGTAGCACGGCCGTGCCGGTCGACTGGTGCAGCCCCGCGCGAAAATGCCCTGCCGCGACGAACGCGTTCGCGATTCCCGGAACCCGCCCGATCGACGGCAGGCCGTCTGCCGATCCGGGCCGCAGGCCGGCCCAGGCCTGCTCCATCCGGGCGCTCGGCAGTTCGCCGAGCAGGCCGTGCGCGAAGCCGAGCAGCCACTCGACCGCCTCCGCCGTCGTCTCTTGAGCGAAGCCCGCGTCCTCGAGCGTCGAGCCGACGAGCAGCCGGCCGTCGTCGCGTGGGACGAGATAGTTGAGGCCGACGTTCACGACCCGGCCGAGCATCTGTCGGGGCAGCGAGAGGAGCACGATCTGGCCCCGGATCGGGCGGGTCGCGAGCGCGAGGCCGAGCGGCCGCACGAGATCTTCCGACCAGGCGCCGGCGGCGAGGCAATAGGTTCCGGCCTGCACGAGTCCCGCCGTCGTGGCGACTCCGTCGATGCGCCCGCCGCGGACCTCGATCCCCGTCACGGCCGCTCCGGTGGTGATCTCGACGCCACGGCCGCGGCAGGAGGCCTCGAGCGCCGCCAGATGCCGCGGCGGCCTGATGCTCATCTCCTCCGGGAGCAGATAGCCGCCGAGGATGCCGCCGCGATCGACCGCGGCCACGAGCGACGGCTCCACCCGGGCGATCGCGGCTCGATCGAGCCATTCGCAGACCGCGCCGCGGCGCTGCCAGTCTTCCGCGGCCTGCCGAAGCCGCTCGAGCCCCGGGCCATCTGCCGCGAGGTGCAGTCCGCCGGCTATTCGCAGCTCGTTATCGATGCCGGTTTCTTCGTGGAGCGATCCGGCCCACTCGCGATGCAGCCGGTCGCTCCAGGCGGTGAGGAGGTCGCCGGGCGGGGCGCCGGCCCACGTCGGCGCCGGCGGAAAGATGCCGGCCGCGGCCCAACTCGCCGTGTCGCGTCCGCGGTCGCGGGCCAGCACGCGGACGGAAAGCCCACGGCCGGCGAGTTCTCGGGCGAGCGACAGCCCGATCACACCTCCGCCGATGATGCAGCAGTCTGTCGGTGTGGTCATGAATCCTGAGGCGAGGAGTCAGGTGTTGGTGGGCACGGTGGGCGTGTCGGCGATGTTGACCCACACGTGCACGTGCGGCGCACCGCGGTAATGCCAGACGAACGACGGCCCTTCGAGACGCCAGTTGTCCCAGACGCCGTCGCTGCCGAGGTCGCCCTGGGAGTAGAAGGCGAGCCGACAGGCCTCGAGCCCTCCCTGCTTCTCCAAGCACCGTCGCGCCTCGTCGCGGTCGGTCGTGCGGTAGGGCTCGAGCAGCAATGCCAGCACGCGGCCAAGCTCCGCCCGCTGGTCGGCGGAGAGCTCCGTCACGGGGATGCCGGGGATGAAGCCGTTGCCGCGGAAGGCGATCGCGGTCTCGCGCGGCAGCGATTCGACGAGCGCGAGCTTTCGCTGCCGGCCGTCGAGCATCGAAAAGACGCCGTTGGCAGCCACGGCCTGCGGCCAGAAGACGTTGCCGGGATGATCGGGCGCTTCGTTGAAGCCACCCGCATCATGGCCGTAGAAGATCGGCCCGCCGAAGGCGACGTGGTCGGCGGAATCGCCGTCGCAGCGGAGCGTCATGTGCCGCCCGGTGAGGAGGAACTGGAATTTCCCCGAGCCGGGTTCGCCGATCAACGCGATCGACTGGTCGTGCCCGAAGCCGCCGGTATCGTCCTCGAGCTGCTTGTCGATCCGGGCGTGCCATTCGGGCTCGATGAGCTGTTCGAAGATCTCGCGCACCAGCCGCTGTTGATCCGCCTTGAAGAAATCGCTGGCGACGGCGGGCTGCGTCGCGTTCCAGTTGTTGGCCACGCGGGTGCGGAGCAGGCCGAACTTCGGGTGCACGTAGTCCCAGGGCATGCAGACGGCCTTGCGCTGCTCCGGCGTGAGCGCGGCATGTAGCCGCTGGGCGAGTGTCTCCGCCGTCGTCGTCGCCGGCTCCTCGCCGCGGAGCGGCCGTGGAAGACCGGTGAGCGTCGCGAGGCCGGCGGCGGTCGCGAGCAGACGGCGGCGAGGGAGGCGAGGTGAAAAGTGCATGGTCAAAGCCTACGAGATCGCCGCCGGGGGTGCCACTGGCAGTCCGGGCAAAAGAACGTCGAACGCTGCGCCTGCACGAGGCGATGAACCGTCCCGCCGCAGCGACGGCAAGGCTTGCCCTCCCGGCCATAGACACGGTGCCGATGCTGAAACCTTCCCGAGCGGTTGTCGGCCGTCTTGTAGGTGGCATCGCCGATCGTGGAGCCCTCCAGCCGAACGGCTGTGGCGAGCAGCCGCCGCGCCGTCGTCGCGATCCGCTCCCATGCAACGGCCGGCAGCCGGCGGCAGGCCGTGCGCGGATCGATGCCGGCAGAAAAAAGGATCTCCGCGGCATAAATATTGCCGATGCCGGCCACGGCCTTCTGGTCGAGGAGCGCCACTTTGACGGCGCGGCGCGATTCGCCCAGCCGCGCGGCGAGGTCGCTGCCGGTGACGACCAGGCCGTCGGGGCCGAGCCGTTCCCGGCCGCAGGCCTCTTCGAGGCCGCGCTCGTCGACGAGCCGCACCGTGCCGAGCCCGCGACGATCCCAGAATAAGAGCCGCGGCACGCGGCGCGACTCAAGCGCGAGCACGAGTCGCACGTGGTCGTTCGTCGGGGGTGGGGCCACGAGCATGAGCCCCGTCATCCGCGGCTCGATCAGAAGCCACTGCCGCGGCTCGCCATCGCCGGGGGCGAGTTCGAGCCCCACCCGCTTTCCGAACCGCGCGACCGCCGCAATCCGGCGGCCGGCGAGTTTTCGGGCGAGGACCTCCCGTGTCGGCCGCACGGCGATCGGCCGGCGCGTGCCGCGCGGAAACTCGGCTGAGGCGATCCGCAGGCCGGCGACCGAGGCGATCCCACGGCGCATCGTCTCCACTTCTGGCAGTTCGGGCATCGGCGTCCCGGCCCCTTCGGAATGCGGGTTCAGCGGTCAATTGTCACGCTGCGATGGTAGCCCTGCACGCGGAGGCTACAATCACCAGTCGAGAGACGACGTTGACTTTTGTCAGCCCTTCCCCGGAAACGCTTCCCTTGTCCACGACGACCCCGCAGCAGAGCCAGACCGCTGCCCGCCTCTCGAGCGTGCCCGACGCCCTGGGGCGGTTCGGCCGGTTCGGCGGCCGCTACGTGCCGGAGACGCTCTCCGCGGCACTCGATCAATTGGAGCGGGCCTACGAGGAGGCCGTGGCCGACCCCACGTTTGCCAAGGAACTCGATGGTCTCCTCGCGGCGTTCGTGGGCCGCCCCACCCCCCTGCTCTTCGCGGGCCGCCTCACGCAGCTCGCCGGTGGCGCACAGATCTACTTCAAGCGGGAGGATCTCAGCCACACCGGCGCCCACAAGATCAACAACACGCTCGGCCAGGG
>JBIIOK010000067.1:0-13499 GCA_044336985.1 Pirellulales bacterium | reverse complement strand
CCACCATCCGCGACGCCGCCTTCTCGCGGTGCTCGGGCGTGGCATCCCGGCGGTCGATCTGCTCGCGCATGTGGAAGCGACGCAGCTCCAGGATCGAGAGCCGGTCGATCGCGGCGCCCGGAGTCTCGGTGGCCGCCGGCGCGTCGGGGCCGGCCACGATGCCGCGGCGGGCGAGCTCCTCGATCAGGAAGTCGTCCACCTTCTCGATCGAGTCGTTGCGGGCCTGATTGTATTTGTCGATGGCCCGCTTCACCTGCGCGATCCGCGCGTCGGTGACGTCGGGCGAACGGGCGATGTCTTCCTCGTGCCAGAGGAGGAAGTTGAACCGATGCAGGTCGCAGATCCTCCCGCGCAGGCCCTCTTCCGCGTGGGCCGGCTCGACCACATGCCAATGGGCGACGAGGTGCTCGAGGAGCCCGCCGATCTCGGCAACGGTGAGCGGGGCGGCATGGGTCGTGGACATGGCTGCTTTCTCCAGAAAAAAATGAAACGGTTCGTTCAGGCGGCCGCGCGAATCACCAGGCAGAGATTCGAGCCGCCAAATCCAAAGGAATTGCTCGCCGCCACCCGCACGCTCGCCGCGCGGGCGACATGGCGCACATGGTCGAGCGGACAGGCTTCGTCGACATGATCGAGATTCACCGTCGGCGGCACCGCCTGCCGGTGGATCGCCGCGAGGCAGGCCACGGCCTCGAACGCCGCGGCGCCGCTCACGAGATGCCCCGACATGCTCTTCGTGGAGCTCACGGGCACGCGGTCGGTCGCGGCGCCGAGCGCGAGCCGGATCGCACCGGCCTCGGCGACATCGCCGACGGGCGTGCCGGCGGCATGCGCGTTGACATAGTCGACCTGCTCAGCCGCCACGGCTGCGTCGGCCAGCGCCATCGTGATCGCGCGGGCGGCCTCGGTGGGATCGGTGCACGGGGTCACCATGTGCGCGGCATCGCTCGACATACCGATGCCGGCAAGCTCGCCGTGGATCCTCGCCCCGCGCCGGCGGGCAGTCGCCGCCCGCTCGATCACGAAGAACGCGCCCCCTTCGCCCATCACAAAGCCATCGCGATCGCGGTCGAAGGGCCGCGAGGCTTTCGCAGGATCGTCGCTGCGGCGTGAGAGCGCCCGCAGATTGTAGAAGGCGGCGATCGCCGTCGGGCTCAAGATATCGCAGCCGCCAACAAGGCAGGCATCGACCCAGCCCGATTGAATCCACCGGCGGCCTAGCGCCATCGCGTAGCCGCTCGAGGCACAGGCCGCGGCGACCGTCACAGCCGGGCCCTCGATCTCGACGAGCCGCGCGACGCGCTGCACGAGCGTCGCCTCGCGCTGCGGCGCGAACACGCTACTGCCACCGCCGAGAAAATCGAGCTCCCAATGCTTCAAGTGCTCCGCGCCCATGCCGAGCACGAGGCCGAGCCGCAGGCCGGCGCGGTCGCGGTCCAAGCCTGCGTCGCTGATCGCGTGGGCAAGCGGGCTCACGACGAGCTGCTCGAGCCGGCCAAGCCCGGCAAACTCGCCGGCGTCAAGCCGGCAGCTCCCGGCCGGAGGCTCAAGGATCGCATCGACCGGCGCGGCGAACTGGCGGCTCTCCCGGGAAAACTCCCCAGGATCGACCGACCGCACACCGGAGCGGCCCGCCAGCAGGCTCTCGGCGACGGCATCGAACGTGTGGCCAAGCGGCGACACGATGCCCAGGCCGCTGATCACGACGGCGTCATCGCGCGCGACCTGGCTTGCGGTGGCTCTCGTCATGCGGCCTCCCGGTGGAAGGCGGGCACCGCGGGCTGCGCGGCCTCACGGGCCACGACCCGGATCTCCGCGCCCCAGGGGCAGGCATGCGACCAGGAGGTGAGCACCCCGCCGGCGGCGCACATCGCAAGCGCCCCCGCAAACGAGGCCAGCGACTGCGCCTCCTGCCCGGCGCGATCGCTGACGTCGGCCGCGCGATGGAGGTGCAGCGTGAGCGAGGTGGTCGCGTCGCCAGACGGCACGAGCGCCATTGCCAGCGCCCGGCAGAGCGGATCGTCGAGCGGCTTGCCCGCCGGATCGAGCCGCGGCTCCTCGTCCCACTCGGTGACGACAAGCCAGATGCCGTCGCAGGTCGCATCCTGCAAAAGCGAGAACGCCGTGAAGAGTCCTTCGGAAAGCGCGTGCGGGCCACCGCTTGCGCCAATCGTGGGGCCGTGCATGCCGAGGGCCACGCTCACGGCGCTGGCGGGGGCATGCAGCGAACACTGCGGCACGATGTGGGGCGAGACGACGACCGAGCCTCCCGTCTTGAGCTGGGCGAGCGTCTGGGCGGCCGCGATCCGGCCGGCCGCGCACGACGAGCCGATCACGCCATAGCGGTCGAACGCCGGCCGCGGCGCAGGATGCCGCGCGATCGCCTCGAGGACGGCCCGCATGCCCACCACCGTCTGTTCGTCGCAATGCCTGAGGAACCGCGGTGGCAGCGACGGCGCACCAGCCGGCGGCGGCTGATCGCGCAGGGCCGCGATCGCGGAGAGCCGGGCCTCGACGAGCGCATGGCTCGCTACGGTGCATCCGGCCGCGGCAGCGATGGTGATGGCGGGGAGGGTGTTCATGCGGGGCATTTCGGCCCCGATCAGGCCGCCTGCTTCGACGCCTTGGCCGCGAGCTTGGTCTCGAGGACGCTGAGCATGTCGCCCACCGTGTTGATCCCTTCGAGCAACTCGGTTTCAATCTGGATGCCGAAACGGCTCTCGATGTGGAGCACGAGGCCGGCCATGTCGAGCGAATCGAGGTTGAGCCCTTCGCGGAGCGACGTCGAATCCTCGAGGGCCGGGTAGGTTTCGCCCGTCTCCTTCTCGAGCAGTTCAAGCACGATGGCAGACAGTTCCTTGCGATTCATGGCGGCTGGTCACTCCGATGTTTTGAGGCTCTTGCGAGGGGGGGAACGTAGCGAATGACGTCCGACGGGCGAAGCCCAAAAGAAGCGGCTGTTTTCCGCGGTTTTCCCCTCTGGGCGGCCCGCCTGCTCGCGGCCGCCACGGCCGTGTACGCCGTGGTGCTCGTCGCCGCCACCCACTATCCGAGGCCGGAGGAGTTTCTCGGGCCAAACGCTCCGAGCGACAAACTGCTCCACTTCATGGCCTACGGCGTCCTCGGCCTGCTCTCCGCCGCCACGCTCTGGGCCTACGGCCGCTGGAGCCCGCAAGGCGGTCTCAGGCTGTTGACGCTCCTCTCGCTCGCCGCGATCGTGGACGAGGTGACCCAGCCCCTGTGCTATCGAGCCGCCGAGCCCCTCGACTGGGTCTTCGACTGCATCGGCCTCGCGCTGGGCACCACCATCATTGCCAGTTTGGCGTGGGCGCGCGGAAGTCGCTCAGCCTGACCGATCGAAACCAGTCGATCGTCTTGGCGAGCCCCTCGCGCAGGGGCACCTTCGGCTCCCAGCCGAGCCTCTGCTTCGCGAGCGTGATGTCGGGCCGCCGCCGCTCGGGATCGTCCACCGGCAGCGGCTTCTCGATGAGCTTCGACTTCGAGCCGGTGAGTTCGAGCGTGAGCTCGGCGAGCTGGCGGATCGTGAACTCGCCGGGATTGCCGATGTTCACCGGGCCGACGAAATCGTCCGGGGCGTCCATCATCCGCATCATGCCGTCGACCAGATCGTCGCGGTAGCAAAAGCTGCGGGTCTGCGAACCCGATCCGAAGATCGTGATCGGCTCGCCGGCGAGCGCCTGGCGGATGAAATTGGAGACCACGCGGCCGTCATAGGGATGCATCCGCGGGCCATACGTGTTGAAGATCCGCACGATCCGGATATTCACCTTGTTGGCGCGGTGGTAATCCATGAAGAGCGTCTCGGCGGCCCGCTTGCCTTCGTCGTAGCAGGCCCGCGGCCCGATCGGGTTCACCGCGCCGCGGTAGCTCTCCGGCTGCGGGTGCACCTCGGGATCGCCGTAGACCTCGCTCGTCGAGGCCTGCAGCACCTTCGCCCGGCACCGCTTCGCCATGCCGAGCATGTTGATCGCCCCGATCACGCTCGTCTTCATCGTCTTGATCGGATTGTATTGATAGTGGCCGGGCGCGGCGGGGCAGGCGAGGTTGTAGATCTCGTCGACCTCGAGCCAGAGCGGGTGGATGACGTCGTGCCGCACGAGCTCGAAATTCCCGCAGCCGAGCAGGTGGGCGACGTTCGACTTCTGGCTCGTGAAGAAGTTGTCGACGCAGACGACGTCGTGGCCGTCGGCGACGAGCCGCTCGCAGAGATGGCTGCCGAGGAAGCCGGCGCCGCCGGTGACGAGGATCCGCTTGATCGATGGCATGCGTGAAATCCTAACGGAAACCCGCCGGCCACGCATCGGCCGCCCCGCTCGATCCGCCGGAACTTCTGCGGGGCTCCGACCCGCGACGCCCTCGCGGGGCTCACGGAAGCGGTCACATTCTGCGACGTGTGAGCGCCGCCGTCTGATCGCGGCGCCAGTGACTGGGTGACATACCGTGGCGTCGTGAGAAAGCGACCGACATGTATTCGGGGTGGCGAAAGTCGCGTTCGATGAAGTGGTCGGCCGCAAGTCGGGCGATGGCGACGTCGTCGGTCTCCACGTAAGGCACACCGCCGAGCAGCCGGGCGGCGCTCACGTCCACGACCGCCAGCGGCTGGCGACGCCTCAGCCGGTCGAGGGCCGCGGCGATCGCCTCGTTCTCGATCCGCGCGATGACCCCGTCTCCCTGCCACCCGGCGAGCATCTCCAGTGGCGGCGCCCCGCGGCCGTGCTCGGTGAGAAACACCGTCCACAGTTCATGCTCGCGGATATGCCTGTGAATGCCATCAAGCAGCCCCCTTCCATAGGCGTTCGACGCCTCGATCAGGATGGCGACCCGCGGGCTGCGGGCCGTGGCAGAGCGACGGGGCAATGACATGAAATCGTTGTACCACGGCCCGAACCGCCGGCCCCGACCTACCCCGAGAGGGTCCACTCCGGCAGCCGCTTGATCGCGCCGCCGTGCATCGCGCTTTCATGGGCCAGGATCCCGGTGCAGGTCCAGTTGGCGCTCTGCCGGGCATTCGGATATGGGTCGCGGCCCTCGACGAGCGCCGTCACGAACTCGTGCACGAGGTGCGGGTGGCTGCCGCCGTGGCCGCCACCCTGCGTGAACGAGAGGTGCTGGTGGTCGTCGGCATCGTAGACGCCGCCGGTCGTGAACCGCCGGATCGGCTCGGGAAGCAGGTGGGCGAAGTCGGGCACAGGCACGCGCTCGGGGATCTCCGGCTCCGGCTTCTTCGCCGTGTGGAGCACCGGCTCCTCCCCCTCGCAGAGCTGCCACTCGAAGCTCTGCTTCGAGCCGTAGACGTCGAAGCTCTCGCGGTATTGCCGCGCGGTGTCGAAGAGCGAGCGGATGACGCGGGCCACGACGTCGCTGTTTCGCAGCTTCACATGGGCGCTCTCGATCGCGAAGGGGGAGCCGTAGTGCGCGACGAGCTCGTCGCGGATGCGGCCGGAGCCGAAGCAGCTCACCTCCTCGGCGTCGAGCCTCTGCAGGGCGAGGCACGGCCCCACGCAGTGGGTCGCGTAGTGCATCGGCGGCAGGCCCGGCCAGTAGTTCGGCCAGCCGTCCATGTCCTGCTGGTGGCTCGCCTGCACGAACTGGATTTTTCCAAGCTCGCCCCGATCGGCCAATTGCTTGATGAAGAGAAACTCGCGGGCGTAGACGACCGTCTCGGCCATCATGTATTTGAGGCCGGTCTTCTCCGTGAGCTCGACGATTCGCCGGCAGTCGTCCACGCTCGTCGCCATCGGCACGGTGCACATCACGTGCTTGCCGGCCTGGAGCGCCGCGATCGACATCGCCGCGTGGTCGGGGATCGGCGAATTGATGTGAACCGCGTCGATCTCCTTGTCTTTCAAGAGATCGGCGTAGTCGCGATACCGCCGCTCGACGCCGTGGGCGTTGCCGATCTGGTCGAGCTTCTCCTGCGACCGCTGGCAGATGGCCAAGAGTTGGACGTGCGGATGCCGCTGGTGGATCGGAATGAACTCGGCCCCGAAGCCGAGGCCGACGATGGCGGTGCGAATCTTTCGCTGCGGGGATGTGGACGAGGGCATGGAGGGGGTCCTGGGATGCGATTCAGGGTTTGGTGGTGAGGAACTTGATAAGCGCGAGAAACTCGTCCTCCGGCAGATGCTCGAGGATCCCCGACGGCATGAGCGATATGGCCGAAGTGGTTCGCTCGTCGATGTCCTCGAGCGGCACCGTCACGGGCCCCTCGGGTGTGCGGAGCACGAGCGACTCCGGCGTCTCTTCCGCGATGACGCCGTTGATCGATCGGCCGTCGTCGGTGAGCACCGTCGTCATCTGGTAGTCCGGGCCGACGACGGCGTTGGGGTCGACGAGATTCTCCACGAAGTAGTCGGGGCCGTTCATCCAGGCGCCCGTCAGGTTGGGGCCGAGCTTGCCTCCCGCGTCGCCGTGCATGTGGCAGTTGGCGCAGGCCTTCGTGAACACCGCCTGCCCGCGGCCGCGGTCGATCGCCCACTTCGGCGCCTCGTGCCAGACCTTCTTCAGCCGGGCCATCGTGGCCTTGGCCGCCGCCGGGGATTCATTGACCTTGCCATACACGCGGTCGAGCGCGGCGCGGATCGTCGCGTCGTCGAGGCTGCGGAGCTGACGCAGTTGGGCGGCGGTGACACCGTCCTTCGGAAACCGCTTCGCCTCGATCGCCTCCACCAACGGCCGCGCGAACACCGGCCTGCTCGCGAGCGTCGCGACCACCGCTCCACGGTCCTTCTCGTTGAGCGACGGATAGGCGGCGAACAGTTTCAAGGCCACGGCCGGGTCGGTCGACCGGCTCGCGACCGGCAGCGCCGCGGAGCGAAACTCGGGATCGTCGAGCAGCGTTACGAAGAGCGGCACCGCCTCCTTGTCGCCGACCCGATTAAGCACGGCGAAGGCCTCCTTGCGGGCCGCGAGGGCCTTGGTGCGGTCGGCGAGCGTGGCCCGCATCGCGGCCAGCACGGCGGGATCCCCGAACACTCCCGAAAGCCGCCGGACCGTCGCGTGCGGATTGCCGTCGGCAAACCGCGCGACGACCGCCTGCCAGCCCTCCGGCGGCGGCACGGCGCCCGAGTTCGCGAGGCTATAGTCGAGGATCTCGAGCAGCCGCGCCGCCTTGGCGGACGGTGCCTTCGCGATTTCGGCGACGAGCAGCCGCCGTCCCTCCGGCAGGCGGCCGAGATACCAGTGGATCGAGTCGGCGAGCGGCCCGATCGGCGTGGACGAGGCCAGCGCCGCGGCGCGGGGCAGGTCGGCATCGACAAGCGGGGCGATGCCGCTCCAGATCAGGTTGGGCAGGAAGCGATCATTCGCATCCTCGCCGTGCATGGCGAGCGCCGCGCCGATCGTCCATCGATCGGCCGGCGGCAGCGCCGGCAGCGAGGAGGCCAGCGAGCGGCGGACGAGCGAAGAAGGATCCTTCTCGGCCGCTGCCAGCAGCAGGTCGGACGGAATCCGCGGCGTGCCCGGCGCCTCGGTGGCGAGCGCGACGGCCCAGCCGCGAACGCGGTCTTCGGGGTGCGCGAAGGCCCGGGCGAGGGCCGCGTCGTCGAGGCTGCCCGTCACGTGGAGCGTCCAGAGGCCGCGGAGCGCCGTCACGGCGTCGGGAGACGTGGCCATGTCACGGAGCGGCGCGACCGCCGCGTGAGCGAGTTTTCCGGCCGCGGCCCGCTCCTGCAGGAGGCGGCGGGCCGTGCGGACGAACCATTCGCTGCGATGCGTGTGCAGGGCGACGAGTTCTGCGTCAGTCTTCGCCGCCAGGTCGACCGTGACGGGCCGGAACGAATCCGCCCAGGCCACGCGATAGAGCCGCCCGTTGGTCCGATCCCAAATCTCCGTGGCAGGATTGTGGCAGTGCTGCCTGTCGCTCCAGTCGATCACGAACACCGAACCATCCGGGCCATACTGCAGGTCGACGGCCACGTACGTCTCGTCCGGCACGTGCAGGATGTCGTAGCCTGCATGAAACACCTCGTAGCCGCTTCCCTGGCGGACGGCCTCCTGGTGGTTCATCTGCCGGCCGTGGAGGTTGTGGGTGAAGATGTGGTCGCGGTAGATCTCCGGCCAGTTGTCGCCGAGATAGACCATCGTGCCCACGTGCGAGTGGCCCCCGTAGACGGCGTCGGTGCCCTTCTTGCCGGCGCCCCCTTCGCCGCTGTCATAGCGGGCCGCGGCGGGGAGGAAGTTTTTCAGGGCGGGGGCGAACGGCGGCGCTTCGCGGGAGATGAAGGCCGGATAGCCGTTGTTCGCCTGATTCCAGAAGTGGCCGTTGCGAATGATGTGCGTCGTGCCGCCGCCGCCGTGGAAACTGCGGCAGTGCGTCATGAAGGCGTCGCCCACGCTCGAGAAGTCGATGCCCCACTGGTTGCTGCCGCCGTGGGCGAAGATCTCGAACTGCTTTCGCACCGGGTGATACCGCCAGATGCCGGCATTGATCCGCTGCCGCTTCTCGGGCGGCGTGCCCGGCGGGCCGACCGTGGACGAAGTGAACACTCCGTGGCAGCCGTAGAGCCAGCCGTCGGGGCCCCAGGTGAAACTGTTGAGCGTCTCGTGGGTGTCTTGGTAGCCCCAGCCGTCGAGGAGGATCTCCGGCTCACCATCGGGCACGTCGTCGCCGTCGCGATCCGCGATGAAGAGCAGGTGCGGTGCCGCGCCGACCCACACGCCACCGAAGCCCAGCTCGATGCCGCTCACGAGATTCAACCCTTCCTTGAAGACCGTCCGCGTCTCGAACGTGCCGTCGCCGTCCCCGTCGGCCAGGATCACGATCCGGTCGAGCCCCTGGCCTTCGGGCCGCTTGGTGGGATAGCTGTGCCCCTCGACGACCCACAGCCGGCCGCGCGGGTCGATCGCGAACGCGATCGGCTGGTGGACGTCGGGCTCGGCGGCGACGAGGTCCACGCGGAAGCCGGGCGTGACCTTCATCCCGGCGACGGTCGCCGCGGCCTTCTCGTTGGTGGCCGCGGCATTCTTTCCGGCGGCCTTCACGGGACGGTTGTCGACCAGGTGCCAGAGCACCGGGCTCGACCAGGCATGCCCCGGCCCGGCGGCGGTGTCCCGACCGCGAGGCGGTGCCTGGAGATCCGGTTTCGTCGTCGGGGTCGGGTCGGCGTTCGCCGACGTCGTTCCGAGGTCCGTCAGGCGGATGTCGCGAAACTGCAATTTCACCGGACCGGGGCCCGAATGCAGCTGCAGTGCGATCCGCCCCGAGAGCTCCGCATGCTTCATGTCGCGGTCGTCGAGCACGGAGGCAAGCGTGTCGTTCACCCACACCGTCACGTGCGGGCCGGTGGCCCGGATGCGGTAGCGGTTCCAATCGTTCTTCTTCAGGGCGCCGACGATCGCGTCGGGGGCGGCGAACGTGTCGACCCACGTGCGGCCGTCGGGTGCGATCGCCAGTCGCACGCCCCGCTCCACGAGCAGCCCGCGGCCATGCTCGTCGTAAATCCGCCCGAGCCACGTCTTCCCATCGTCGAGATCGGCCTGATAGCCCTTGGCGTGGCCATCCGGCAGCCGCTCGCTGCGAAACTGGATTCCCGAGTTGGCCGACGGATTCCCCTCGATCCGATATTCGAGCGAAAGCTCGAAGTCGCCGACCGTGCCGTCCCACCACAGAAAATCGTTGTGGTCCAGTTTTTCGCCGGCGGCGATCTCCGCGGTGATGGAATTCCCCTCGATCCGCCAATGGTCGGTCGCGGCCGTCCATCCCGTCATCGCCGCGGACTTCTCCGGCACCGGGCCGTCGGCGTGCACCCGGCCCGGGATCGCGGCCAGGACGACGAGGCCGATCGCCAAAGCACGGCCCGCAAAAAGCCTCGCAAGGACTGCCATGGGAACGCCTCCGTGGTGCCGATTTATCGGCGGGCTACTCCATCGCTTACGATAAATCCGCTGCAACGGTCGCGTCCATGATGTTTTTGCTTGCGATGATGAGTTTTTTTACGCCACGGCGGCGGCCAGCGTCGGGCTCACGGAAGCGGTTGCCATCTGCGACGTGTGAACGGAACGGGGTGGAGAGCGTTTGGACCTTGCTTGCGCAGCGGGCTTTCGTAAGACACGGAAGCCCGATGCGCGAGCGAGGTGGGTTGGCGTGGATCCCCGACGGAGGCTTTCGTCCGTGAGACAGGCTGAAGCCTGTCCTACTTTTTGAGCACGAGCCGCAGGTCGGCGACGTTGGTGCCTGTGGGGCCGGTGCGGATGAGGCCGCCGGCTCCCGGAGTTCGGCGACGCGAAGACCGGGCTCGAGGAGATCTGAGCGGGGTAGCCCGGGTCCACGGGGATTCTCCCCGAGACCTGGTCCTGCAAAGGAACCCGGCCCGCGGCGTTTTCACGAGAGTTCCGTGCGGATTTCCGCCAGCGTGTGACGTCGGCCCTTGAGCGATTGAATCCGGCGGCAGCGGGCGATGGATTCGGCCGCGAACAACTGGTAGCCGGCCGGGGTTGTCTGCGCGACGTTCAGCAGCCCGAGCTTTGTCCAATGACGGATGGTGGACACGGTCTCCCCGACGGCCTTCGCGATCTGCCCGATCTTCAGGAGCCGCTCGTCTCCTGCACCCGACACCATCCGTTCCGCCGGGGCGGCGCCGGCCTCGAGGTAGATGTCGAGCGACCGGCCAACCGCCCCGGCGACGAGGTTGTCGTAGGCGGCCTTCGAACCGCCTAACTGCGCCGTCTCCAACGCCCCGAGATACGCCACTCGATCGCGCGGCCGGATGATGGCGGGCGGATACCCGTGCAAGAGCAGGAGGAGGTTCATGAGCAGGCGGGCAGTGCGACCGTTGCCATCGACGAACGGATGAATGGTCACGAGCCGATAATGAGCCTCCCCGGCCAAAACCACGGGATGGAGATCAGCTCCCGCCCGCAGCCAGGCGCAGAATCGGTCCATCAGCTCCGGAACCTTCCGCGGATTCGGGAGCACGACGGTGGAGCCGGCGATCCGCACCGCGACATCCCGATACCGCCCCGCATTCGCCTCGTCGATGCCCCCGAGCACGAGCTCGTGCAGCCGCAGAATGTCGCGCTCGGAAACGGCCCGGCGGTTCTTCGCGGCCACCAGCGCATGCACGAAATCGATCGCCCGGGCGTGGTTCGTCGCTTCGAGATGCTCCTTGAGGCTCTTGCCGCCGACGGTCAGCCCCTTTTCAAGCACCACCGCCGTCTCCCGACGGGAGAGCGTGTTGCCCTCGAGCGCGTTGCTCGTGTACGTGAGTTCGACGCGAAACCACGCCTCGAGGCTGCGGGCGACTTCCGATGACAACGGCCGCAGTCGGTCGAGGGCCTGCTTCTTCGCGTCAAGCTTCCGCAGATTCATAGCACAACCATAACGTGACGCTTTATTGTTTTCAATGGAAATCGGCCTGCACCGGCTTGCGGCGGCCTCGCCGCCGGTGGTGATCGACGAATGGCAGTACCACCCGCCGGTCTGGGACGTCGTGCGCCGAGCCGTTGACGACGATCCGACTCCCGGCAGATTTTTGCTCACCGGCTCGGCATCACCTCCATCGCGTTCGCTTCATTCCGGCGCGGGCAGGATCGTGCGGCTGCGGATGCGGCCCTTGTCGCTGGCGGAGCGGGGCGTCGTGCGGCCGACCGTATCCTTGGCCGGGACGCCTTCAAGGCCTACCGCCGCACGGTGATCGAGGGCTGGCTCGAGGATCACTCGGCCCGCGAGCAGCCCGTCGCGGCGGTGACGAGGATTTTTCTCGATGAGATCGAGAAGCTGCTCAGGAAGTGCCATTGGCCGGACTATCCTTCGGGGATGACGCGTGCCATCACCATCCGGGCTGCGCGTCAGTCGATCAGGATGTCGACGTCGACCGTCGTGCGGACGGCGGCGGATCGATCCGCGCGACCCACGCCGCCACGGCGTTGCCACCGGCTGGCCCAGTTTTTCGCCGGCGGCGATCTCCGCGGTTATGGAACTCCCCTCGATCCGCCAATGGTCGGTCGCGGCCGTCCATCCCGTCATCGCCGCGGATTTCTCCGGCACCGGGCCGTCGGTGTGCACCCGGCCCGGGATGTGGAGCGTTTGGACCTTGCTTGCGCAGCGGGCTTTCGTAAGACACGGAAGCCCGATGCGCGAGCGAGGTTGGTTGGCGTGGATCCCCGACGGAGGCTTTCGTCCGTGAGACAGGCTGAAGCCTGTCCTACTGGGTGAGAATCAGCCGTAGGTCGGCGACGTTGGTGCCCGTGGGGCCGGTGCGGATGAGGCCGCCGGCGGCTTCCAGCAGCGGATAGGCATCGCACCGGGCGAGCGCTCGGCCGATGTCGAGCGACGAGGCCGCGATCGCCCGCGCCACGCGTGCATCGGCGAAGCTCCCGGCCGCGTCGGTCGGGCCGTCTTCGCCGTCGGTGCCCACGCTCGCGATCACGAGGCCCTCGGGCCAGCCGCCGCGATCCTGCATCACCACCTCGACCGCCGCGAGCACTGTCTGCTGGTTGCGGCCGCCACGGCCATGATCCGCGGGCACGACCACCGTCGCCTCGCCCCCCGAAAGAATCGCCCGCGGCCGGCCATCGCCGCGGCCCGTGCGCACAAGCCCTAGCGCCTCCTCGGCGAGCGCCCGGCCCGTCGCCTCCGCCGAGGCTTCCGCAGGTACTTCCGTCGGCACGATCTCGTAGCCCAGCGACCGCGCGGCGCGCTCGGCCGCCGCCACGGCCGTCGCATTGCTCCCCACGATCCGATGCTCCACGCGGCAGCCGGCGGGCGTGACCCATGCTCCGGCCGTGCCCGGCTCGAGCGGCAT
Organism: Pirellulales bacterium; assembly: GCA_044336985.1. Taxonomy (GTDB): domain Bacteria; phylum Planctomycetota; class Planctomycetia; order Pirellulales; family UBA1268; genus RGVT01. The sequence goes on along the minus strand of JBIIOK010000067.1, from coordinate 735 downwards.
GCACGGCCCCGAAGAGATCACGTCGAGATCGTCACCGATCACGTCGGAAAGCACGACCGCGATCAGCCGGCCCGCGCCGCAGGCCCGCGCGAGTCCGCCCCCCTTCACGCGGCTCATCTGGCGCCGAGCCGCATTCAATTCGGTGATCGACACACCAGCGGCGGAGAGCCGCTTCGTGAGGGCGATCTTGTCGTCGAGCGTGATGCCGGGCCGCGGCGCCGCCAGGAGCGCCGAGCCGCCGCCGGTGATGACGGCGATCACGAGATCCCGCGGGCCGAGCTGCGCGCAGGCCGCGAGCATCTCTTCCGTGGCCTCGACGACCGCGGGCGTCGGCAGGTTGGCGGCGAGCGGCCGCGTCTCGCGCACCTCGATGCGGTCGAGCTTCCGGCCGCAGCCCTCGGGCACGCTCACAAGCCCCGTCACGCGATGCCGCTCGAGCCCGTCTATACCGAGCAGCGCCTCGACGCCCGCGGCCATGCCCGCCGCCGCCTTGCCGCCACCGACCACGACGATGCGGTCCACGTCGTCGAGCGGGAGCGCAAGGCCCGCGAGCAATGTTTCGGGCCGCACGGCCGCGATCGCGGCCGACCAGATTGTTTCGGCGTCGACGGTCATGTCTCGGGAAAGTTCTTGGGATCGAACCGGGTGAGGTCGATGCCGCCGCGGTTTTCCTCCTCGAGCAGCTTCACCCGCATCTCGAGCCGTTCGAGCCGGCGGGCGAGCAGCGCCGGTGAC
>JBIIOK010000187.1:0-4019 GCA_044336985.1 Pirellulales bacterium | reverse complement strand
CCTCGAGCTGCTCGAGGCCGGTGACTTGGTGGCCGAGCGCTTCCCAGGCGGTGAGCCCCCTGCCCTTGCGCAGCACGCGCTGGCGAGACATCTTCGACCGGTGTTGGCGGGGCTTGAATCGCATGGGACGGCTCCGGGGATATGTCTGCTTCTACGGTCAGACCTATCCGGTGGTTCGACGGCCGTCAATTTTTCGGCAGAAAAACCGTTTGCCTCCGGGAGCGTGACGGTTTTTCGGCCTGTAGGGCCCGGTAGACCGCTGCCCGGTAGACCGCTTGCCCGGTAGACCGCTTGCTCCGCAAGCGGATCCAGATCCGCTTCGGGACGAAGCGGTCTACTTTGACGAAGCGGTCTACTTTGACGAAGCGGTCTACTTTTGCCGTTGGAAGGCGATCGGCTTGGCTTCGGCGGGGGCGCCGGCCAACGCGAAGTCGAAGGCGTCTGGCCCCTTCGAGACGACCTTCCCCGCCATCGTCCCGGCCTTCTCGCTCTGCAGAGCGATGGCGTCTGGGGCCGTTGCGATGTCGCCCGAAAGCTCTACCGGGGGCTTGCCGGAGGGCATGGCCTTCCAGGTGAACTTCGAGTCTTCCGTGATCGTGAGGATCACCGCGTCCTTCCCACTCGCCGCCTTCCATGTCCCCACGAGGTCTGTCTCCGGTCCACCTGCCGCCGGGCCGCTCGTGCCTTCGGCAGGGGTCTTCGGGGCGGGCTCAGCCTCCTCCTTCGGCGGCGTGATCGCGTCGAGCAGCCGCTTGGCGACGGCATCGCCCGGCTGCTTCGCCACGACCACCTTCAGCGCCTCGGCCGCCATGTCGGCATAGCCGCCGACGAGGTAGTGGTAGGCCAGCACGAAGTGGCCGGCGGCGTTGTCAGGGTTGGCCTTGCAATAGTCCTCGAGCTTGCGGAGCTGCGTCGTGTAGGCGTCGACCGAGCCGTAGAGGCCGCTCATCGTGGTCCAGTCCATGCCCGGCGCGGTGGCGAGCACGGCGTTGAGCGTGGCGGCAGCCTCGGGGTACCGGCCAAGCGCGAAGAGCGAGAGCGCCCGCACCTCGTGGATCACCGAATCCTTCGGCGCGAGCTTCACCGCCTTGTCGCAGCCGGAAAGCGCCGCCGCATAGTCGCCCGCCTTGAACTTCGCGAGCGTTTCGTCAAACACCCGATCAGACTCGGTCGTCGCCGGCGCGGCCTCGGCCGTGGCGGCGCCGCCATCGGCGTCGGTGGAGTTGGTTAGATCGTCATCGTTGGTGACGTAGTTGTTGACCACGACCGGCTGCGAATAGTCGTAGGGGCTCGACGCGACCACCGCCGACGACATGCCGGAGTAGTAGGGATTCACATACGCGCCGCCGGGGTAGCCCATCGCGCCGTAGCCGAACGAACCGTAACCCAGGCCCCAGTTGCCGATCGTCGAGGCAAGGCCCCAGGTGGCGGCGCCGAGCGCGAACGGCGCCCACCAGCCGCCGCCGTAGCCGTAGTTGCCGCTCCAGCAGCCGTTGTACCAGCCGCCGTAATGCGGATTCACGTAGCCATTGTTCCAGTTGTTGGCCCAGCCGCCGTGGTAGCCGCCGCCGTAGCCGGGATAGCCCCAGTCGCCGCCGTTCCAGTTGCCGCCCCAGTTGCCACCAGAGGGCCGGTTGACGTTGATGTTGTTGAGGTTGTTGTTGTTTCCCCAGTTGCCGCTACCAATGTTGCCGCTACCAATCCCGAGATTGCCGCTGCCGATGTTGCCATCGCCGATCTCAGGGCGATTGATGCCACCGATGCCAGGGCGATTGGGCAGCCTGCCAGGGAGCGTGGTCGGCCGCTGAACATTGCCGAGCGTGGGCCGGTCGCCACCGAGGCTTGGCCTGTTTTGAGTATTCGGCCGGGGGAACGCGGGCTTGGTCGTGGGACGCGAAAGACCAGGCGCTGGTCGTGTCAGCCCGGGGGCTGGCGCCGGTCGCGAGGCGATGCCGGTGCCGGGCTTCGGACCGGCGGGCCGCAAGGATCCAAGGCCCGGGCGCGGTGCCGGCCTCGTCGAGGCCGTCGGCAGCGAGGGCCTCGTCATGCCGGGCCGCTGAACGTTGCCGAGGCTCGGCCGCTGCGGGATGTTTGGCCGCTGCATGCCAGGGCGAGGGATGTTCACGTTCGGCCTTTGCATGTTGGGCCGCTGGAGATTCATGTTTGGGCGCTGCGCCTGGGGGAGCTGCATTTGTGGACGCTGCATCGCAGGCCGCTGCATCTGCGGACGCTGGACATTGGGCATGCTCGGCCGCGCCATACCGCCGGCTGGTCGGGCCATGCCGCCATGACCACCACCGCCATGACCGACGTTGGGCCGGGCCTGAGCCAGCTGCGGCAGGGGCGCAGCGAGAACGGCGACGGCGACGACGATCGACAGGACGTTACGGCGTGACATTTACTTCTTCGCTCCTGGCACGGGGGGCTTGCGGGCGATCGTCACCTCGAAATCGGGCTCCTCGACGCCGCCGACGATCCGGTCGCTCGAACGGACGACGAAGTGGTCGGCGTCCTTCACGGCGATCGTCATGGTGGCCGAGCCGGTCGTGCCGTCAGGCATCGTCGCCTCCGACTTCACCACCCAGCCATTCTCGATCGCGGTCCATTCACCCTGGCTGAAGCCGCCATCGGAATCGAACGTCCACGACCGCAACTGACCGTTCACCGGATCCCAGCCGATCCGCTGCGTGGTCTTCGACGCCGGGAGTCCGGCCAGGGCGATGTGGTAATCGCCAAGGAGGAAGTTGCCGTCTTCGCTGCGGCGAAACGAGATCGTCGTGCGGCCTTCGGGGCTCTCGTCGACCCAATCGCCCTCGAGCCACGAGACACCTTGGAGCATCTCCTGCGGTGTGGGCATCGGATCGTCGGCAAACTCGCGGTACGAAGCGATCGGCCAGCGATCCCCCTGCTTCGAGCGTACCGTCACATAGCGCACCTGGGCGGCCGATGCGCCATCTTCGGCGGTGATCCGCCGCTCCCCCTCCTCGACGGCGATCGCATCGCCGACGGGGCGGACCGACGTCACCTGCATCTCGAGCACCGACTTCGGGTACTTCGCAAAGAAGCCCTTGAAGAGCTCCGTGATCGCCGCCTTGCCGGCGTGCGCCGCGCCGCTCTCGTCGATGAGCTCGCCATTCTCGAGGAACATGCCACCGAGCGCCGCGGCGTCGGCCGCATTGAAGGCCTTCACGGTCGCCTCCGACTCGCGGACGATCGCCGATTCGAGCGGCGAGAGGGCCGTCGCCTGTGCCCGGCAGGGAATAGTGCCGGTGACGGCGAATGCCAGGGCGGCGGCCGTGCTCCAAATCCAATGCGTCATTGCAGATGCGGGTCTCATAGATCACGTCCCTGGGGAGTTCAACGGCCTTGCCGACGCCGCTCCGATGGGAGCACGCGACTTGTCGGTTCTTTCCGATCGGCGTTATTGTTCCGGCGCAGTTTTTGAAAAACAACAACCGTACCCACAAGGAGGTAGCCCGTGCCCATTCCAACCAAGCATGCCTTTTCGCTCTTCGAGGAGTTCAAGAACTTCGCGTTCAAGGGCAATGTCATCGATCTGGCCGTCGGCGTGATCATTGGCGGCGCGTTCGGCAAGATCGTGTCGAGCCTCGTCGACAACATCATCATGCCGACGGTGAGCGTGATCATGCCGGGCGACGCCAGTTACAAGGAATGGGCGATCAAGATCGGGGAGAAGACGATCCCCTACGGCGCGTTCCTGGGCGACATCGTGAGCTTTCTGCTGCTGGCGGCAGCGCTCTTCGTGTTCATCGTGAAGTTCCTCGGCTGGCTCATGAAGAGCAAGGCCGCCGAGGTGGCCGCCCCACCGGCGCCGACGAAGGATCAGGAACTGCTGACGGAGATCAGGGATCTCCTGAAGCAGCGTTAGAACGGATCGTCCTTCGGAAGCCCGACGCGCGAGCGAGGAGAGTTGGGACGTTTCTCGCGGGGCGGGTGGGGCGCCGCTGGTTGGAGTGGAGGGCGGATGGACCTTGCTCGCGCTGCGGGCTTCCGTGCGC
>JBIIOK010000186.1:0-4025 GCA_044336985.1 Pirellulales bacterium | reverse complement strand
AGCCTGTCCTACCCCACCGCGGCGGCGTGGGCGTAGGAGCCGAGGATCACCACTCGCTTGCACCGCTTTTCGAGGGCGGCGATCGCGCGGCGGACGCGGAGATCGTCGCGGTGCCCTTCGAGCTCCACGAAGAAGACGTAGCCGCGTTCCTCGCCCGGCAGCGGAAAAGACTCGATCCACGTGAGGTTGAGCTTCTGCTTCTTCGGGATCGCCAGCGCGTCGGCGAGGCCGCCGGGCTTGTGCTCGATCTCGAACATCAGCGACGTCTTGTCCTTGCCGGTGCGGCCCGAGTCGGCATGGCCGATCACGGCGAAGCGTGTCGTGTTGCCGGCAATGTCTTCGATGTCTTCGGCGAGGATGTCGAGGCCGTAGTGCACGCCCGCCTGGCGGCTGGCGATCGCGGCGGCGTGGGGTGTCTTGGCCGCGGTCTCGGCGGCGGCGCTCGTGCTCGTCACCTCGACGAGCCGCGCATCGGGCAGGTGGCGGGCCAGCCAGTTGCGGCATTGCGAGAGCGCCTGCGGCCGGCTGTAGACCTCGCGGATGCTCGAGCGATCGCAGTTGGCGAGCAGGTTGTGGTGGATCCGCAGCGGCACCTCGGCGCAGATCTTCACGGGCAGCCGCGAGAAATTGTCGAGCGTGTCGGCGATGCGGCCGTCGGTCGAGTTTTCGAGCGGCACGACCCCGTAGTGCGAATGGCCCGCATGCACCTCCTCGAAGGCCGCGGAGATGCTCGCCACCGGCACGAATTCGACGGACGTGCCGAAGCGGTGCAGGGCGGCCAGGTGGCTGTAGGTCCACGCCGGTCCGAGGTGCGCCACGCGGAGGTGCTGCTCGATCGCCCTCGATCCCGAGATCAGCTCGCGGAAGACGGCCTTCAGGCTCTCGTTCGAGAGCGGGCCCACGTTCGACGACGCCACCCTTTCAAGCACCGTCTCTTCGCGGGAGGGATCGTAGGTCTGCTGGCCGTTGGTCTTCTTGATCTGGCCGATCTGTCCGGCAAGTTTCGCCCGCTCATTCATCCGCTCGACGAGCTCGCGATCGATCCGATCGATCTGCGCGCGGAGCCCGGATAGGCCCGCGTGTTTCGCGGCATCGGGCGACGGCTTGGAGGTCTGTTTGGCCATGTCGTTCGGCGGAAGCGGCCAAAATGGCAGCCGGGGGATGGCCCCGGGAATCGGCGGAAACCGCGTCTGCCAACTGTACCCTGAATAAAGCCAGCGTAAATATGGCTTTGTTCGCCCCGCAGGCGGGTTCCGCGCACCGCTGGCACGGCCTTTGCTTTCTACGGGGCTGGCGAGAACGGCAGACAATTCTGGCGGAGAAAGAGGAAACAACACATGGCTACCAAGCAGGGCGAAAAGATCATCGGCATCGACCTCGGCACCACGAATTCCGTGGTGGCCGTCATGGAGGGCAAGGAGCCCAAGGTCATCGCCAACAAGGAAGGCAATCGACTCACCCCGAGCGTGGTCGCCTTCAACGACAAGGGGGAGACGCTCGTGGGCGACATCGCCCGCCGGCAGGCCGTCACCAACCCCAAGCGGACGATGTACTCGATCAAGCGGTTCATGGGCCGCCGCCACAACGAGGTGGCCGGTGAAGAGAAGATGGTGCCCTACGAGGTCGTCGGCGGCCCCGAGGACTACGTCAAGGTGAAGGCGGGCGACCAGACGTTCACGCCTCCGGAAGTCTCCGCGAAGGTGCTGCGGTCGCTCAAGGAATCGGCCGAAGCCTATCTCGGCCACAAGGTCAACAAGGCGGTGATCACCGTCCCGGCCTACTTCAACGACGCCCAGCGTCAGGCCACGAAGGACGCGGGCCAGATCGCGGGCCTCGAGGTGATGCGGATCATCAACGAGCCCACGGCGGCCGCGCTCGCCTACGGGCTCGAGAAGAAGGCCCAGGAAAAGATCGTGGTGTTCGATCTCGGCGGCGGCACGTTCGACGTGTCCGTCCTCGAGGTGGCTGATGGCGTCTTCCGCGTGATCAGCACCAATGGCGACACGCACCTCGGCGGCGACGATTTCGACCAGGCGCTCATCAACTACGTGGCCGACCAGTTCCAGAAGGAGCAGGGGATCGACCTGCGGAAAGACACGATGGCCCTGCAGCGGCTCCAGGAGGCCTGCGAAAAGGCCAAGAAGGAGCTCTCCAGCGCCCAGAGCACCGACATCAACCTGCCGTTCATCACGGCCGATGCATCGGGTCCCAAGCACCTGCAGGTCACCATCACGCGGGCGCAGTTCGAGCAGATGTGCGATCAGCTCATCGAGAGGTGCCGCGGGCCGGTGGTGCAGGCGCTCAAGGACGCCAAGCTCGATCCGAAGGAGATCGACGAGGTGGTGCTCGTCGGCGGTTCGACCCGCATCCCGAAGGTGCAGGAGCTCGTCAAGAAGCTCTTCGGGAAGGAGTCCCACAAGGGCGTGAATCCCGACGAGGTCGTGGCGCTCGGCGCGGCGATCCAGGGCGGCGTGCTCGGCGGCGACGTGCAGGACGTCCTCCTGCTCGACGTGACGCCGCTCAGCTTGGGCATCGAGACGGAGGGCGGCCTGTTCACGAAGCTCGTCGAGCGGAATACCACCGTGCCGACCGAGCGGAAGCAGGTCTTCAGCACCGCGGCCGACAACCAGACGGCCGTGACGGTGAGCGTCTATCAGGGCGAGCGGCCGATGGCGCGAGACAACCGGCTCCTCGGGCAGTTCAACCTCGAGGGCATCCCGCCGGCTCCGCGTGGCACTCCGCAGATCGAGGTGAAGTTCGACATCGATGCCAACGGCATCCTGTCGGTGAGCGCCAAGGATCTCGGCAGCAACAAGGAGCAGACGGTCAAGATCGAGCAATCGAGCGGACTGAACGAGGCCGAGATCGAGCGGATGCGGAAGGACGCCGAGCAGAATGCCGAGTCCGACAAGCAGAAGCTGCGGCTGGCCGAGGCCCGCAACCGCGCCGAGGCGCTCTGCTTCCAGACGGAGAAGCTCATCAAGGAGAACGACGGCAAGCTGTCGGCCTCCGACAAGGCTCCGATCGAGGCGGCGATCGCCAAGTCCCGCGAGGTGGCGAAGGGCGAGGATGTCGACGCCATCACGTCGGCCCACAGTTCGCTCGAGCAGGCGGCCCACGCGCTCTCGAAGGTCTTGTACGAGGCGACCGCCCAGCGCGGCGGCGCGGCCCCCGAAGCCGCGGCCGGCGCCGGCAAGGGCCCCGACGACGCGATCGACGCCGAGTTCGAAGTCAAAAGCTGACGCTGCCGGTCAGTAGGACAGGCTTCAGCCTGTCGCAAAGCAAGCCAGGCTTCAGCCTGTCACGTTCGACGACAGGCTGAAGCCTGTCCTACGGGGAGGTTCCATGCCATTCCGTTTCGACAAATTCACGATCAAGGCCCAAGAGGCCGTGCAGGGGGCGGTGGAGCTCGCGGGCAGCCGCGGCAATCCGCAGGTGACCCCGGTGCACCTCCTCCACGCGCTCGTCGCGGAGCGGGAGGGGATTGTCCGTCCGCTCTTCGAGAAGATCGGCGTCGATCGCGGCCACCTCGAGCGGATCACAGAGGCGGAGCTTTCGCACCTGCCGAAGGTGAGCGGCGGCGCGCAGCCGCAGCCCGACCAGGAACTCATCAAGGTCTTCGAGACGGCCACGGTCGAGGCCAACACGATGAAGGACGAGTTTGTCTCGACCGACCATCTGCTCTTGGCGCTCGTGAAGGTGCCGTCGAAGGCGAAAAACGTCCTGCAGCTGGCGGCCGTCGGCGAGAAGGAGCTCTTGGCCGGCCTCCAGGCGGTCCGCGGCAGCTCGCGGGTGACCGACCAGAATCCCGAGGAGAAGTTCCAGGCCCTCGAGAAATACGGCATCGACCTCGTGAAGCGGGCCAGCCAGGGCAAGCTCGATCCGGTGATCGGCCGAGATTCCGAGATCCGCCGCGTGATCCAGGTGCTCTCCCGCCGCACGAAAAACAATCCCGTGCTGATCGGCGAGCCGGGCGTCGGCAAGACGGCGATCGCCGAGGGCTTGGCGCTCCGCATCGTGCAGTC
>JBIIOK010000181.1:0-4169 GCA_044336985.1 Pirellulales bacterium | reverse complement strand
ACCCGCATTCGCTCGTGCCCGATTACCTGCGGCCCAGCTACGCCCACGAGACCGCGGCCCGTTCTTTCGGCTAGGCTGCGCCGGCCTCTATTCTGCCCCCGACGACCGGCTACGATTGACGCCTTCGTCGGGCCTTTTTTGCCGGCCCGAAGTTTCTCCGTAAGGCAGGCAGAGAAGGGTAAGGATAGTGATGCGCCCCATCAAGAAGCTGCTGGTGGCCAACCGCAGCGAGATCGCGATCCGCGTATTCCGTTCGGCGCACGAACTTGGCATCCGCACGGTCGCGATCTACGCCCACGAAGACCGCTTCGCGCTCCACCGCTTCAAGGCCGACGAGGCCTACCTCGTGGGCAAGCCGGGCGAACCGATCCGCTCGTATCTCGACATCGAGGGAATCGTGGCCCTCGCGAAGGCGCACGGCGTCGATGCGATCCACCCGGGCTACGGCTTCCTCTCCGAGAATCCCGAGTTTGCCGCCGCCTGCCAGAAGGCGGGCATCACGTTCGTCGGCCCGCGGGTGGAATTGCTCCAGACGCTCGGCGACAAGACGGCCGCACGCGAGCTTGCGCGTCAGGCAGGCGTGCCGATCCTCGCCGGCAGTTCGAAGCCGGTCGCGAGCTTCAACGACGCGCTCAAGATCGCCAAGGAACTCGGCTGGCCGGTGATCCTCAAGGCGGCCCACGGCGGCGGCGGCCGCGGCATGCGGGTGGTGCATGGCGAAGACGAGCTGGCCGTCGCGCTCGAAAGCGCCCAGCGCGAAAGCAAGACCGCCTTCGGCAGCGCGAGCGTGTTCGTCGAAAAGTTCATCCAGCGGGCACGGCACATCGAGGTGCAATTGCTCGGCGACCTCCACGGCGGCCTCGTGCATCTCTTCGAGCGAGATTGCTCGGTGCAGCGGCGGCACCAGAAGGTGGTGGAGGTGGCCCCCGCGCCCAACCTCGCCCCGAACATGCGGGCCGACATCTGCGAGGCGGCGCTCGCCATCGGCCGGACGGCGAAATACGAGAACGCCGGCACCGTCGAGTTCCTCGTCGATGCCGACACCGGCCGCTTCTACTTCATCGAGGTCAACCCGCGCATCCAGGTCGAGCACACCGTCACGGAGGAGATCACGGGGATCGACATCGTCCGGCGGCAGCTGCGTGTGGCCGAGGGCTACCGGCTCTCCGACCCACAGATCGGGCTCGGCGACCAGGCGGCGATCAAGTCGATGGGCACGGCGATCCAGTGCCGCGTCACGACCGAGGATCCAGAAAACCGTTTCCTCCCCGACTACGGCCGGATCACGGCCTACCGCTCCGCCAGCGGCATGGGCATCCGGCTCGATGCCGGCACGGCGTTCTCGGGCGCCGTCGTCACGCCCTACTTCGACTCGCTGCTCGTGAAGGTGACGGCCCGCGGGCTCAACCTCGACGAGTCAGCCGGCCACATCGAGCGCTGCCTGCAGGAATTCCGCGTCCGCGGCGTGAAGACCAACATTCCCTTCCTCATCAACCTCGTCACGCACCCGGAATTTCTCGCGGGCAAGTGCACCACGCGGTTCATCGATGAGACGCCCGCTCTCTTCGACTTCCCCGTGCGGCGCGACCGCGCCACGCGGGTGCTCGAATACCTCGCCGACGTGATCGTCAACGGCAATCCGCTCGTGAAGGGCCGGCCGGCCGCGGTGCGGCGCACCCCCGCCCCGCTGCCCGAGTTCGATGCCTTCGCGCCGCCGCCGGCCGGCACCCGGACCAGGCTCAAGGAACTAGGCCCCGAGAAGTTCGCGGCCTGGGTCCGTCAGCAGAAGCGGCTCATGATCACCGACACGACGATGCGCGACGCGCACCAGTCGCTGCTCGCCACGCGCATGCGCACCTACGACATGCTCGAAGTGGCCGACGCCTATGCCCGCATGGCCTCCGGCCTCTTCTCGCTCGAGATGTGGGGGGGCGCGACCTTCGACACGTCGATGCGGTTCCTGAAGGAATGCCCCTGGGACCGTCTGCTCCTGCTGCGGGAACGGATTCCCAACGTCCTCTTCCAGATGCTCCTGCGCGCGAGCAACGCCGTCGGCTATACGAACTATCCCGACAACGTCGTGCAGGCCTTCGTGAAGGAGTCGGCCGAGGCCGGCATCGACGTGTTCCGCGTGTTCGACCCGCTCAACTGGGTGCCGAACATGAAGGTGGCGATCGACGCCGTGCGCGAGAGCGGCGCGATCTGCGAGGCGACGATCTGCTACACGGGCGACGTGCTCGATCCAAAGCGGCCAAAGTACTCGCTCGACTACTACGTCAAGCTCGCGAAGGAGCTCGAGAAGCTCGGTGCCCACATGCTCGCCATCAAGGACATGGCCGGGCTCTGCAAGCCGTTCGCGGCCGGGAAGTTGGTTGCGGCACTGCGTGCTGAAATCGGCATCCCGATCCACTTCCACACCCACGACACTTCGGGCGCTTCGCTGGCCAGCGCGCTGGCGGCGGCCGAGGCGGGCGCCAGCGTCGTCGATGCGGCGATGGCGCCGTTCGCCGGCCTCACGAGCCAGCCCAATCTCAACGCCATCGTCGAGGCGGCCCGCAACACGCCGCTCGATACGGGGCTCGATCCCGAGCCGCTGCGGCACCTGGCCCACTATTGGGCGGCGGTCCGCGACCACTACACGGCGTTCGAGTGCGGCATGAAGTCACCCGATGCCGATCTCTATCTCCACGAGATGCCCGGCGGGCAGTTCACGAACCTGCTCGAGCAGGCGAAGGCCCTCGGCCTCGGCGACCGCTGGGAAGAGGTCTGCCGCGCCTACGCCGACGTCAACCAGCTGCTCGGCGACATCGTGAAGGTGACGCCCACGAGCAAGGCTGTGGGCGACCTCGCGCTCTTGCTCGTGACGAACGGCATGCAGGCCTCCGACCTGCTCGCCGACTCGCGCGAGCTGGCCTTCCCCGAATCGGTGCTCGACCTCGTCGCGGGCCGGATGGGGCAGCCGCCGGGCGGCTTCCCGCCCGAAGTGGTCAAGCGGATCGTGCGCGGCGGCGAGACCGTCTCCGGTCGCCCCGGCGAATCGATGCCGCCCGCCGACTTCAATGCCGCCGAGAAGAAGACCGCCGAGATTCTCGGCCGCATGGCATCCCCGAAGGAGGTCCTCTCCTGGCTGCTCTATCCGCGGGTCTTCCAGGACTTCGCGCAGCACCAGTCGCGGTTTGGCGACGTGAGCGTGCTGCCGACGCCCGCCTTCCTCGAGGGGCCGAAGCCCGGCGAGGAACTGGCCGTGAGCATCGAGGAGGGCAAGACGCTCGTGATCCGCCTGCTCACCGTGGGCGAGCCGCATGCCGACGGCACGCGGACGGTGTTCTTCGAGCTCAACGGACAGCCCCGCAGCGTGTCGATCGCCGACAAGAGCCTCGAGGCGAAGGTCCAGCGCCGCCCGAAGGCAGTGGCCGGCGACGCCCGCGAGGTGGGTGCGCCGATGCCGGGCCTGATCGTGACGGTGGCCGTCCGCCCGGGCGACGCGATCACGAAGGGGCAGAAGCTCCTGTCGCTCGAGGCGATGAAGATGGAGACGACGGTCTACGCCGACCGCGACGGCAAGATCGCCGAGGTGCTCGTCACGCCCGGCACGCCGGTCGAGGCACAGGAGCTCGTCGTCCGGTACGCGGACGCATAGCCTGACGGGCCCAATCCGGCTTCGGGTGACCCGCACCCCGCTCGCCGGACGCTCGCTGCGTAAGGCACGGAAGCCCGCAGCGCGAGCGAGGAGAGTTGGGGCGTTTCTCGTGGGGCGGGTGGGAGCGTACCTGGTCGAAGTGGAGAGCGGATGGACCTTGCTTGCGCTGCGGGCTTCCGTAGCTGGTCAGCAACGCCCGCGAGAGGGCACAGGCAGCCCCGTGCCTTCCCGCGTCTGAAGTAGGACAGGCTTCAGCCTGTCACCACTCGAGACAGGCTGAAGCCTGTCCTACTAGAGCGGGAAGGCTTTGGGTGCCCCGTACCCCGCTCGCCGGCGTTGCTGACAAGCGCAGGCAGGATGCCGCAAGCGGAGGCGCTCTGGCTAGCGCAGTCAGCACCGAGCGAGCGAAGGACAGGATGTCCGCAGCGAGCGTCCGGCGACGGGGTACGGGGCAACCAAAGCCGGGTTGGGCGAGTTGATAAGAAGACAGGCTAAAGCCTGTCCTACTTGACGAGGTCCTTGAACACCT
>JBIIOK010000180.1:0-4178 GCA_044336985.1 Pirellulales bacterium | reverse complement strand
GCCTCCCAGATCTGGCACTGGCGGCCGAGGCCGAGTTGCGTGACGAGCTTCAGAGTTCCGAGCTGTTCGGGGAGTTTTGCCATGGTGCCGTGTCGTGATCCATCTCGAGTTGCGTGGATACCAGGACGAGTCCCTCGGGCGGTGCCGTCGGGCCGGCGGCGGCCCGACTCCGCGCCGAGAGCGCCGCTGCGAGCCAGTCGGCCTTCCGCCGCCCGGCGCCGACCATCACGAGCGAGCCCGCGATGATCCGCACCATGTTGTGCAGAAACCCGTTCCCCTCGATCTCGATCCACAATTCCGACCCCGGCGCATCGTCGGGAACGGACTGGCGGAAAACCGAGAGCGAATGGATTGTGCGCACTTTCGAGAGGCGTGTGGAGGGGGTGGTTTCGAAACTGGTGAAATCGTGCTCGCCCACGAGGGCCGTCGCGGCGGCCTGCATCGCCGGGCAGTCGAGACGCGTCTTCCACCGCCAGACGAGGTGGCGCTTAAGCACGGGCCGCCATGGGGCGTCGTGGATCCGATAGCGATACCGCTTCCGCACGGCGGCCCGCGTAGGGGAGAAATCGGCGGCAACTTCGCGTCCGGAAAGCACGGTGATGTCGGGGGGCAGTTTCGCGTTGATCGCCCGCACCCAGACGGCCGGCTCGAGCAGGCTCTCCGTCGTGAACGCCACCACCTGATCGAGCGCGTGCACTCCGGCGTCGGTGCGGCTCGAGCCGCGCGGCCGAAGTTCCTCGCCGCTCACGCCACGGATCGCCTCGGCGAGCATCCCCTGCACCGTGATCCGACCGGGCTGGGCCTGCCAGCCCGAGTAGCGCGTGCCCTCGTAGGCCAGCCGCAGGCAGATCGTCCGCGTCATGCGAAACCTTCGCGCTGCCCGCGAAACGTCTGAGCGGGAACGAAGGCCAGGTTGGCGGCGATCATCGCCAGCCCAAACTCCATCATGCCCATCGACAGGCCGATGCCCAAATGGACGAGCACGGCCATCGCCAGCACGAGCCGCCGCGTGAGCCGCGGCCAGACGAGCGCGGGATACGACACTTCCCAGAAGAGCGTGGCCAGCGTGATCAGATTGACCGCAAGCGGGTGCGCCGCCAGCCAGGTGAGGTCGAGTGTGCGGTACTGCCCATTGGCGGCCGCGCCCCAGAGGGCCGTCCCCTCCCACCAGCTCGCCCCCAGGAGTTTGCCGCAGCCCGAGAAGAAATAGATCACGCAGAGATGCACCTGGATCAGGCGCAGGGCGATCGTGGCGGCCACCGAGGGCGCCGCCCTGCCCTGCCCCCGGCCGAGCAGGCTGTCGATGGAGAGCGTCGCGCCGGCCGGCCCCACCACGAGCCCGATCAGGAGCATCCCGAGAACGTCGTCGAAACCGAAGACGTTGAGCGGCGCGCGGTTGGCGGCGCTCACGAGCCCGGCCAGCGAGACGATCGCCGCCGTCCGCGTGAAGAGCCCGAGCGTGAGCAGGATCGCCGCCACGAGCGCCACCAGCGCCAGCGCCTTCACGCCACCTGGCGATGGCGCCGCGAAATACCAGCTCCATTGCCAGGGTTGGTCGTTCATTCGCCAGACCTCTTCGGGGGGCATCCAGCCGGCCGCGCCGAAGAAGGCGTCGGCGTCGGCGAGCCAGACGATGCTCGCCCAGATGAAGAGCATTCCTGCGGCGATGCGGATGACGGCGAGCGGCAGCGGATCGGAGGGGGTAAACCAAAACTCATTCCAGGCCGCCAACCACTCGGCAAGCCAGCTCTGACGACGATGGTCCCCCTGCTCTGCCGCACTCCCCTGCCCCATCATGGCGGCTCTTGTTTCGGCCGTGCTCATGGGCGATCTCCCGAGACGCGGGCGTAGGTTCCGAGCGGAATGACGAGGTCGTCCATGCCCGTGGTGTCGCCGGCGCGGGCGCGGATCGCCTCCTCGGGCGCGGGCAGGTAGTGCTCCACCATCTCGAGCTCGACCCGCTCGCCGCCATGCCGCTCGAGCAATTGCCCGGCGATTCCCTTCACCAGCGGCTGCCAGTCTCGCTTTGCGTCGCGACGAGATTCCTCGGGCGCGTCGGGGGGCGGCACGAGGGCGGCGATCTTCTCGGGGATCATGAACCGCCGATGGTAGAGGAGCCGCGGCCGGTCGGTCGCGGCGTCGGGGATCGTGCCCGCGAGCGTCGAGCCGTCGCGGCGGGTCAGCTTCCAGCGGATGGAGTGGCCCGGGCCCGGGTCGGGCGCGAAGAACCGGTAGCCATGGCCGAGGTAGAGGCCGCCGACGAGTGGCCGCAGCGGCTGGATCAGCAGGCCGGCCAGGTCGCTGGCCGGCGGCGGACCGGCCAGCGGCGGGGCCACGACGGCCGCCAGATAGACGACCAGTCCCACCGACACGAGCGTCCGCGCGGCGGGAGACCAGCCGATGGCTGCGGCGGAAGGTTTCAGGGGATGGTGGGGAGAGGGGGCCATCGTGATGGCTACTCTACCACGGACCAAAAAAAGCTCCCGCGCGGCGGGTGCCGCGCGGGAGCCATGGTTCAGCCTTCGACTGCTCTTTCCGGGGGGACTACCGGATCGAGGCCGTCGCGTCGGTCGGCGCCGTCCGCGCGACCGCGGTCAGCGCGCCGTCCGCACCGAGTTCGAACTCGACCGCACTGCCGGCGGCGAGGTCGATCGTCTTCGACACGATCCGCTCGCGGCCGTCGACGACGGTCGTCACGCGGATCTCGTAGTTGCTCCACGTCTGGCCGTCACGCAGCGACGAGGTCTCGAAGAGGCGGGTCGCCCCACGCGACGAGGTCTCGTTGCCGGCGAGCCAAACCTTGGCATCGGCGGGCACGTGCAGCGTCAGCGAGGTCTTGGCGGCCGCCTTCCGGGCCACGGCCTCGTCGGCGAAGGCGACGCTCTTCCGGCTGCCGGCCGAGAGCGAGACGATCTTCGTCTCCTCGCTGGCGACACCATCGCGATCGACCACCATCCGCACGACATACTCGTAGGTCTTGCCGTCGGCGAGGCCCCGCGACAGGAAGCGGCGGACGCTGCCGGTGGCGGCGGTCTTTGACCCGTTGACGAAGATCTTGGCGTCGGCCGGAAGCTCGACGACGAGCATCGCGGCATCGGCCGGGATCGCCATCGTCGAATCGGTCGCGGCGGGCTGCGGCGTGGCGATGACCTCGCCCCCGCTCACACCGCTGGCGGACGGAGCGGCATCGATCACTCGATACGACTCGACCGGCATGCTGCTCGACATGCCCGAGATGGACGAATAGCCCGATGAATAGCCGCTGGTGTAGGCGGCGGGCGACGAGTAGCCACCGTACGAGCCATAGGAGCCGCCACCGTACGAACCGCCCGCGTAGCTGCCGCCCGACGAACCACCGGAAGAGCCGCCCGAGGAACCGCCGGACGAACCGCCCGACGAGCCACCATGCGAGCTATGACGGTAGGCACGCATCGCCTTGCGGTGGGCATGGTGCGAGCCCCAGCTGCCATACGAGCCGTGGCTGCCGTAGCTGCCGCCCGAGGAACCGCCCGAAGAACCACCCGACGAGCCGGCCGAACCGACATAGGCATAGCCGCCGGAGGAGCCGCCCGAAGAGCCGCCGGACGAACCGCCCGACGATCCACCGGAAGACCCGCCGGACGAACCGGCCGAGCCATAGGCGCCGCGATAGCGGTGGTTCCAGCCGGCGTGCGCGTCGCAGGCAACAGCCGCGACGGCGAGAAAAGTGACCACTCCAGCGACAGTAAACCCGCGACGATGCGCCATCATCTCAGTCAATGCTCCAGTGACAGTTTTTCGCAGAGGAATCCGACGAGAGCCGAACCGGTTTCAGCGAAGACGAATTCCTGTGAAGCCAAAGATTAGTCCGATGTTTGGGTAAAGCAAGGACTTTGTGCCGAATGGGATGAGTTTGCTGGCGATGCCCTCTCGAAAGGGGGGGCCTAGCGTGCCTTGGCCCTGATTTCCTGGGCTTTCACGGCCACTTCGTCAACCTCGAGCCGGCCGGTGCTGCCTCGCAGCCCCACCTGCAGGATCGCCTCCCGGGCCCAGGTCGGAACGGGCACTGCCCCGCTGACAGGCTTCCAGGGAAACGTCCCGGTCCAGGGACCGATCCGCGATTCCGCCGAGCGGCTCCGCTTCTCATCGAAAAACCGCAACGCGATCAAGGGCGCCTCGTCGGAAGAGAGCCCCGCGCG
>JBIIOK010000065.1:0-13965 GCA_044336985.1 Pirellulales bacterium | reverse complement strand
CACCATCCTCGACGACCTCGTCGCCGTCCTCGAGCCCCGCCGCATGACGCTCGTCGCCCATTTCACGCCCCGCGGCGGCATCTCCTCCCGGATCGTCGTCTCGCACCCCTCCGGCGAACACCTGCCGCCTGCGGGCTAGCGTTCCGCACCGTTCCCGTCACGAAAGGCCCGCTCTCATGGCACAGTCCGCCCGCGTCCTGCTCTCTGCGCTCGCCGACGAATCGGCCTTTCACCTCACGGCCGTCGAGCAGTTCACGGCGCTGGCCGCGATCGGCCTCGAGTATTACAGCCTGCGGTTCATCGACGTCGGCAAGGGCGTGAAGAACGTCATGAAGCTCACGCTGCCGGAGATCCAGAAGATCCGGCACCTCGAGGATGAATATGGCCTCAACGTGGCCTCGATCGCCTCACCGATCGGCAAGATCAAGCTCGTCGACAAGCCCGACGGCACGAAGAACCTGTTCGTGCCGTTCAAGAAATACCTCGCCCAGGACGTGGCCCGCGCCTGCGAGCTCGCCCATGCGTTCGAGACGAAGCTCATCCGCGGCTTCTCCTTCTATCCGCCGCGCGGGGCGAAGCCGGAGGATCATCTCGAGGAGGCCGTCGAGCGGATCGGCCGGATCGCCGAGGCCTGCCACCGTTCCGACCTCACGTTCGGCCTCGAGGTGGAGGCCAATCTCGTCGGCCAGACCGGCGAACTGCTCGCCGAGATTTACCGCCGCGTGAACCATCCGGGCCTCGTGCTCGTGTTCGACGCCGCGAACCTGATCGTGCAGGGCTTCTCCACCGCCGAGGTCTACCGGCAGTGGGAGGCGATGAAGCCGGGCCTCGGCTGGGTGCACATCAAGGATTACCGCAAGGTCTCCGGGAAGTCCCGGGGCAGGCATGTCGACGAAGACGCGCTGGCCAACTTCGTGCCCGCCGATCTCGGAGCCGCCGGTCACGAGCGGATCCTCGCCGATCTCCGCACGATGCTGCCGAGCCTCTCGAAGAAGCTCGAGCGCCGCGGCATTCCCGGCGTGTTCCTCGACCTCGAGCCGCACGTCCGCGGCGGCGGCCAATTCGGCGGCACGAGCGGCCCCGACGGGATGGGCATCGCGCTTCGCGGCCTCTGCCGGGTGCTCGACAAGGCGAAGGTGGCCTATCATCTTCGCGACTTCGACGACCTCCTCGCCGCCCGCGGCCTATGAGCGCAAGCACCGAGCCGGGCAGTTACTTCGTCGCCAACTATCCACCGTTTTCGCGGTGGACGGCCGATGCGGTGCCCGCGGTGCTCTCCGCCTTCGCGGCTCCCCCCACCGCCGAGCCGCTGGGGCTCTATCTCCACGTGCCCTTCTGCCGGAAGCGGTGCAAGTTTTGCTACTTCCGCGTCTACACCGACGTCGCCGCCGCCGACGTGGAGCGCTACTCGCAGGCGCTCGCCGCGGAGGCTGCGCTCGCCGCCGCCCAGCCGGCCGTTTCGAGCCGGAAACTACGCTACGTCTACTTCGGCGGCGGCACTCCTTCATTCCTGAGCGTGAAGCAGCTCGAGCGGCTGGTGGACGGGCTCCACCGGAGCTTCGGCTGGGACGACGCCGAGGAAGTGACGTTCGAGTGCGAGCCGGGCACGCTCTCGGAGCCGAAGGTGCAGGCTCTCAAGTCGCTCGGCATGACGCGGATCTCGCTGGGCGTCGAAAACTTCGACGATGCGATCCTCGAGGCCAACGGCCGCGCCCACCTCTCGGCGGAGATCCTCCGCGCCTGGGATTGGATCAAGGCGGCGGGCTTTCCGAGCACGAACATCGACCTCATCGCCGGCATGGTGGGGGAAACGACCGAGTCGTGGCGCCACACCGTCGAGAAGACGCTCGCGCTCGAGCCCGACAGCGTCACCATCTACCAGATGGAACTGCCCGCCAACACCGTCTTCGTGCACGACGCCAAGGCGACGGGCGCCCCCGCCGCCGTGGCGGACTGGCCGACCAAGCGGGAGTGGGTGGGCTGGGCGTTCGACCGGTTCGTCGAGCGCGGCTATTCCATCTCGAGCGGCTACACGCTCGTGCGCGATCCGGAGCGTGTGCACTTCCGCTACCGCGACATGCTCTGGGAGGGGAGCGACCTCGTGGCGCTCGGCGTGGCGAGCTTCGGCCACCTTTCCGGCCTGCACTACCAAAACGCTTCCCACTGGGACGACTACCTCTCCGCGGTGGAGACGGGACGGCTGCCGATCGCCCGCGGGCTCGTGCCGACGAAGCGGGAATTGCTCGTGCGGGAACTCGTGCTCGGGCTCAAGAAGGGCGCGCTCGACATCGAGCGGCTCCGCCGCAAGTTTGGCGTCGATCCCCTCGCGGAGTGGGCCGGTGAGTGGCGGCAGCTCGCCGACGAGGGCTTTCTCGATTCCGTCGCGCCGCGGCCGGTGCTTTCGCGGCGCGGGCTGCTCCAGGTCGATGCCCTGCTCCACCGCTTCTTCGCGCCATCCCCCGAATAGGCAATGCGGCCTGTGGCGGATGCCGCTTTCGGCCGCTCAGGCGGCGTTCGCTACACCTTTTCCCCGTCCCGCCTAGACTTTGCTATCGTTCAAACGATCCCCAGACGCCCCGCGAGAGCATTCTCCGTGACCCAAT
Organism: Pirellulales bacterium; assembly: GCA_044336985.1. Lineage (GTDB taxonomy): Bacteria > Planctomycetota > Planctomycetia > Pirellulales > UBA1268 > RGVT01. The sequence continues at coordinate 11,362 of JBIIOK010000065.1, read as the reverse complement.
CCTTCCTAGCACGGGGCTCGGCGTCGAAGCCGGACGTCGCCGCGCCGGGGCTCACCCCGGCGGGCCTTGCCTGCCCCGATTCAAAGGCCCTGCGCGAGCGGCTGCGGGCCATGGCGTCGGACCTCGTCTCGTCGTGGAAATCCGGCGGCATGCCGCCGGCCGCCAAGTCGGCGGCGGGGCTCAAGACGCATGCCCAGTCGCTCGTATCGCGGGCGGGAGCACGGCCCGAGCATGTTGGCTGGACGATGGTGACGATCGTCTCGGAACACTGGCGCGACCGGCTGGCCGTTGGCGCCTCGGGCCGGCGGCTGCTCCTCCTCCCCGATTGCCCGGTGGCGCCGGCGGGGCCGGATGGGGATGAGGCGATGCCCCGCGTCTGCGGTCCGAGCTGCGCGATCGGCACGATCTGGTCGGCGGCGCACGACAGCGGCTGGGTGGTCGAATCAACGAGCCGCGCCGTTTCGGCGATCGGATCGCTCCTCACCGGACAATACGACGGGATCCTCGGCGTCGCGAAGCTCGAGCACCTCGAGAAGGCCTTTGCCATGATCCCCGCCTTTTCGCTGCCGATCGCCGCGGTGCCGTATGAACCGGCCGCGCGGGAGTCGGCTGCGGGCAGGCCGTGCGCAGAGGCCACGGCAGCCTCTGCCATCGACGTGGAGTGGGTGCTCGGGCTGCTCGGCGTGGCCGGCGGCGCGGCGGTGCCGGTGGGCGACTATCTGCCCCTGCTCCGCGAGGCGGCCGAGTTTTTCACGCGGCCCGCGCTCGTCGAACTGGAAGCGAAGCTCTCATTGCCCGGGGCTTTTGGCGGGCCGGCCGCGGTCGGCGAGGCATTCGAGCCGCTCGCTGCGGCGGCCTCGATGTCGGGCGATTTCCTCGCCCGTGGCGGGAAGTTCCTGCGGCCATTCATCGCGCTGGCCGCCTATGACGCCGTGCGGGCCGACCGGCCACAACTGGCCGCGGCGCCGCGCGAAGCGGTGCAGGCGGCTGCCGTGGCGATCGAGATCTTCCACAAGGCGTCGCTCGTCCATGACGATATCGAAGACGACGACCAGATGCGGTATGGGCAGCCGACGATGCACGTGCAGCGGGGCATCCCCTCGGCGATCAACGCCGGCGACTACCTGCTCGGCCTCGGCTACCGGATCGTGACGTCGCTGCCCGGCGCCGACGCGGCCTGTCAGCGCGACCTCGTGGCGATCCTTGCCGACGCCCACGTGAAGCTCGCCCAGGGACAGGGCGCCGAACTCTGGTGGCGCGATGCCGCCGACAAGCGGCTGTCGCCCGATGAATCGCTCACGATGTATGGACTCAAGACATCGCCGGCCTTCGAGGCGGCCGTCGCGATGGGCATCCGGCTCGCAGGCCTGCAGCCGGCCGAGGCCGCTGCCGTCGATCGCTACGCGCGGCATGTCGGCACCGGCTTCCAGGTGCTCAACGACCTGAAAGACTGGGCGGGCGACCTCGAAAACAACCGCCGTGCGGCGGGCGACCTGCTGGGCGGCCGGCCGACGCTCATGTGGGCCTTGGCGCTGGAGCGCCTGCCGAGCGAATCGATCGAGCGGCTCGTCTCGCTCGCAGCGCGAGCCGGCGGCCCGGATGCTTCCGAACGCGATGTATCGGAAGCCATCGGCGAGGCGCGGCGGCTCTTCGAGGCGGCTGACGTCTTCACCCGCGCCGCCGCGATCGTCGATCAGGAGCGGCGTCAGGCTGCGGCCGCCGTGGCCTCGTGCCGGCTTGGCAGGCTCCGTGAAGTGCTCGAGTTTTTGCTCGATCTCGCGGTGCCAGAGCAGGCTGCGTCGCAATTTGTCGCGCGTCCTTAGATCGCATGGCCGCCTTGCAACAACAGCGAGATGCCGTCGATCGGGCCGCGGAGTTGATCCGGGCATTCCCGGAGGCAGCGGCCGGCTTCGGGACGCTGCGGACCATGCGGCCCGACGATCTTCCCCAGCCCTACCGCGAGCTCCTCGACCATCGCAGTCACATGACCGTGGTGATGGAGCGGTTGTGCGGCGGTTTGGTCGGCCTCGAGGTGGTGGCCACGCGGGTCGAGCCGCCCGCGGCACCGGGGGACCGCGGACTCTACATGCGGGAGATCCTGCTCACGAACGCATCGGGGGCGGTCGTGCAGCATGGGATCGTGCGGATCGATCTGAGCGTCGTCGACGGCTCCACTGCCGAGGCCATTCTCGCGGCGAAGACACCGCTCGGACGAATCCTGATCGATGCGAACCTGCTTCGCGACGTGCACGATGTCGGCCTGCTCGAGGTCGTGCCGGGGCCGCATCTTCGCCGGTTGTTCGGTGCTTCAGCGGCCGACGTCCCCCGCACGTTTGGCCGGGTCGCCGAGATTTCGCTCGGTGGGCGGCCCGCCGTCGAATTGCTCGAAATTGCTGCTCCAGGGCTTTTACCGAAGACGTTGCGGTGAAGGTGTTTGCGGCGACTGCATCGATATTGACTCATTGCGCAAGCTGCCTGTAGAGTTGGGTGTCGGGCAAGGATGGCAAGCAGGGAAGCGGTCGAAGGAAAAGGATTCCTTCCGCATTCCCCCCGAAGCTTGAGCCTTGCCGGATGGCGTCGGCATGGATCGCGACGCCGGACGGTATCGGCAGAGACTCCCGAGTCGGGGGCATTTGCCGAGTTCACGTTCATCGATGGCAACCAGGAGGCCTAGGTGTTCGGGGCTGCCTTGCGGACAAGGCATTTCCGGATTCCGTTTTGACTAGCTGCACCACGGCTAGGGAGAGGGTGGTAAAGCAGATGCAGAAGACCGTTTACACAACCGGCGAAGCCGCCAAGATTTGCAAGGTGAGTCAGCAGACGATCATTCGCTGCTTCGACTCCGGACAGCTGAAGGGATTCCGGGTTCCGGGCAGCCGGTTCCGGCGGATTCCGCGTGATCAGCTGTTCCTGTTCATGCGTGACAATGGCATCCCGACCGATGCCCTCGAGAGTGGTCGCCGCAAGATCCTCGTCGTGGACGACGATCAGGATCTCGTCGAGCTCATCACCGACGTGCTCGAGCGGGACGGCCGGTTCGAGACCCGCAGCGTCAACAACGGCTTCGATGCCGGCATGATGGTCAAGGATTATCGCCCTGACCTGATCGTGCTCGACGTCATGCTGCCCGATATCAACGGCAAGGAAGTCTGCCAGCGTGTTCGCAGCGACTCGACCATGGACGAGGTGCGGATCATCTGCATCTCAGGCATGTGCGAGCCCGACAAGATCGAAGACTTGAAGGCGTCTGGCGCCAACGAGTTCCTGCAGAAGCCGTTCGAGGCCGAAGTGCTCGTCGATCGGATTTGCAGCCTCCTCGACATCGAGTCGGTCGCCGCAGGTTCCTGATCCGGCGCGCCCGCGCCGGCTGATAGCTGTCCGCAAAGCGTTTGCCGGGAGTTCGGTCACGGTGTCGCACGATTCCGGTGCCTGGCTTCTGGTGCAGTCGGCTGGTTCGCCTGCCATCGCGTACGCGGTCCCGCGTCAGGCCTGTCTGGGCCTGACGCGGGCCGTGCTCGCGGGGGGCGACGATGCCGTGGCATGGCAGGCGCTCGCAGGCGGTGACTCAGTCGTCGCTGCCTGGCTCGCGGCGGCGCGACGTGATGCGCCGCCGGCCACGATTTCGACCGGAGTGGCCCGGCTGGGCGCTTCGCCCCCGCGTGAATCGCTCCTGGCCCGGCTTGCGGTCGCGCTCGTTCTAGGTTCACCCCCTGCAGGGGTTTCCGTTGCGGATGAGCCGCCGGTTCCCCTGCCCGTGGAGCCGGCCGTCGAGGCCCAGCTGTTGGCCGCGGCCGTCGAGCGGATGCTCGTGCACGAAAGGCTGGCGACGCGTTTCGACGAGGCGCTGGCCGAGGCCCGCCTCGAGGCGCTTCGCGAACTGGCCTACGGAGCCGGCCACGAGATCAACAACCCCCTCGCCAACATTGCCACGCGCGCCCAGGCGCTCCTGCTCGAGGAACGCGATGCCGAACGCCGCCGTCGGCTGGCCACGATCGTCGATCAATCGTTTCGGGCCCGCGACATGATCGGCGGCCTGATGCTCTTCGCCCGGCCGCCCAAGCCGCAGCCCGCGGAGACGGATGTGGGCGGTCTCGTGGCAGCCGTGATCGAATCGATCCAGCCCGCCGCAGCCGGCCGCGGCGTGCGGTTGCATTACAGCCCGTCGCCTGCGCCGTTGACAGCCCACGTTGACCGTGGCCAGATCGAAGAGGCGGTGCGGGCGATCGCGATCAACGCGATCGAGGCCGTCGATGACGGAGGGCGGGTGACGCTGTCGGTGGGCACGGTGACAGGGGCGTCTGCGCCGGCCGACGGCTGGTGCGAGATCGTCGTCGCCGACGACGGGAAAGGCATGGACGCAGCCTCGCTTCGGCGAGCGTTTGACCCTTTCTATAGCGGCCGAGAGGCGGGCCGCGGTGCCGGGCTCGGGCTCTCGAAGGCATGGCGGTTTGCCGAGGCCAGCGGCGGCCACGTGATCGTCGAGTCACGGCCGGGCGAGGGTACGCGGGTGGCCGTTGTTCTGCCGACGGCAGCCGTGGCCATCGCGCGTTAGAGTCTGCCCAGATTTCCCTGCATCAAGATTGCGCAGGTTTCTTGCGGCGTGCCGCTGGTTTTTTCAGGAAGTTGCCGCGCTCCCGCACTTGTCGGCTATCGCGGCCTTTCTCTATTCTTCCCGGCTGTCTGTTTTGAGCGGGCCCATGGCTAGGAGCCCGTCGGCTTGGAGCATGGATGCAACCATGAAACCTACAGGATCGACATCGGCCCCGCCGCGTTCGGCCGCGGGGCCTGCCGGCGCGGTGTCCGGCATTCCCTCGTCTGGCGTGGTGCAGACGGTGATCGGAGCCGGAGCACGCGAGAAGCAGTCGATCGTGCGCGATCTGGTCGCCCCCGCCCTCGCCCATCCCCAAGGGCAAGACAGGCTGGCGCCGGTGCTTGACGCGATCGGGCTCACGGCCGACTGGCTCGCGAAGCGGCAGGCCGCCGATGGCCATTGGCGCGGCCCTCTCGAGGGCGACACGATCCTCGAAAGCGAATACCTCCTCATCCTGGCGTGGGCGGGCAGGCTCGATGAGCCGCACGTGACCGGAGCGGCGCAGCGGATCCTCCGCGAGCAGCTTCCCGGTGGCGGCTGGGCGATCTACCCGGGCGGCCCCGTCGATGTCAGCGCGAGCGTGAAGGCCTATCTCGCGCTCAAGATCCTCGGCCATGACAAGCAGTCGGAGCCGCTCGTGCGGGCGCGGCGGGCGATCGCGGCCGCCGGCGGCCCTTGGGCCGTCAATAGTTTCACGCGTTTCTACCTCGCGCTCCTCGGGCAGATGTCTTACGACGCCTGTCCGGCGGTGCCGCCCGAGATGGTGCTCCTGCCCAGTTGGCTGCCGATCAACCTCGATCGCGTTTCCGCCTGGTCGCGGACGATGATCGTGCCGCTGTCGCTCATCTGGGCGTTCAAGCCGGTTCGTCGTCTCGAGCCCGGGCGCGGCATCGCGGAGCTGTTTTCGCCCGAGGATCTCCGCCGCGGTCCGCCGGCCACCGGTGGCAATGATGCGTGGGCGCGGTTCTTCCGCGTTGTTGATCGCGTCGTGAAGGCCTGCGATGCGTTTGGCATCCGGCCGCTGCGGAGCCGCGCGGTTTCTGAATGCCGTCGTTGGATGCTCGAGCGGTTCGACGGCAGCGACGGACTTGGGGCGATCTTCCCGCCCATCGTCTGGAGCATCGTCGCCTTGCGGGCGATGGGCTGCGACGACGACTCGCCGGAAGTGCAGGAATGCTGGCGGCAGCTCTCGCGGCTGGTGGAAAACGAGCCGGATGGATCGACCCGCGTCGAGCCCTGCCGCTCGCCCGTCTGGGATACCGCGATCACGCTGCGGGCCCTGTCCGACGCCAGGGCCGCCGGCGACGCCGCCGGCCGCCTCGACGATGCCGTCGATTGGATTCTCGCCAACGAGGTGCGGGGCCGGGGCGACTGGACCCGTAGCGCCGCCAAGGTCGCGCCATCGGGCTGGTGCTTCCAGTATGCCAACCGCTTTTATCCCGATGTCGACGACACCGCGATGGTGTTGATTGCGCTTTCGACCTGGCGGGCATCGGTGGCCGAGTCGCAGCCGGCCGATGCGGCGATGGCTCGTCGGCTCGACCGAGTCGACGCGGCGATGGCGCGGGCGCGGGCCTGGGTGGAGGCCATGCAAAACAGCGACGGCGGCTGGGCGGCGTTTGACCGCGACAACAATTGCGAGTTGCTCTGCAAGGTGCCATTCGCCGACCACAACGCGATGATCGATCCCAGTTCGCCCGATCTCGCCGGCCGCGTACTCGAGGCCTTCGGCAAGCTCGGCCTGCGGGTCGGCCATCCATCGGTGGATCGGGCCATCCAATACCTTCGCGACCAGCAGCGGGCCGATGGCTCGTGGTATGGCCGCTGGGGTATCAACTACGTCTATGGCACCTGGCAGGCGATCGAGGGCCTGCGGTTGGTGGGCCTGTCGGCCGACGATCCGGCCGTGGCCGCGGCCGCCGACTGGCTCGTTGCCCACCAGCAGGGCTGCGGTGGCTGGGGCGAGACGCCCGAGAGCTATGCCGACGATCGCCTGGCCGGCAAGGGGCCGCCCACGGCCTCGCAGACCGCCTGGGCGTTGGCCGGGCTCGTGGCCGCCGGTCGCCACGATTCACGCGCCGCTCGCCGGGCCGTGCAGTGGCTCGTCGGCCGTCAGGAATCCGACGGCGGGTGGCTCGAGCCCGAGTTCACCGGCACCGGCTTCCCGAAGGTGTTTTACCTGCGGTACCACTATTATCCGATCTACTTTCCGCTGATGGCGCTGGCCCGCTGGTGCTCGGCGCAGCGCGAGGCGGCACAACCGGCGGATACTCTGCCGCGGGAGCGAGTCGCATGAGCGTGCCAGTCGGACAGATGATTTCGGTGCTGCGGCACGTCGCCGTGCAGCAGCTTCGCGGCAATGCGCGGTATCCGCTCGTGCTCATGCTCGAGCCGCTCTTTCGGTGCAATCTCGCCTGTGGCGGCTGCGGCAAGATCCAGCATCCCACCGAGATCCTGCGGTCGCACCTCACGCCCGAGCAGTGCTTCGCCGCCGTGGACGAGTGCGGCGCGCCGATCGTCTCCATTCCCGGCGGCGAGCCGCTGCTCCATCCGCAGATCGAGCAGATCGTGGCCGGGATCGTGGCGCGCAAGCGGTATCTGTACCTCTGCACCAACGCGATCAAGCTGGAGGAGATGCTGCCGCACTTCACCCCTTCCCCCTACCTCGCGTTTTCCGTGCATCTCGACGGACCGCGGGAGGAGCACGACCACGCCGTCTGCCGCGAGGGCGTGTTCGACATGGCCGTTTCGGCGATCCGAGCCGCCCGCAAGGCCGGCTTCCGCGTCACGACCAATTCCACGCTCTTCACCGACGCCAATCCTGAGCGGTATCGGAGGTTTTTCGACGAAGTGATGGCGCTCGGCGTCGAGGGGATGATGATCTCCCCGGGCTATTCCTATTCGAAGGCGCCCGACCAGGAGCACTTCCTCCGCCGCGAGCGGAGCCAGTCACTCTTCCGGCGGATCCTCGACAACGCCCCGTCCCGCTGGAAGTTCAACCAGTCGCCGGTGTTCCTCGAGTTTTTGAAAGGCGCCTGGGATCTCGAATGCCGCCCCTGGGGCACGCCCACCTACAATCTCTTCGGTTGGCAGCGTCCCTGCTATCTCCTCGACGAAGGCTATGCGAAGACGTTTCGCGAGCTGATGGAGGGGACCGACTGGGATGCCTACGGCCGATCGAGCGGCAACGCGAAGTGCCAGGACTGCATGGTGCACTGCGGCTATGAGCCGGCGGCCGTGGAGGCGACGTTCGGTTCGCTCGGAGGGCTTTTGGCCACGGCGCGGCTGATGCTCTTCGGGCCGCCCCGCGGCAAGCCGCTTGTGGATCTGCCGCCGCTGACCGCGGCGGAGCCAAGGCTGCAGCCCAACGGATTGCCGGCCCTGCCGATTCTGAAGTAGACCGCTTGCTCCGCAAGCGGATCTCTACCGCCGGGGGTCGGTGAAAACCTCGGCTTCGGAGGCGAGGATACGCCAACTCGCCTCGATTTCCACCGACCCCCGGCTCGTGTGTCGAGCCGGGAGGGACGCGAACCCGAAACGAGCTCTCATTTAGAGATTGCGCGCGCGGACGTATTTCGCGGCGTCGAGGGCCGCACCGCGGGCGCCCGCCGTATCCCCATTGGGGATCACGTGCAGCGGGATGTCGGCCTGCTCCTCGCGCTGCGCGGGCATGCCCGCGCGGATCTCGTCGAGGAACCAGCGGCGAAACTCCGGGCCGGTCTCGACCGCACCGCCGCCGACGATGAGGGCGTCGGGGTCGAAGACGTTGATCATCTCGTCGAAAAAGAGGCCGAGCGCGTGGGCCTGCACGCGGAAGATCTCGCGGCAGAGCGGATCCCCCTGCTCGGCGAGGCCGCGGACCAGTTTCGCGGCGGTGCCGATCTCCTGCTTTGCCAGCGGGTGGTCAGGCTGCTTCCGCAGGAAGTGCGGCAGGAGCGACTGCCGGATCGCCGTCAGCGAACAGAGTGATTCGAGGTCGCCCGTGCGGCCGCAGTTACAGCGGGGCGCGAGGCCCTCGATGCCGCGGATCAGGGCGAACGGAATGAGCACGTGGCCCAGTTCGCCGCCGAAGCCGTTCCTGCCGACCACGGCACTGCCGCCGGTGATCACTCCGCCGCCGAGCCCCGTGCCGACGATCGCCGACACGCTCGTCGCGGAGTTCTCCGAGCCGAAGAGCGAGACGTGGCCCCACAGGGCTGCCGCGTTGCCGTCGTTGAGGTAGGTGACGGGCAGTTCGAGCTTGCGTTCGAGGCCGGCGCGGATGTCGTAGCCAGCCCACTGCGGGTGGACGAAGTTGGTCGAGCCTCGGCGGCTGAGCACGCCGGAAGCGCTTGCGGGGCCCGGGGTATCGAGGCCAAAGGCGACGATGTTGGCCTGCTTCACGCCGGCCTTTCCGGCCGCGATTGCCAGGCCATCGGCGATCTGCGCGAGGCAGACATCGGGCCCCTCGACACTCCGGGCCGGATGCTCGCACAGGCCATCGATGAGAAACTGCCCGCGCTCGTCGAGGAACGTGTAGTTGACGGCAGTGCCACCCAGGTCGATCCCCGCCACGATGCGTGCTGTCACAGCCTGCTCCCTGCTTATGGTCTGGCCATTTCGGCGAAGCCCCGCTTCACGCGGGCCACGATCGACCGCAGCCCGCGGGCGCGGAGGATGCCGAGCACGTCGGCGAGGCCCATCCGCTCGAGCACGTCGTCGGAGATCCCCGCCACGTCGGCCGCCGGCCGGCCGTTGATCGCCTCGGCGAGGATCGCCACGAAGCCCTTCACGGTGGGCGCCTCCGGGGCCACTTCGGCGACGAGTTTCGCGGCGCCGTCGGCCGATTCCATCCAGAGGAAGACCGGCGTCTGGCACTCGTGCACGCGGCGGTCTTCCGTCGCCTTGCGGGCCTCGTATTCCGGCGGGAGCGGCGGCAGGCCGTTGGCGAAATCGACGAGCAATTCCAGTTTCTCGCGGCTGTCGAGATCGGAGAATTCGTCGATGATCGCGTCGAGCTGCTCGCGGACGCTCGTCATGGGCAGTGGCACCGTGAGCGGGTCAGGCGTGGGTAGCGGCGGCAGCGGATGCCTGTGCCGGACCGCCCGGCGCGGCGCCCTTCACGATCGGCACGCGGACGCAGTTGCCCCACTCGAGCCAGGAGCCGTCGTAGTTCTTCACGTTGCCGAAGCCGAGCAGATACGTGAGCACGAACCACGTGAGGCTCGACCGCTCGCCGATCCGGCAGTAGGCGATCGTGGGCGACCGCCGCTTCATCTTCAGCTCCTTGATGTAGAGCTTCTCGAGCTCCTTCACGGTCTTGAACGTGCCGTCGTCGTTGCAATTCATCGGCCACGGCACATTCACCGCCCCGGGGACGTGGCCGCCGCGGACGGCGCCCTCGTTGGGGTAGTCGGGCATGTGCATCCGCTCGCCGCGGTATTCCTCGGGGCTGCGCACGTCCAGCAGCTGCTTGCCGGCCTTCTGGTGCCTGAGCACCTCGTCGCGAAGGGCCCGGATCGAGCCGTCCTGCTCGGATGCGGTGTAGTGCGCCCGCGGGTGGCTCACGCGGTCGTTCGACCAGGCCCGGCCGTCGAGCTCCCAGCGCTTCCGGCCGCCGTTCATGATCCGGCAGTCTTTGTGGCCGTAGAGCTTGAAGACCCAGAAGGCGTAGCAGGCCCACCAGTTGTTTTTGTCGCCGTAGAAGACGACCGTCGTGTCGTTGGAGATGCCCCGTTCGGCGCAGAGCCGCTCGAAGGCCGACTTGTCGATGTAGTCGCGGCAGGTGGCGTCTTGCAGGTCGGTGATCCAATCGATCTCCACGGCGCCGGGGACATGCCCCTGCACGTAGAGCGCCCGGTCCTCGTCGGACTCCACGATCCGGACGTTCGGGTCGTTCAGGTGTCCCGCCACCCATTCGGTGGAAACCAGCACTTCGGGATGGGCGTACTCAGCCATGTGGCACGGCTCCTGTATACTGTTTTGTGTCGCAGTCAGCGGAATCGTAGACCAAGCCGGCACCCTCTGCAACGAGGCGCCGCGGCGTCCGAACCGGGATCGCTTCCCGAGTCCGCCCGTTTGGCGACACCACGTTTTTCCTTCCGCGCACGGAGTGCAACAGTCGAATGGGTCCCGCGTTCATCTACCAGATCACCGAACTCAACAAGAAGTTCGGCCAGCGCGAGCTGCTCAAGAACATCAATCTCGCGTTTTATCCCGGCGCGAAGATCGGGCTGCTCGGCCGCAACGGCGCCGGCAAGAGCACGCTCATGAAGATCATGGCGGGGATCGACAGGGAGTATGACGGCGAAGCCCGGCTGGCCGACGGCTACTCCGTCGGCTATCTCCAGCAGGAGCCGCAGCTCGATCCGCAGAAGACCGTTTTCGAGAACGTGATGGATGCGGTCGACCACTCCCGCGCCGTGCTGCGTCGATTCGAGGAGATCAACGCCCGCCTCGGTGAGCCGCTCGACGACAAGGAGATGGAGAAGCTCCTCGCGGAGCAGGCGACGGTGCAGGACGAGATCGACGCCAAGAATCTCTGGGATCTCGACCGGCAGGTGGAGATCGCGATGGACGCGATGAACCTGCCGCCGGCTGACTGGGCCGTGACGAATCTCTCCGGTGGCGAGCGCCGCCGCGTGGCCCTCTGCAAGCTGCTCCTCGAGAAGCCCGACCTGCTCCTCCTCGACGAGCCGACGAATCACCTCGACGCCGAGAGCGTCGACTGGCTCGAGCGGCATCTGGCCGAGTACACGGGCACCGTCGTGGCTGTGACGCACGACCGCTACT
>JBIIOK010000094.1:0-9684 GCA_044336985.1 Pirellulales bacterium | reverse complement strand
CCCCAACGTCCGATAATGTCTCTTATGTCCGGTTCCGGACTTTGGCGTTTCGTGGCTGGATTCCAGGCTCAAACGCCTCCCCGCTCCCCCTGTCCGCTACTGCATAGCGGGATGCAAGCGAACAGCCGAAAGCTCGACGAGCCGGATCGCCGGATGCGATGACCGAGGGACGGCTTTTTCCACGAACAGCTAGCGTACCGGAAGCGGCGACTGGGATCCCACAGGAAACGGCTGTGGCGGCGCTGAGAATCGGCTGCCGGTCGATCGGCTCGGCGCTGCGACGGGCGCCGCGGCTGGCGGCTGACCGCTCGGTACGAACCAGGCGGATCCGGCCGGCAGCGGGCCGCCGGCCGGCTGCACCCCCTGCCCCCCCTGCTCCGCGCCCGCCCAAGCCGCCGCCGATTGCACCCCCTCGAGCATCGCCTTCAGTGGCGACGGCTGGCCGGCGACGGGAGCCGGAGCGAATCCGCCTTGGGCCGCTCCCTGGCCACCAAGGGGCTGCTGGAACTGCTGCTCGAACTGCCGCACGAACGGCTCGACAGTGTCGTGCACTTCCTTCGGCAGATAGGTGTCGGCCCGCACGATCAGGTCGGCGACGAGTCTTCCGCTGCGGCTGCCGACGATCTGGTCGCGATAGGCCGGGGCGAGCGTGACCGCGAAGAACGTGATCACCACGCAGAGCAGCGCGCCCTTGGCGAGACCGAGCAGCAGGCCCAACTGGTGGTCGAACGCCGAAAGGTGAACGGCATTGATCGCGCCCGCGATCACTCGGAACACGAGCCACACGCCGATCGACGTGGCCGCGTAGAGGGCAAGCATCGCCGCAAAACGGTTCCAGGGCGCCTGCTGGCCGAAATAGGGCGCCAGTTGCGCACCAAATCGAAAAGACACGTACGAACTCGCCGCGATGCCGGCAATCCAGGCCAGCTGCCAGACCATGCCCTTGAAATAGCCGAGCAAGGCCGCAACGGCCAGGATTCCCAGCATGACGAGGTCATAGCCTTCGAGGGTCACAGGAGCCTCCGAGCAGCAGCGTGGAAAACGGGGAGGGGAGTGTAAGCGCGGATGCCTGGTTTTCCGAAGGCCAATCAGTGCCGCAACTGCATAAAAATCCAACGCATCATGATCGCATTGCCCATGCCTCCCATTGCCCCTATTCCAATTTCTTGCGCAACCAGAGAATTTATTCCTATTCAGTGCACATTGCCCATGTCATTTATTTTGTTGTCTTGGGATTGGATTTCCTTTCTAGAGGCTCCTTCTTGGCAGGTGACCTTTACGTTCCCGCAGTGCAGGGGGCGCCAGATGCTCCGGCTGTCGCTCATCCGCGGAACCTGCCGACAAAAAGAGTACGGCTGACTCTGCGCTGGCCGGTCTTGCCGACCGGTCAGGCGGTGATGCCGTGCACCGGAGTCCAAGATGGCCCTCCGGAGGCGGATGTCGTTCGGTCCGCAGGGGGTTTTTGCAGTGCCCGGATTCCGCGCGCATATCACCGGCTCGTCGCTCGTCGGCGCCGGCTATGCCGTTGCCGCGTGGTCGATCGGCGACATGCCGCCGATGACGTGCGCGCTGGGCGGTGGACTCTGCGCAATAGCCGGCATGCTCCCCGACCTTGATAGCGGCTCGGGCACCTCGCTCAAGGAAAGCGTGGCATTCGCGGCCGCTCTCGTGCCGCTGCTCATGCTGCAGCGGCTTTTGCAACTGGGGCTGCCGATGGAGGGCGTTATCCTCGCGGGGGCCGCCCTCTACCTGGCGCTGCGGTTCGGCATGACCTGGATGCTCGAGAACCATTCCTCAGAGCGCGGGATGTACCACAGTCTTCCCGCGGCGCTCATCGCCGGCCTGGTCACGTTTCTCGCCTACAGCTCCGACGATCCGCTGCGACGCTACTTCCTGGCCAGCGCCGTGGTCATCGGCTTCCTCACGCACCTGGTGCTCGACGAGATCTGGGCCGTGAAGGAGGGCAGCTTCGGCCCGAAGCAGAAGAAGGCCTTCGGTACGGCGCTGAAATTCCACGGTCCGGAGGCCTGGTCGAACCTGCTCACCTACGTGCTCGTCGTCGTGCTGGGGGGACTCGCGGCGATCGATGCCTCCCGCTCCGAACGGACGCACGTGATCCGGCAGCAGATGGAGCAGGCCTACCGCTCGGTCCCGGGCATGCAGGCGCCGTGGCAATACCGGCGTTGACGGGCCCCGCCCGCCGACCCTTGCTCCGGGCCATCCGGTGCGGGATCATGGCGGTCTTTCCCACCCCGGCGAATCACCGGACATGCACCCCACGCTCGCGGCGATCACACTTGGCTCCTTGGCCTCCGCGAGCCTCGCCGTCTACCTGCTCATGATCGCCGCCGCCGCGTTTGCGGGGGGCTCGTCGATCGCGTTTCTGTCGCTCGGCCACCGGCGGATGCAGGTGCTGCTCTCGCTCACCGGCGGCATCATGCTCGGAGTCGGGCTCCTCCACCTGCTTCCGCACGCCTATTTGGAGCTGTCGAAGCAGATCGATCTCACGATGGCCTGGGTGTTGGCCGGGTTTTTCCTGATGTTTCTGCTCGAGCGGGCATTTCACGGCCATGCCCATCACTCGGCCGACGGATCGCACGGCGCGCATGGCCACTCCTGCGACCACGCCGACCATCATGAGCACCACGGGCACCATGATCATGGCAGCCACCAGCCGCACGCGGCTCCCCGCTCGGGCCCATGGGCCTGGTGCGGCGCATTCGCCGGGCTCGCCCTCCACAGTCTCGCCGACGGCGCGGCGCTGGCCGCCTCCATCGACGCCGATGCCGGCCACGGCGCCGGCATGCTCGCCGGCTTCGCGACATTCCTCGCCGTGCTGCTGCACAAGCCATTCGATGCCGGCATCATCGCGACGCTGATGATCAACGCCGGCGTCTCGCCCGCCACGCGGCGGATCGTCAATGCGGCGTATGCCGCGATCGTGCCGCTCGGCGCCATCCTCTTCCTGGGCAGCCTCCAACTCTACGGCGGCAGTCGCGGGCCGGTGCTGGGGGCGGCGCTCGCGCTGGCGGCCGGCGCGTTTCTCTGCATCGCGGCGGCCGACCTGCTACCGGAGGTCGAGTTTCACAGCCACGACCGCCTGCTCCTCACCGCGTCGCTCACACTCGGCATCACGATCGCCTGGGGCATCACCGTGATGGAGCGATCATCGCACGCCCATGCCGTGCACGGCAGCGCCCGCCCGGCCGCGGCACACGACCACGGAGATTAGAGGGCAGCCCCTCACGAGGTCAGTGCCCGTTCTTCCACGTCGAGGCCGCGGGCCTTTCGCATCTCCCGCACATCGCCGAGCACCGACTCGATCAGTTCGTGCTGCCGCCGCATGTTCGGCAGTTGGGCCTGGAAGCACCAGGCGATCGCACCGACGAGCGTGAGCCCGCCGACCAGGTGCGGTGTCACCCACTGCTGCGTTCCCGGCCGCCCCGACGCCGGGTCGGCCGCGCCCCCGAGGGCCACGATCGCGACGACCGCGAGCATGCCCAAGAGGGCGAATGGAAATGCCGCCCGCTTCAGCCGGCGGCTCCGCTCGATGTAGGCGGCATCGAGGCCGTAGGTCTCCACCACCTCGCGGCACCAGCGGCCAGTCCCGATGAAGTAGGTCACGGCCATGCTGTTCACGAGCACCACGGTGAGCGCCGCGAGAACACCCGAAAGACGGTGCACGGTGCCCCAGCGGAGCACTCGGGGATCGGTCTGGCCGTGGAGGTCGCCGAGCCACAAGCCCAGGCCGGCCGTGGCGACGAGCAGTGCCACGGCGAACATGGCTGCGCGGGAAAAGACTCGTTCCATTGCTTCAAACACCAATGCCGGCGGCCGCGGGATGCGGTGCTCGTCCATTCGTTATAGGCTTGACCCGGCCGCCACGCCATGGTCGGCACACCCACGCGAGCCCGACGCCGATGCTGTCTGCCAGCCCCGCCCCCAAGACGCTGCTCCTCACCTGCGGCGACCCGGCAGGTATCGGCCCGGAGGTGGTCCTCAAGGCCTGGCATGCCAGCGACGTGCACGCCCGCGCGCGGCTGCGCGTCGTCGCCGCGGCGGGGCTGATCGAAGACGTGCTCGCGACCGTGCCCTCGTTACCGCGGCTGCGCGTCGCCACGGTGGCGATCGACGATCCGCGGCCATCGACCGCTGATACCGTGCTCGTGGTGGAGTCGGGCGCGCCACGCGAGCGAGTGCCGCGGGGCGAGATCACCGCCGCCGGCGGCCGCAGCGCCTTGGCCGCGCTCGAGACCGCCTTCATGGCCGTCCGGTCGGGCGCGGCCGCGGGAATCGTCACGGGGCCGCTGCACAAGGAAGCCCTGCACGCCGCCGGCCAGCGGGTGCCCGGCCACACCGAATGGCTCGCGCGGGCCTGCGGCCTGCACGATTCGGCAGCCTCGATGATGCTCTGGCTGCCCCCGGCGCCAGGAGCCCGCGCCGGGGCTTCAGGGCTCGGCGTGGTGCATGCGACGCTCCATGAATCGCTCGCCCAGGCGCTCGCGCACCTCTCGACCGAGCAAATCGTGCACGCCGGCGAACGGCTCGCCTCGCTGCTCGCCGCGATCCTCGGCAGGCGGCCGCGGATCGCCGTTGCCGCGCTGAATCCGCACGGCGGCGAAGGCGGCCTCTTCGGCAACGAGGAGCCGCGGATCATCGTCCCGGCGGTGGAGCGGCTGGCCAGGGCCGGGCTCGACGTCGCCGGACCGCTTCCGGCCGACACGCTGTTTCTCAAGGCCAGCCGCGGGGAGTTCGACGGGGTCGTGGCCCTCTACCACGATCAAGGTCACATTCCGATCAAGCTGCTGGGCATGCATCGCGCGGTCAACATCACGCTGGGCCTGCCACTGGTGCGCACGAGCGTCGCCCATGGAACCGCCTTCGACATCGTCGGCACCGGAACGGCCGACCCCGCGAGCATGCTTGCCGCGATCGACGCCGCGGCCCGGCTCGTGGCCGCCGGCTGGCAGGGCGCGACATGATGTAGACCGCTCGTTTCACAAGCGGTTCGATGCCAACGCTAGGCCCGGAGGGCCGGGTGAGCACCAGCCGGCGGATGCCGGCCAAGGAAAAACGAGCAGGATGCTCGTGTTTTCCGTGAAGCAAGACCGCTTGCGTTCAGGGCCGCAGTGGCTGCAGCGCGTTCGAGTAGTTCTCGCTCACGTCCATGAGTCCCTCGATCGCCGGCTTGTAGACGAAGGCGGTGGCATCGACCGGATCGCCGACCCGCACCTCATAGAGCTCGAGCACGGCCACCACCTCCGGCGTCGTGGCCGCCACGGGCCGCTGTCCCGGAATGGCGAGCCATTCGATGCGAAATGGGAAGAGTTCCCGCTTGCCGATCGAAAGCCGTACGCTCCAGGGCATCCCCTCGGGCAGGTCACCGGCCGCAATGCCCGCGGGGCTCTTGATCGCCTCGGCTTTGTCGGGGAGGAGCGCCGCCAGGCGGTCGCGATCCCACTGCCCGTCGATGGTCCAGATTGGGACGTCGTCGATCATGCCGGACGAGACCGCATCGAATCGGAACCATTCACGCACGAGAGCGAGGGACCGCTGCACGCCGCCGAGATATGGCGCGGCGGTGGCCTGTTCGGGAACGCCGAAACTCCCCAGCCGCTCACGCACGCGGCGGGTATCGATCCTCGTCAGCCGGGGAGGTTGGGCGCCGAGTTTGCGGTACGACCAGTAATACAGTCCGTCGTTCACTTCCAGCACGTCGAACTCTTCCGTCTCGGCCGTGAGCTTCGACTCGAACCGAAACCGTTGCTCCTCGCCGGTGCCCGACTGCAGGTAGCGGCCTCCGCCCTTGAGGACGACGTTACCGACCCGCGCGAGCTGGCGGACGCGGGCCGATATCGAATTGGCCCGTCCCAGGCCGGTGAGCGCCGCCGCCACGATTCGCTCCGCATTCCCCTGCTCTTCCGCGCCATCCTGTGCCCGCTGGTAGACGCTGCCGGTCAGCCCAGATTGCGATCCCGACTGCGGCCCAGACTGTGGCTTGGCAGGCGCGGCGACCGCGACCGCGAGGATGAAGGCCGCGATCGCCAGGAACGGCAGGCGTCTCCTTGGCAGTTCTGCGAGCCTCGGTGGTTTGGGGGGGTGGTTGGGCATCGCGGTTAGGTCGACTTTGCGGATTTTGTCAAAGAAACCGGCAGCCAAGGGTCGAAAACTCAGAGGTCGATCGGACGACCGTGGCCTTGGGCCGCGGGTCCGGCGACGGGACGAGTGTACGGAATCGCGGGAAACGATCCCAAGACGAAATACGAGCCAGTTTCGCGATGGCGATCAGAAGGCTCCGGAGGTGATGCAATGGTGGTCAAACGGCGCTTGCAAGGATTCGTCGGCCTGTCGTTGGCGGCGACGCTCACGGGGTGCCACATCCCCGCGAACTCCCCGCTCACAGGACTCGCCCAGATTCGTCCGGTCGCCACGCCGCATACTAACGTCCTGCCACCGGCGGCGATGCTGCAGCACCCCGGCCCGGGCGTCGAAGGCCCAGGCCCCGGCGTGATCGCGCCGGCCTCCTACGAGGCGGCGATCGAGGATGCCATGGGCGGAGCTGGCGACGGCGGCGCCGCGGCGGCCGAGATGGCCGCGGGCCTTGGCGCCCCGACGTCGCAGATCGGATTCATCGGCCCCGACGGCATGCAGGTGCGGTGGGATGTCACCGAGTACGGCGGGTTCGATTCCTCGCCTCTCGTTACTCCCGGCCGCTACGACTTCCCCCAGGGGGGCATCTACCGTCTCAAGATCACCGACATTCCGGGCCACGAGGGGCTTGAACTCTATCCCACGATCGAGGTCGCCCCGGTGGCGCAGCGCACGGCGGCCTTCCTCGACCACAACGCAATCCCCTTCCAGCTCACGGAGGAGGATCTCGATCAGGTGACCAGCGGCAACTTCGTCACCAAGGTCGTCTACCTGCCCGATCCCGATTACCAGGAACTCGCAGTGGCGGGCGTGGAAACGCTCGTCAGCACGCGGCTCGATCCCGGCATCGATCCGGTGGTGGAGGCCGATCGACGCGGATCGATCCTCGCGATCATCCGCATCGGCAACAAGGATCTCGAGTCGGCCGGCAACGGTGAGGGCGCGGCCCTCGCGGGCGGTGGCGGCGGTGGCGGCGGTGGTGGTGCCTGTCCCCCGATCGGCGTTGCAGCGCCCCTGGGCATGCCCGTCGGCGGCGACCCTTCGCAGCTACCCCCGGCATTCCTCGCCGGCGTGACCGCGCCGGAGTATGGCATGCCGATCACTGGCACGCCGATCGGTCTGCCCGGGCCGGCGCACATCCCGCTCGGCGTTCCCGCCGGGCTGCGGCGGCACACGATCACGAACCACACGAAGACCCACATTCCGCCGCCGTCGCGGTCGCTCGGTCTGCACGTGCAGCAGTCCCCAGGCCTGAGCTATCCGAAGCCGGCTCGCCATGCCTACATCTCCGAGCGTTCCGACGTGCCGCACATCCACCTGAAGCAGCCGCCGGAGGATCGCAAGCGGTGGGTCGACAACGGCGGCCCCGATCCGGACGCCGCCGCGGCGGCCGCGATGGGCGGCCCCTGCCCCCCCGAGCCCGGTGACTACCTGCCCTGATCCGGCACGAAGCGACCACCCCAAAGAACCATCAAGCCGACCCATCAAGCCATGACCCTGCACCGCACCACCGGACACACGACCGGAGCCACGACGCGGGGCGCGAGATCGAACAGGAACACCTTCACACACACCATTCGGACAGGAACCGTGCTGCGGGCTGCCAGCGGGCTGCTGGCGACCGCCGTCCTCGCCCTGCCAGCCTCGTCGGGTTTTTCCCGCGAGGCCGTCGGGACGAGCGCGGTGGAACCATTCGCCGGCACCTCACCACCGGGAGCGATTGGCGCCCGCGGGCGCCTGCAGCACGGTTCTTGTCCGGAGGGGTATCCGCGGTCCGAGGCCGCCCTGCCCAACTTCATCCAGCCGGTCGACATCCGCGGTCCGGCCGGAATGCGGATCGCGATCGAGACCGCCGATGGCTGGACGTCGCTCGAGCCGGGGCCGCTGCGCATGGGGCTCGTCGTCGGCCGGGCCTACCGCCTGCGGATCACCGGGGTCGGCATCGACGAGGGCCGTGAGTTGTTTCCCTCCGTGCGGGTGCTCGCGAAGCTCGCCGCACCTCCCGGGATGGCATGGCGGTTTCCCGTCGAGATCGTGATCGACGAAGCCGATCTCTCGATGGCGCTCGAGGGCTCGCTCGTGCGGCGAGTCGTCTATGCAGCCTGCGATCCGGAGCAGCCCGACCTGCTGCCCTCGAGCTGGTTCGACGTGCGGCCCGGCGATGACGCCTACGCCGTCGCCTCGACGCTCGGCGATCCCGTGGCGGAACTCATCATCGGCAACCGCGTGCCCGCGCCGGGGAGCATGCCATGAGTCGTTCCCCTCGCCTGCGCTGGCTTCGCATCCTCGCGATCGCATCGAGCGCGATCATCCTCGCCTCGTGCAAGTCGATCACGGCGCCGGCGCTGGTGCCATTAGCCGCCGTCGCGCCTGCCCTGGTCGAGGAAGGCACGACGGCCCACCATGAATCCGCGGACGAGCACGATGCTCCTGCGGCGGAGGACGACGCCGCCGTCATGCAGGCGGGCCTCGAACTCCCCTGCCCTCCCCTGCCCCGGCTGCCGCGGCACGGTCGCTGCGCGACTGGCAGGTGCGCGACTGGCAGATGCGTTCCCGCCGCCTGCGGCCCCGAAGGCTGCCCGGCTCCCGTCTGCCTGCCCCCGCCGGCCGTGCCGACCGTCGGCCCCTGCCTCGTCTGCGATGGCGGTGATCACGGCATTCCGGCCAAACCCGTCGGCCCCGCGGAACTCGCGAACCTTACTGCCGGCGACACTGTCGCCCGCTATCGGCCCGCCGATGCGGCCGATCACGAGGAAGCCTGCCTCGCGGTCTCCAACTGCGCCTGCGTCTATGCCCCCCGCTTCGCCTCGGTCCGCGAGGTGATCCGGCCGCACGAAGAAGCCGTGCCCGTCGGCCCCAAGGGGCTCGCGGGGGATGCCCTCGTGGAAGCCGCGACCGACATCGTGCCGGTTGTGGGCCGCACGCTGCTGCTCGCCCCCGAATCTGCCCGCAAGGCGCAGCCACTGCTCGCGGTCGAGGAGCGGATTCCGGCGCTCGCCGTCGACCAGGGAGACCTGCCGGACGAGTCGGTCAATCTCGAAAACCCGGTCGAGCGGGTCGCCGACGAGACGCCGCTGCCGGCAACGCTCGTGCAGACGCCACGGATCAAGGTCGGCTTCGACGTGCCCTATGCCTGGACCTGCGTGACGGGCGCCCAGGTGACTGTGAATGGCGAAACGGCCAACGTGATCGCGGCTGATCGCGGCACGGCCACGCTCCGGCTCGAGGAGCCCGGCCGCTGCGAGCTCACGCTCTGCAAGCGGGCGGGCAGCGACACCGCGCGGCAAGGGGAGGAGCTCGACTTCACGATCTTCCTGCTCAACTCCGGCGATCGGCCGCTCGACGACATCGTGCTCGTCGATGCGCTGCCGAAGCGGCTGGAGCTCATCCCGGGCAGCCCCGCCTCCAACCTGCCGGCCGCGATCTCGACCGGCACGGGCGACGACGGCTCTGTCGTCGTCACCTGGAAGATCCAGCAGACGCTCCGCCCCGGCGAAGGCGGCTTCGTGCGGCTCCGCACGATCGTGCGGTAAG
>JBIIOK010000179.1:0-4227 GCA_044336985.1 Pirellulales bacterium | reverse complement strand
GCCGTAGAGCATCAGGTAGATCACGACGCCCGTCACCGAGACGTAGAGCCAGATCGGCAGCGTGATCCTGCCCAGCCGCCGATGGGACTCCCAGCGGCCGCGGAATGCGAGCACGAACATCCAGATCGCCAGGATCGGGACCGTGACCGCGAGCAGGATGTGGGAGATGAGGATCGTGAAATAGACGATGCGCACGGGGCCCTGGCCGCGGAAGGGCACGTGGCCGACGAGGTAGTGGTAGGTGAGGTAGCAGACCAGGAACACGGCCGACACGGCGAATGCCGCGATCATCGCCACCCGGTGCGCCCGCCAGTTGCCCTGCCGGATGAAGACCCAGCCGGCGACGAGCAAAAGCGTCGCGATCGTGTTGAGCACGGCATTGGTCGTCGCCAGCGGATGGGCCGTGAGCAAGGAAGCGATCGTCATGGCGTGGGCGTCTCCGCGGGGATTGCCGCGGCGGCCTCGTTCTTTTCGGCGAGCACGTCGCGGATCAGTTTCTCGAGCAGTTCGACGCGATCGGGCTGGAGCAGGTGGTAGCCGCCCCGCAGCCGGCCCGAGCGATCGAACACGACGCCGCGTTCCGAGTGCACGCCCACCTCGGCGGGGAGCTTGAAGCCCTCGTTGGCCACCCGCTTGATGACGGCCATGTCGCCGGTGAGAAATTTCCAGCGGGCCGGATCGGCCTCGAACCGGTCGGCATACCGTCGGAGCACGTCGGGCGTGTCGTTGTCGGGGTCGCAGGTGAGGCTCACGACCATGAAGTCTGGGTCTTCGATCTTCCGCAGGATGTCGGCGATCGCCTGGTTCTCTCGGAAGCACGGCCCGGGGCAATTGGCGAAGAAGATCGCTCCCATCCAGACCTTCCCGGCCAGGCTCGCGGAATCGAAGGGCTTCCCCTGCTGGTCGGTGAGCGTGAAGGGAAGTTCGGTGATCGCCACCGCGCCCCCCTCCTCATCCGGCTCGACGCGGCCGGCCACCGGCAATGGCGCCGATGCCTCGGGCTTCGAGCCCAGCGGCCGGTCGATCGCCCGCTCGGGGGCCTTCTGGCAGCCGAAGGCGAGCACGACGACAAAGGCCGCGGCTCGGAAGATCGCAGCGAACTGAGACTGAGGCATGGCGACTTCCAGACCGCGAGGCGAGGGGATCGGCGAACGCTCGAGGAGCATGAGGAACTTTCGAGCCGCAGCGGGAAAGAACTGCCTCTGGCGGTCAAGCGAGGAAGTTTCTCCGCGACGCGACGTTTGCCGTCCCCGAGCCGGGAGACACCACTAGTGAGCCTGATCGTCGAGCAGTTTCGACTCGGCGGCCTGCTCCAGGAGCCGCACGTCCGACGGGCGGGCCATGTGGAGAGCCCGCTCCTGGGCGACCATGCGGTTGCGCAGGCCGATGTCGGGCACCAGCATGATCGTGAGGAAGATCGCCATCATCGCCGCGGGGATCGTCAGCACGTACTTCCAGTTGGCTTCCCAGAAGACGTGCATGAAGAACAGCACGACGAGCATGGCCTTCGTGCAGGAGACGGCCATCATGAAGGCCCAGCCCACCTGCGGCTCGTCGCGCCATGGCCAGTAGGGGGAGTAGGTGAAGAAGGAGAGCGTCGTGAGGCCGCAGAGCGCGAGGAACACGAGCAGATACTTGCCGATGCCGCCGTGGCCGTGATCTCCGGCGCCGTGGTGGCCCTCGGCGTCGTCGTGGTCGTCGATGTCGCCCGGCCGCGTGATCGGGCCGTGGCTGAAGTGTGCGGAGTGGTCGCTCATGAAGTGGCCCCTAAAACAGGTAGAGCAGCGGAAAGAGGAAGATCCAGACGAGGTCGACGAAGTGCCAGTAGAGCCCGGCATTTTCGATCATGCCGGCCCGCTTGGGGCCGAGACGGTAGAGCAGGAGGATCGCAAACACGATCAGCCCCACGATGACGTGGATGGCGTGGAAGCCCGTGAGCAGGAAGTAGGTGCTCGCCCACATGTTGCCGCCGGGAATCACGGCGGGCAGCCGGAGCCAGGGGAAGATGTCGTTGAGCCCCTTGGGGCCGTGGCCGCCGTGCGCATCGGCCCCCTCGGCCGGCAGCGGCATCACCTGATCCGCGACGACGGCGAGGTCGAAAGGCTGTTGGTCGGTGTTGATCACCATCTGCCGCACCTGCTTCAGGCGGCGGCGGGCCGAGACCTCCTCGGTCGAGAGTTTGTCTTCAGGTGTGTCGTCGAGTTCCTTCAGCCGATCGATCATCGCCGGCTCGCCGAGGCGTGCCCGCACGGCCGAGCCGTAGTAGAGATCGGGCTTCTCGAAGACGCGGCTGCGGGGCGACCAGGGGTAAATGCCGTGCGAGAACTTTGCCTGGTATTCGTAGGCCTTCACGCCGAGAAAGAGCGTGCCGAGGAGGAGCGTGAGCACCATCCAGATCTTCGCGAGGCTCGCCTTGTTGGCCCGCGCGGCCTCGAGCGCCAAGACGATCGTCACGCTCGAGCAGATCAGGACGAAGGTGTTGAAGGCGCCGATCGGCTCGGAGAGGTGCACGTGGTGCGGCTTTGGCCAGACCGGCGCGCCGAAGCGGAGCACGACATAGCTGCCCAGCAGTGCGGCGAAGAACATGATCTCCGTCGAGAGGAAGAGCCACATGATCAGCTTGCCCTTCGAGAGCGGCAGGCCGGGCTGGTATTGCAGCGTGATGTGGCCGTGATGGTCGCCGTGCGAATCGTCGTGGCCGTGGTCGTGCGGCAGGGAGAGCGAATGGGCGTTCATGTTTGGTGCCGGGGGTCGGGATGTCAGGAAACCGGAGGGAAGGCGATGGCGGCCGAGAGCACCGCCAGGAGCGTGCCGATGGAAACCATGAGCAGGCTGCGGGCCGACCGGTCGTCGCGACGGATCGCGAATCGAACGGAAGCGGCAGCATATACGATCGCCGCGACGGCCGCCGCCAGGAAGAGGCGGACGCCGCCGGACGGGACGGCGAGCAAGAGACTGACGGGGATCATCGCCAGGGCCGCGGCCAGCGACTGGCCCGCCGCCCGTAGGCCGCTGGGATCATCGACGGTGAGCATGCGGAGGCCGGCGGCCGCGTAGTGGCGGCGGTAGAGCCAGGCGATCGCCATGAAGTGGGGGAACTGCCAGAGGTAGAGGACGGTGCCGAGCGCGGCGACCGCGAGCGCCGCGGCGGCATCCCCTTCGGCGAGCCGGCGGGGTCCTTCGGCCGCGAGCCAGCCGATCGCCACCGGCATGGCGCCGGCCACCGCGCCCACGGCGGTGTTGAGGGGCGTGGTCCGCTTCAGTGGCGTGTAGACGACGACGTAGAGAAGCCACGTGGCAAGCGCCGCGGCGGCCGGCTGCCAGCCGAAGGCAAATGCTTCGAGCGCGAGGCCGGCGACGAGCGTGAAGGCGGTGATCCACCAGGCTCGAGCCACGCCGAGCCTGCCGGAGGCGATCGGCCGCTTCGCGGTCCGCGGCATGAGGCGATCGGTATCGCGCTCGATGATCTGGTTGGCGATGCTCGAGCTCGCGGCGACGAGTGCCGTGCCCAAGAGCAGCCAGGCGACGCGGTCGGGGGGCAGCCGGTCGGTGCCGGCCGTGAGCCAGAGGGAGGCCACGACGGTGACGAGCACCATCAGCGCGATCCGGGGACGCACGAGGCGGGAGCAGTCGGCCGCAATCGCGCCGAGGCCGGCCGGCGCCGCGAGCGTGTCGGTCTCGACGGTGAGCGACGGGGCGGCCGCGGCGCGGGTGGGCGACGGTGCGAGCGTGGTGGGCGTCATGCGAAGGCCCTTTCCATTCCGGCCCGTCTGGCCGGTGTCTCGGCGACGAGGCCGCCGCCGAGAATCCAGGCCACGACCGCAGCGCCGAGGATGAGCATGCCAAGAACCACGTGGCCGGTGACGACGGACGCTCCGGCGGTGCTGCGTGCAAGAATCGGCTGCGAGAGTTCCCACGAGGCGGGCAGGAGGCCGTTCGGCAGGCCCCAGGAGACGACCCAGGCGCCGGTGCCGAGGAGGATCTGGCAGCTGACGGCCGTTGCGAGGAGCCACGACCAACGCCGAAGCGCCGATGGTTTCTCGGCATGCGCCCAGGCGAGGAGGAAGGCGAGCACCGCGACCACGAGGGCGCCGGCGACGTGGAAGGCCACGAGCCAGCGGAACGTGACCGGATCGATCGAGGCATCGAGGTGCCGGAGCTGCGCTCCCGCGACGAGCTGCACGTAGGAGGCGATCACGAGGCCGGCGGCCCCGACGCGGGCGGCGA
>JBIIOK010000134.1:0-6322 GCA_044336985.1 Pirellulales bacterium | reverse complement strand
TCGAGATGGCTCTGGTGGCTCGAGAGCACGAGCAAGCCGCCCGTCTTCGGCAGCGGTTCGGCGAAGCGGGTGCGCACGCCGAAGACCGATATGCCGAGCGTCCTGCAGATCACCCAAAGGGCGGCATAGAGGCAGCGGCCAAACGCGGTGTGGCCGCCGCCACGTCCGGCCGACGTGGCCTCAGACGTGGAGGCCGTCGCGGCCTGCTGGTCTTTCATGGCTGGCCGGCCGCCTTCCCCGGGCCATGCGGGCCCGACCTGCGCACGGCCTCGATCATGGCGACGAGTCGGTCGATCACCTGCTCCGGGCTCATGCCATCGGTCTCGAGCGTGACGGCGTCATCGGCCGGCTTCATCGCCCCGACCGGCCGCGTACGATCGGCCTCGTCGCGCTGCGACTGCGAGGCGAGCACCGCCTCGATCGACGCGGCATTGCCCCGGCCCACCTCCTCGCGGTGGCGCCGCCGGGCCCGCTCCTCGGCCGATGCGGTGAGAAAGACCTTCAATTCGGCATGGGGAAACACGACCGAACCCTGGTCGCGGCCCTCCGTGACCACGTCGATCCCCTCGGCCATGCGGCGCTGCACCCGCTTCATCGCGTCGCGCACGGGGGGCGCGTCGGCGACCGGCCGCGTGGCCAGCGTGATCCGCTCGGTGCGAATCTCGGTGGAGACGTCGCAGCCGTCGACGACCACGCGGCCGTCGCAAAACTCGATCCGCACCGACTCCGTGAGGGCCGCGATCCGCGCGGAATCCTCGAGTGGAATGCCGCGGTCGAGCGCCACGAGCGTAACGGCCCGATACATGGCGCCGGTGTCGATGTAGCACCAGTCGAGCCGCCGGGCCAGCGCCCGGGCTGCGGAACTCTTGCCCGCGCCTGCCGGACCGTCGAGCGTGATGATCATCCTGCGGCTCCTGTTGATTGAACTTTCACAAACAAAGTGAATCGCGGTTCTACCTTGCTTGCGCTGCGGGCTTTCGTGGGGGCGACGGGGTGTCGGCCGCGAGGGCCAACGCTACTTCCCGCGGCCGCTCGATGCCAAGCCCCACGGCCAGGCGGAAGCCGCCCGCCTGCCGGCTGCCGGCAAGCAGAATCAAATCGACCATGTGGGGCGCAGACCGCAGGCTCCAGGGGAGTCCGCCGGTGGCGATGAAGACGTCGTCGGCCCGGCCCGCCACGTTTGTGAGCGCGAGGAAGTGGGGCGCCGTGAAGCGGCTGCGCTCGGTGACGATCGGCTCGCCGTGGAGGCTGCGACAGAGGTCGATGTCGTCGTTCTCGTTCCAGGCAAACCGACAGGCGGCGTAGGCCTCGAGCACGGGGCCGGCGCTTGCTTGCCGCGGCACCGCGAGATCGATGTCGACAAGCGCGAGCGGCCGGCCCGGCACGAGCGCCACGCGCTGCGTGAAACCTCCCACCTCGCGGCCCTCGGCATCGACGAGCCTGCCCACGCTCACGATCGACGAAGCCCCGTCGCGGTCGATCCGGTCGGCCACCATGCTCGAATAGATAGCGCGTTCCTGCGGGTCTTCCCACGCGGAGCCCGGAGGCGGCGCCGGCCGGGTGGTGCGGAGGGCAAGCTGTTGCGAGAGCTGGTTGCCGCGGTCGTTTTTCACACTGCGCAGCGAAAGCAGGCCGCCCGTCCGCGGATTGACCCGCAGCCGCAGCCATTCGTTCTCGAGCGACAGCCGCGATTCCTCGTCGTCCGCCCCACCGAAGAGCCCGCGGGCCACTCTCTGCCAGATCGCAGGCTCCCGTGACGCGGCCGGCGCGGCCGTCACCGGCGCCGGCGTGGCTATTGCCGCCTGCCATTCGGCGATCGCCGGCTCCGCCGCGGCAAGCCTGCGGGCCTCGACGTGGGCGGCGGCGACTCTGGCACCGAGCGGGTCGGGGGATTCGTCATCCTTCGCGTCGGGGAGCGTCGGCGGGAAGGCGTCGGGGGCAAAGTCGGCGAGCATGCCGGCGCCGGAGGTGGCGGCGAAGAGTTTCTGCGGGGTCACGAACGCCCCGAGCGCCGTGCTCCATGCGCCGATCCGCCGCAGGTCGTCGAACCAGGGGCTCGCCGTGCCGGCGTAATGGGCAAACTGGATCACGGCCGTGTGGTCATGGTCGAGCGCATCGCCGATCTTGTCGGCGAGCGAGAGAATCGTCGCCGCCGAGCGGGCATCGAGCGGCGGCTTTGCCACGGCATCGATGCACGCCTTCCCTTCCCCCTGCCAGCGGATGCGGCTGGTGCCCGTGTCGGGGAGCGACGTGCCGTCGAAGAGCGTCCAGATCGCTCCGGAATAGCCCATCTCGGTGAGGATCGCCGGCAGGAATGCCGACGAACCGCCCGTGCACTGGCCGTGGGTCGTAGGCACGGCGTCCAAATGCGCGCGATACGAGGCCTGCCCGCGGGCAAACGACTCGCGGATCGTGGCGAGCGTGCAGCAATCGAGCGGCGTGGAATCGTAACGGCCGCCCACGATCTCGACGCTGCCATCCTCGAGACGCGATCGCACGCGGGCGAGCAGCGCGGGATCTATTTGGGCAAGCGATTCGATCACCTGCCCGGTGGCGACAAACGCGAGCGGCGTGGAGGTATCGAGCTCCCGGGCCAGCCGCGGCCCGAGCGTCGACTCGGCGAGGAGCACGAGATCGAGCAGCCAGAAATCGACTGGATAAAACTGGCCGCGGTTCGCCGCCAGCACGTCGAAGCATTCCTGCAGTTTCTCCCGCGCGGCGGGCTCGTCGCCAGCGACCGACGCCCGCGCGGCGGCCACGGCCGCCTCCGCGAAATTCGTGGCCCCCAGCGCCGTCGAGGACCGCATCCGCCGGGCGAGCAGCTCCGACAACAGCCAGGCGAGACCGAGGGCGTGGAAATCTTCGCGCAAGGGCACGTTCTCGGACTGCGCATCGCCGAGCTGCGCAACGCTGAACTGCGAAACGGCCTCCGCGACGATCGCGTCGCGGCCCTGCACCTGCCGTACAAAGCGCGAGCCCGGCAGGCCAGTCGATGCGGCCATGACCTCGAACCGCTCGTCGCACTGGGGGGGCACGATGCCCAGGAGCGACGACTCATCGTGCGGCGACGTATCGACGCTCGCCCAGTCGGGGATCTTGCCGGTGGCTGCAATCAGCCGCGGATCCCAGGCGGCCGTCCAATGGGCGAGGATCTCGTCGGCCTCGCGCTCGGCGAGCCAGGTGGGAAAGTCGTCGAGCGAGTAGCAGGGCAGGAAGACGACGACGCGGTCGGGAGGCATGGGGGAGAGTGTAATTGACGCGAGGCCGGGGGACACGCACGCCTGGAGGCGTGCGCCACGGGAAATCCTCCGATGCTGAGGAGCCGGAATCGGCGGAAGCTCGCCGAACGTATGCCATTTCGACCTTCTGAGGTCGGCAGTGCCGAAGCAACGTCAGCGGAGAAATGGCAGCGTGAAGGCGACTTCTGCCGTTCCGGCGACCAATGCGGGTGGGAGGGGATCCGCTTGCGGAGCAAGCGGTGTGCTTTGGGCGGTCTGCTTTGGGCGGTGTGCTTTGACAGGCTGAAGCCTGTCCTACTCGAGGGCTTTGGCGAGCTTGCTCGTGACGGCGAATGAGAGCTGCTCGAGCTCGATCGCGAGATCCACCGACACGATCTGCACGTGCGGCGGGAGCGTGAGCGTGACGGGGGCGAAGTTCACGATCCCCTCGATGCCCGCCGCGACGAGCCGGTCGGCCGCCTCCTGGGCACGCTCCGCCGGCACCACGATCATGCCGAGGCGGATGCCCTTCGACTTCACGACCTCGGGCAGTTCGTCGATGTGCTGGATGCGGATGCCCTGCACCGTCTGGCCGACCTTCGCTGGATCGGCGTCGAAGGCGGCGTGAATCGAAAAGTTTTGCCGGCCGAAGCCGCGGTAGCCAAGCAGCGCCTGGCCGAGGTTGCCCACGCCGACCATCACCACGGGCCAGGAATGATTGGTGCCGAGGATGTCGCGCATCGCGCGGATGAGCTCGTCGCAGCGGTAGCCCACGCCGGGATAGCCAAACTGCCCGAAGAAGCCGAGGTCCTTGCGCACTTGGGCGTCGCTGAAGCCCAGGAGCGCGCCCAACTGGCTCGAGGAGATCGTCTGCTGCCCCGCGGCCTGCAATCGCTGCAGCTCCCTCAGGTAGAGGGAGAGACGGCTGACGACGACCTTCGGCACCGAGGCGTCGGAGGGAATCTCGCTGGGCTGCGGTCGTGAGTCGGTCATGCGAACGGCCTCGAGGAACTGCCCCGATAAGCGGGAGACTCTACCCGCCCATCCGGACAAATCGAAACGAAACCACCACCCCGAGTCAATCTGGATCGGTTGTAGGGTCACTGGGGGTCTGGAAAAGCAGGATCGGCTGCGGGGAGTGATCAACCTGCGGTGAGTTTATGGTCGATCTTTAAGAAGGTGTGGAAGTGGGCAGCCACCTCCGCATCCCCAGCGTTTCGTTCCCTGTTTCCAATCCCAGCTCAGGAGCCGTCCTCGGAAGAGGCAGCAGACATGAGAAGTACGTGGCTTTGTTGTCTGCTGGCAATCGCCTGTATCGCGTCGTTGGTCAATCGTGCCGACGCCGCCTACTGCGGGCTTGCCAGCTACAAACACGGCGCCGCGAAACTGACGACAGTCGGTTTCGCCCATGCCCGTGGTGGTTGTTCAAGTTGTGAGTCCTCCGCCAACGAACCCAGCTGCGCCGCCAAGGCGTCGTGCTGCGGCACCCGCATGGTGAAGGACGTCGTGTACGAGCAGAAGCAGTACACCTGCTACAAGACGGTCTGCGAGAAGGTCGTCGAGCAGCGTGAGGTGAATTGCGTCCGCTACGAGACCGAGAAGTCGTTCAAGGACGTCGAGTACACCGTCTGCAAGCCGGTGTGGGAGAACCGTTCGCGGACCGTCAACTACACCGTCTGCAAGCCGGTGTGGGAGACGTTCACGAAGGAGATCCCCTACACGGTCTGCAAGCCGGTGTGGGAGACGCGGACTCGCGAGATCCATAGCACGGTGTGCAAGCCGGTGTGGGAGACCGTCACCAAGGAGATCCCCTACACGGTGTGCACGCCCGTCTACGAAGAGCGGCAGGAGACCTACACGGTCTGCAAGCCGGTCTACGAGACGCGGACCCGCGAGATTCGCAGCACCGTCTGCAAGCCGGTCTACGAGACCTGCACGAAGGAGATTCCTTACACGGTGTGCAAGCCGGTCTACGAGACCCGCGAACAGACCTACACGGTCTGCAAGCCGGTCTACGAGACGATGACGAAGGAGATCCCCTACACGGTGTGCAAGCCGGTCTATGAGACTCGCGAACAGACCTACACGGTCTGCAAGCCGGTCTACGAGACGCGGACGAAGGAGATCCCTTACACGGTGTGCAAGCCGGTCTACGAGACTCGCGAACAGACCTACACGGTCTGCAAGCCGGTCTACGAGACCTGCACGAAGGAGATCCCCTACACGGTGTGCAAGCCGGTCTATGAGACTCGCGAACAGACCTACACGGTCTGCAAGCCGGTCTACGAGACCCGCGTCAAGGAGATCCCCTACACGGTTTGCAAGCCGGTGTACGAGACCCGCGAGCAGACCTACACCGTCTGCAAGCCGGTCCAGGAGACCTTCACGAAGGAGATCCCCTACACGGTCTGCAAGCCCGTGTATGAGGAGCGGCAGGAGACCTACACGGTCTGCAAGCCGGTGTCGGAGACCCGGACGAAGGAAGTGCCCTACACCGTGTGCAAGCCGGTGTGGGAGACCCGCGAGCGGGACGTCTGCAAGACGGTCTGCAAGCCGGTTCACTACACGAAGACCGTCAAGGTCTGCGGCGGCCGCTGGGAAACGGAGACCTGCGAGGTCCCCGGCCCGGTGATCACCCGCTGCGTGCGTGAGCCCGGTTGCTGGGAGTGCGACTGCTCCGGCCGTCGCTGCTACATCCCCGGCAAGGTCTGCCGCGTCGAGGAACAGTGCCCGCCGCGCACCATCACGAAGAAGAAGTGGGTGCCGACGGTCTGCGAGAAGGAAGTCAAGTGTGTCCGGTACGAGCGTGAGACGATCGTCGAGAAGCAGTGCTACAAGGTCTGCAAGATGGTCGCCGAGCAGCGGGTGAAGACCTGCTCCTACACGGTCTGCCGGATGGTTCCGGAACAGCGCGTCCGGTGCTACAAGGTCTGCAAGATGGTGCCCGAGCAGCGGGTCCGCACCTGCACCTACACCGTCTGCAAGATGGTGCCGGAGCAGCGGGTTCGCACGTACCAGGTGTGCCGCATGGTCCCCGAGCAGCGTGTTCGCACCTGCTCGTACCAGGTGTGCCGCATGGTGCCGGAGCAGCGGGTTCGCACGTA
>JBIIOK010000182.1:0-4161 GCA_044336985.1 Pirellulales bacterium | reverse complement strand
TGCCGCATGGTCCCCGAGCAGCGTGTTCGCACCTGCTCGTACCAGGTGTGCCGCATGGTGCCCGAGCAGCGGGTTCGGACCTACCAGGTGTGCAAGATGGTGCCCGAGCACCGTGTTCGCACCTGCAGCTACCAGGTCTGCCGCATGGTTCCGGAAGTGCAGGTCCGCCACTGCACCTACCAGGTCTGCAAGATGGTTCCGGAACAGCGCGTGCGGACCTACAAGGTCTGCAAGATGGTTCCGGAGCAGCGGGTTCGCACCTGCTGCTACAAGGTCTGCAAGATGGTGAAGGAAGAACAGGTCCGCACCTGCGAGTACAAGGTCTGCACGATGGTTGCCGAGCAACGCGTGAAGACCTGCACTCAGAAGGTGTGCAAGATGGTGCGCGAAGAGTGCTCCCGCGAGGAGTGCTACAAGGTCTGCACCATGGTGAAGGAGACGCACACCAAGCAGGTGCCCGTCTTCACCACCCGGCCTGTCCACTACACCAAGACGGTGGAAGTCGTCCGCATGGTGCCGAAGAAGGTCGCCTACACGGTGACCAAGTGCGTGCCGACGACGGTCTACCGCGAGGTGCCTTGCTGCGAGTAGTGCCTGAGCTGCGAGTAACGCCCTCGCAGCGTGTGATCTGTCGGCTCTGAGCCGAAACGATTGGGAACGAGCACGGCCCGGGTCGCAAGACCCGGGCCGTCGCTTTTTCGCTCCCCAGCTCGCTGGGGCTTTCCGCGCCCAACCCGCCGCCGTGGTCGGCAGAAGTCTCCTCGCGGTGGCCCTCGAAGACTCGGGCCAAATGCTCGTCGAGCTTCCGCCGACCACGGCGGCTTCCCTGCCCCGGTAGGGTAGGCTTCAGCCTGCCATGCCTCGCTTTCCGCGCGGCCGGGCTCCCCACGCCGCGAGGAAGAGCCCGCCTGCGGCGATCACGATCGCGCTCGGCTCCGGGACGACGACGATCGAGTCGGGGCCTGTGCCGAGGCCAAACACCGCCTGCGGGCGGATGTCTTCCTGCGTGTAGCCCTTCGCCCCGGAAAACCTGAACGTCACCGTGTTCTTCACGAGGTATTTCTTGTTGAGGACGCCGTTCGGGTCGATGTCGCCACCACGATAGATCCCGAAGTTGATGAAGTCATTCCCCGATGGCCCCACGACGCTGGGCGTGAAGCCGTTCGGCGACAGACCATTGTTGGCCACCGTGCCGATCCCGAAGCCGAGGTTCGGCGCATAGTCCGGTTCCATCTTCAAAAACTGCCACGAGGCATCGCCGCGATCCTTGGCCACCAAGTCGCTCAGCTTTCCCTCGGCCTTCTCGTATTTCTGCGGCGTGTAGTAATACGCGACGTCTTTGGCGTTTTTATTCACCTGAAACACCAAGCCGCTTGCACTTTCGTACTCGAGCGTGGGCCTTTCCTTCCCGTTCCAGATGTCGAAGTAAAAGCTTGTCAGCACGTCGTCCGCGTCGGTCGTGTCTTTGGGAGACAGGTTTTCAAGGACGATCTGCAGCGTGTCTTCTTCGAGAGAGAGCACGGCCTGGAACGCCACCGGATGGCCGAGTTTCGAGTTGCCTGACGCGGTGAAGACCACCTCGCCCGCTGCCGGGCGGGGTGCACATGCGACCGCCACCACCGCCAAGGCCGCCGCGACCGTGGAAAGAAGAAGACTGCGAGACAGATACGTGAGGAAACGCATGGAGCTTGCTCCCAATGGGAGGGACGTTCGACGGCGTCCGCTGCGCCCACTGGCGCGCCAAAGTGCGTTTCGGCGCAACAAAAAAGCCGGGTGGAGGAATCGCTCGAAAGCGCTCGCCCACTCGGCCTACGCTGCGCCGGGGCTCCGCAAAGAGGCGGAGCGGCCAGCAACTCGTCTTCCGAGAAAAAATCGCCAGGGGCCTTCGGGCGAGCGAAACGCTCTCCCGGCTGCCTCGGCTACACACCCTTCGCCGGCCGATGCGGGCAGGACAAGGGCCCGCAGTCGGCGGAACGGATTTTCCCGGCAATCAAGGCGGAATCGCGAGGTGGACACGGCCGGCCGGTTCGCCCGACGAAACCCCGGCCCGCGAGCAGGGAGAGTCGCGCTGGCTTCGGCGCAAGGCGGATCCGCAAGCGGCCGCACTTTCCGGAGCGGTCACTTCGATGATATCATGATGGTATGGGTAACAGTATCAAACCGCGCTCCGCGGGCCGTCCGCCCGGGGCCCGAGCTGCACGCCGATCTCCCGCATCCGGCACATTCGTTTTGCGCCTTGATGCCCGGCTCCACGACCTGCTTCGGCAGGATGCCCTGAAGGCAGGCGTTTCGCTCAACGAATGGTGCGGTCGCATGCTGGCGGCCCCTGGCGCCGGCGGGGTCGCCGCCTCAGAGGTCGTCCTGTCGATCCGTTCGTGGCTCGGAGACGATCTCGAGGGGATTGTGCTCCACGGGTCGTTCGCCCGTGATGATCTCTCCACCACGTCGGACGTCGATCTGCTCGCTGTGGTCCGTCCGGGCAGGCCGATCACTCGGGCGCTGTACCGCGAGTGGGAAGAGAGGGCGCGGGCCTGGGATGGCCGCGAAGTCGACCTCCATTTCGTGCATCTGCCCACGGCAGACGATCGGGTGTCCGGGAGTTGGGCGGAAGCCGCCGTCTGCGGGATCGTTCTCTACGATCGCAATCTGGCCTTGTCGCGGCGGCTGATCGGCATCCGGGAACGTATTGCGGCGGGCGGGCTGATGCGGCGCATGGCGCAGGGCCAGCCCTACTGGATCGACGAGGGTTTCGATGCGCAGTCCTGAGCTGGCAGCCGACTACGTCCGCCGGGCAAAGGCGAGGCTGACGGCCCTGGACGCGCTCTTTGCCGCCCACAGTTGGGCGGACGTGGTGCGGGAGTCGCAGGAAGTCGTGGAAC
This sequence comes from Pirellulales bacterium, assembly GCA_044336985.1. Lineage (GTDB taxonomy): Bacteria > Planctomycetota > Planctomycetia > Pirellulales > UBA1268 > RGVT01. The sequence goes on along the minus strand of JBIIOK010000182.1, from coordinate 1,282 downwards.
TGGCGCTCAAGGGCCTGCTGCGGGTCTCCGGCATCGAGCCACCGCGAATCCACGATGTGTCGGAGGTGCTCACGGCAGAGAAATCGCGGCTTCCCCGGGCGGTTCAGCCACACGTCGAGGCCCTCGCGGCTGGCTCGCGGACTCTGCGGCGCGACCGGGAACTCGCCTTTTACGGTGCCGAGGATCTCACGCCATCCGGTTTTTACACGCGGCAAGACGCCGTCGCGGCCCGTGATATCGCCCGCAAGACGGTGACTGCGGTGGAGCCGCACGTGCCGACCGCAGAGTGAAGGCTCGGACACGTCCTGCCGTCAGGCTGGAACGTAGACCTCTTGCTCCCTGGTAGACCGCTTGCTCCGCAAGCGGATCCCAATCCGCTTGCGGAGCAAGCGGTCTACTTTGGCGTTCGCCAAGTACGCCCGGCAGGACTTGAACCTGCAACCCTCGGTTCCGAAGACCGATGCTCTATCCAATTGAGCTACGGACGCGTGGATTCCAGTCTAGCAGACGGTTTGGGGCGGCGAGTGGTGGAGATCGCCGTCGGCTTGACCCGATTGTGGGGGTCTTGCCGACTATGCCATGCTTCCAGCCGCGCCGGCGCATTGACCCTGCGGGATTTATGAAGGATCATCCAAGGTAGCATGGGACACGTCACGCTCAGAGTGCTGCACGGTGCCGACCGGGGGCGGATCTTCGACGATCTGCCCACGCCCGTGACAATCGGCCGCGAGGAGGGGAATTCGATCCAGCTCAACGACGAGCGGATCAGCCGCTACCACCTCAAGCTGCAGGAAGACAACGAGAAGATCGTTCTCACCGACCTCGAGAGCACCAACGGCACGAAGGTCAACGGCGAGGACATCCAAGTGCGGATCGTCCGCGATGGCGACCTGATCTCGGTCGGCCGCTCGCTCCTGCTCGTGGGCTCGCACAGCGACATCGACCGGCGGATCGCCGAGATCGCCGCGAAGCATCCCGAGGCGGAGGCCGCCCGTCGCCAGATGGACGACCGCATGCAGCGGCTCGCGGCTCACCAATCGGACGTGATCGAGGATCTCTCTGAGGTGCGGGCGCCGCTCCTACCGGGCGGGCCGCCGCCGCTGCCCGGAAGGCTGAGCCCGGCGCAATCGGCCGAACTGGCCGAGCTGCTCGACTACGTGCAGGGCGTGCTCCGCGAGGCGACGGAGGGCGCCGTGATGCGGCCGGGCAACGAGAAGGTGGAACTCGAATTCCCGAACTGGCAGGCGATGCTCGACCTGCAGGCGCGGATGGCCGAATTGCT
>JBIIOK010000209.1:0-3419 GCA_044336985.1 Pirellulales bacterium | reverse complement strand
CAGGCTTCAGCCTGTCGAATGCAGCAAAGCCCCGGCCGAAAACGGCTGCGTTTCCTCCCGCGGCTATGCTAAAACGTGGCCACTGCCCGATGGTGTAACGGTAGCACAAGGGATTTTGGTTCCCTTTGTCTAGGTTCGAATCCTAGTCGGGCAATTACCCACTTCCCGTCTGCTTGCAGCCGGTTTTCGCTGAGGTATAACGATGTCATTCGGTCGCCGCGGAGGCGACTGGATACAGCCCCCGGAAAACGCTCGTGAACGCGTAGCCGCCGTCTCGTTTCGGACGTTGGCTCCTCTTTTCGGTGACCTTTCCCCCGCCACGCGGATGTGCGTGATGGGCTTTTGTCACCGCTTCAGATGGCTGATCCCCTTCGAGATCGTTGCTGCGCGGTCATGCCCGCCCGTGCCCGTTTTGACTGCATGGAGATCATCATGATTCGCCGATTGATTGCCATTTTTTTGGGATTCGTCCTGTCGTTTCTGGCTGCACCTTGGCGCGATGGTTTGGCGCGAGCGGAGTACATTCTTGCGGCGCGATACTTCACTGCTGGCATCGACATCTACGACCCGACAACCGATAGCGCAAGAAACTTCATCACCATTCAGCCATCTGTAGATGCTTTCCCAGGCCTGACAGGTCTTGCTTACAGTTCGGGTCTGAATCGACTTTTTGCGACCGCGAATAATTCTCAGCGAATCTATTCCTTCAATGCCGAATCCGGAGCATTGATTGGCTACCAGCAACTCATCGGCTCGTTCGCGCCAGCAGGCATCGCCCTCGACCCTTCCGGAGATATTTACGTCGCCGACAATAATGGCTCGACCGTTCGGCGGTTTACGCCGAACGCGTCGGATGCCACGTTGACCTCCTCAGGAACGATCCAACTTTCCGGTGCCGCTGGGAACCTCAACGGCATTGCACGCACCAGTGGAGGACAACTGCTTATTTCCGCAGCCAACGGGACCGGGGTCTACCGCTACGATGCGATCAGCGGCCAGTCAACCTTCAGCACCAGCGCGATCGCCAATGGCCAAGTGGCTATCTCATCGGGAGGTACTGTGGCCGTCGGCGGGGTCGTCTTTTCGAGTTACGTGTCGCTTTTCGATACCGCAGGTACTCCAACTGGTGCGATTGATATCGGCCCCACATACCTCCCGCAGCCCCTAGCGCCCTACGCGAGTGGGGACGTCACAAGCCCTCAGGGCGTCGCCTTCGACGGATCGGGCAACCTGATCGTCGCGGCGATGGGCCGCACGAATCCGTTCTCGGCCAGCGACAATTTTCAAAGCAACGGAGGGATTTTCATCTTTGACTCGACCGGCACAACGCTGCTCGATTCGCTTGTGAACACGACGCCCTACACGGGCGTCATCGTGGCGCCGGTGCCAGAACCGAGTGCCGTTGTCCTTGGCGGCCTGGCGATTGGCATCTGCTGGTGGCGTGGGCTCCGCAGACGAAGGGGAACCGCTGCTTGAATCGGGCATTGGCATGACCAGCCAGCGCGGATCTACGGGCATGACGCTCGTCGAAGTGCTTGTCGTCGTGGCGATCATCGCTGGTCTCGTCGTGTTGCTGCTTCCGGCAGTCCAGGCGAGCCGCGACGCGTCGAGGCGCACATCGTGCAGCAATAATTTACGGCAGATCTCCATAGCAACTCAGTCGCATGAAAGCGCAACGAGGCGACTGCCCCCGGGGAGCGTCTCCAAAGAGTATCCCGACAGTCCACAGACTGCCTGGACGTTTTACCGCTGGTCGGCGCTGGCGATGCTGTCGCCTTATCTCGAAAACACCGCTGCCCTCAACATGCTCGATCTCACCAAGCCGCTGTATTCAATCACGCTGTCCGTGACGCCCGAGAACATCGCGGGGTCGCAGATTATGGTGCCGACTTTTTTGTGCCCTAGTGATCGTGGTACTCGGGTTCATCCGGGATTCGGGCCAACAAACTACGCGGCATGCACCGGGTCTGGCGCGGGCGGGGGAACGCCGGAGGAGACCGACGGGATCTTCTACGTCAACTCCCGAACCCGTATCGCTGAGATCCAGGACGGGTCAAGCCATACCGTTGCTTTTTCCGAGAGCGTCTTGGGACTTGCCGGCAATAACAACAGGGGGAACGTAGATGCCTATAAGTTTGTTTTTGCGGCACCATTAACCGAATCGGCATGCAATTCTCCACTGTTTTGGAATTATCAAGACCCGAGGGGATTTGCGTGGGTGAACGGAGAGTATCGCTGTGCGCTCTATAACCACTTCATGCCCCCGAACGCATCGACCCACGACTGCATCAGCAATCGCGTCAGCGGGCCGCCTCAGACAAAGTACGTGCCTTTCGGCTGGCGGGCGGCGCGGAGCCGGCATCCCGGAGGCGTGAATGTGCTCATGGCCGATGGGTCGGGGCAGTTCATCGAGGACGGCGTCGACCCTGCGGTGTGGACGGCGCTTTCGACGCGGGCGGGCGGCGAAGTGGCCGCGCCGTAGGGACGGGCCTCGGCGGATTGAATGACAGGCTAAAGCCTATCCCACCATGACAGGCTGAAGCCGATTTGGTGACAGGCTGAAGCCTGTCCTACTTGCGGAGCAAGGTGAGCGTCTTCTTCATGTCGGCCGGGAGCGGGCTTTCGAACCGGATCAATTCGCCCGTTTCGGGATGCACGAAGCCGAGTTCGGCGGCGTGGAGCATCACCCGCGGCGCGGCCGAGTCGTCCGTCACCTTGAGATGGCGCGGGGCCGAGTAGACCCGCTCGCCGCAGACCGGATGGCCCGTCTCGGCCAGGTGGATGCGGATCTGATGCGTGCGGCCCGTCTCGAGCCGGCAGGCCACGAGCGTGTAGTCGTCGCCAAAGTGCTCGACCGGCTCGACATGGGTGACGGCCCGCTTGCCCTCTTCGGTGCCCGACGAGCCGCGACGGCCGTCCCCCCGGTCGCGGACGAGATTCGTGATGATCGAGCCCGAACCCACGCGGCCCACGCAGAGGGCGAGGTAGCGACGCTCCGTCGTGTGCGCCCGAAACTGCTCGGCGAGGATCCGCTCGGCAGGGACCGTGCGGGCGAAGACGACCAGGCCGCTCGTCTCACGGTCGATGCGGTGGACGGCGCGGACTGGGACCAGACGCCGCGGCTTCTTCCCGCGGCCGCCGAACTTGCGTGCGAGGTGATGGTGAATCGCCTCCGGCACCATCTCGTCGAGTGTGGGCTGCACCTGCCGGCGGCGGGTCGGCCAGGAGAGCTCCTCGGTATGACGCGTCGTGGTGATGCCCGTGGGCTTCTCGACCACCACCACCTGTTCGTCGACGAAGACGATCCGCACGTCGTCGGCCTTCGGGGGCGCGATGGCCGCCACCTCCAGCACCTTCACCACCTCGCCGTCCTTGAGCCGCCGCGCGGTGTCGGTGCAGATGTTGCCGTGGATCATCAC
>JBIIOK010000177.1:0-4267 GCA_044336985.1 Pirellulales bacterium | reverse complement strand
AGGGCATCTCGTTCAAGACGGTCGTGACCTTCAATCTCGACGAATACTGGCGGATGCAGCCCGACGCACTGCAGAGCTACCACCGCTTCATGCGGGAGCACCTCTTCGACCACCTCGACATCCCCGCCGACGCGATCCACATCCCCGACGGCACGCTCCCGCGCGAGAAAGTGGCCGCGGCCTGCATCCGCTACGAAGAAAAGATCCGCGAGGCCGGCGGCATCGACCTGCAGATCCTCGGCATCGGCCGCACCGGCCACATCGGCTTCAACGAGCCCGGCAGCGCCCTCGAGAGCCGCACGCGCCTGATCACGCTCGACAGCGTCACGCGGTCCGACGCGGCGAGCGACTTCTTCGGCGAATGGAACGTGCCGCGGCAGGCGATCACGATGGGCGTGGGCTCGATCCTCGACGCCCGCAAGGTGGTGCTCCTGGCGTTTGGCGAGCACAAGGCGCCGATCGTGCAGCGGGCCGTCGAGCAGCCGCCCTGCAGCCATGTCTCGGCCAGCGCCCTCCAGCAGCACACCGATGCCCGGTTCGTGCTCGACCGCGCGGCTGCTGCCCGGCTGACGCGGTTTGAGTCGCCCTGGGTGGTGGGGCCGCTCGACATGATGGGGCTCGAGTGGACCGACGCCCTCGCTCGCAAGGCCGTGATCTGGCTTTCGCTCAAGCTCCAGAAGCCGATCCTCAAGCTCACCGACGAAGACTACAACGAGCACGGGCTGCAAGACCTGCTCTCAAACCGCGGCCGCGCCTACGACCTCAACATCGAGGTCTTCCGCGCGATGCAAGACACGATCACCGGCTGGCCGGGCGGCAAGCCGGGCACCGTGCGGCGGGTGCGGAGCCTCACGCCTGCCGACGCCGCGGAACGCACGGAAGACTTCCCCAAGCGGATCGTCGTCTTCAGCCCGCATCCCGACGACGACGTCATCAGCATGGGCGGCACGTTCATCCGCCTCTGCGAGCAGGGGCACGAGGTGCACGTGGCCTACCAGACGAGCGGCAACATCGCCGTCTGGGACGAATCGGCCGACCGCCACGTCGACTTCGTGGAGGAATTCTGCCGCGTGTTTTCCGTCGGCACCAAGACAAGCGAGATCGCCGAGAAGATCCGCACGTTTCTGAAGACGAAGCATGCCGGAGCAGTCGATCTTCCCGAACTGCAGGCCGTGAAGGCGCTCATCCGCCGCACCGAGGCCCGCGCCGGCGCCCGCTACTCGGGCGTGAAGCCGGAACACATCCACTTCCTTGACCTGCCCTTCTACGAGACGGGCCGTGTGCGCAAGAAGCCGATTGGCCCCGAAGACATCGCGATCACGCTCGATCTCCTCGACCGCGTGAAGCCGCATCAGATCTACGCGGCCGGCGATCTCTCCGACCCCCACGGCACCCACCGCGTCTGCCTCGCCTCCGTGATCGACGCACTGAAGCAGGCCGCCGACCGCGACTGGGCGAAGCACTGCGAGCTCTGGCTCTACCGCGGCGCCTGGCAGGAATGGGAGCCCCACGAGATCGAGATGGCGGTGCCCCTCTCGCCGGAGGAGGTGGAGCGGAAGCGGATGGCCATCTTCAAGCACGAGAGCCAGAAGGACCGGGCCCTCTTCCCCGGCCCCACCGATCCCCGCGAATTCTGGCAGCGGGCCGAAGATCGCAACCGCGACACCGCCCGGCTCTACGACAAGCTCGGGCTGCCGGAATACGAGGCCATCGAAGGCTTCGTGCTGCACAAGAACTAACACCCCGACTCGGGTGTCCGCGAAATTCGCAAGGAGACGATGACGATGAAAGACAAAGCGCCGACGTTGCGCCTCTGGATCATGATGGTGCTCGAGTTTGCGATCTGGGGCGCCTGGCTGCCCCTGATCTGGGGCTACATGGGCGCCGCGGTCGCCGATGGCGGCCTCGGGTTCACCGGATCGCAGATTGCCTGGGTGGGTAGCGCCTTTGCGATCGCCTCGATCGTGGGCATCTTCTTCTCGAGCCAGTTCGCCGACCGCACGTTCGCCGCCGAGAAGTTCATGGCGGCCAGCCACCTGATCGGCGGCCTCGCGATCCTCGGCATGTATTGGGCGAAGGATTTCCCGACGTTCTTCGGGCTGATGCTCGTCCACTCGCTGCTCTACGTGCCCACGATCTCGGTCTCCAATTCGATCGCCTTCACCCACATGAAAAACGCCGAGAAGGAGTTTGGCCTGGTGCGCATGGGCGGCACGATTGGCTGGATTCTCGCGGCGTGGCCGCTGTTCTTTCTGCTGGAGGGGAAAACGGGCGTCGCAGCGACGACGGCGAAGGCCAACATCTTCCTCGTCGCCGGCATCACGTCTCTGCTGCTGGCCGCCTACAGCCTCACGCTCCCGCACACGCCGCCAAAGCGGGCCGCCGCCGGTGACCGGGGCCTTGCCTGGCTCAAGGCCACCAAATCTCTGTCACAGCCTTTTCTGCTCGTGCTCTTCGTCGTGACGTTCATCGACTCGGTGATCCACAACGGCTATTTCCTGCTCGCCGGCAATTTTCTCGGTGACAAGAATGCCGCCGCCCTCACCGAAAAGTGGATCATGCCCGTGATGAGCGTGGGGCAGGTGGCGGAGATCCTGACGATGTCGGTGCTCGGCTTCGTGCTGGCCCGGCTCGGCTGGAAGACGACGATGATCCTCGGCATCCTCGGCCACGCGGCCCGCTTCGCGGTGTTCGCCTTCATGCCGCAGAACCAGCCCACGATCATCGCCGTGCAGGTGCTCCACGGCATCTGCTACGCCTTCTTCTTCGCCACGCTCTACATCTTCATCGATGCGGCCTTCCCCAAGGACGTGCGGTCGAGCGCCCAGAGCCTCTTCAATCTGCTCGTGCTCGGCCTCGGCGACCTCGCGGCCAAGTGGCTCTTCATCCCGCTGCAGGGCCAACTGACCGTCGACGGCGTCACCGACTACCGCCAGCTCTTCCTCTGGCCCGCCGGGCTGGCCCTGGCGGCGGCCGCACTGCTCTTCGTCTTCTTCTGGCCGCCCGCCTCGCTGGCGACCGCGTCGGAGACCACTGACGACCTCGAGACCGAGCCGCAGATCGCGACCTAGGATCAGCACCATGTCTAACCCCGTCCGGGTTCTGGTCGTCGGCTGCGGCCACATGGGCACGTCGCACGCCAAGGCCTACCACGCGCTGCCGGGATTCGAGATCGCGGGCGTGGTCTCCCGCGGCGAGGCGTCGCGCCGCGCCCTGCTCGACGCCGTCGGCGCCGACTACCCCGACTTTGCTGGCTATCCAGAGTTCGACGACTTCGAAACGGCGCTTGCAGCCACCCGCCCCGACGCCGTCTCGATCAACACCTACCCCGACACGCATGCCGACTACGCGAAGCGGGCCTTCGCAGCCGGCTGCCATGTCTTTCTCGAGAAGCCCGTCGCCACGACGGTGGCCGAAGCCGAGGAGGTGGTCGCCGCCGCCCGCCGCGCCGGCAAAAAGCTCGTGATCGGCTACATCCTCCGCGTGCATCCCACCTGGGCGAAATTCATCGAGACGGCGCAGACGCTCGGCAAGCCGCTCGTGATGCGGATGAACCTGAACCAGCAATCGTGCGGCGACCAGTGGAAGACGCACAAGCAGCTGATGAGCTCGATGTCGCCGATCGTCGATTGCGGCGTGCATTATGTCGACGTCATGTGCCTGATGACGCGGTCGCGGCCGGTGCGCGTCAGCGCGATCGGGGCCCGGCTCACCGACGACCTGCCCCCCGGCGTGTACAACTACGGCCAGCTGCAGGTGACGTTTGCCGACGGCTCCGTCGGCTGGTACGAGGCCGGCTGGGGGCCGATGATGAGCGACGTCGCCTACTTCGTGAAGGACGTCGTCGGCCCGAAGGGCTGCGTGAGCATCGCGGGCGTGAAGGAGGGGGAGACGGCCAGCGACGATGTTGAAGGCCACACGAAAGCCTCGCTCCTCCGCCTGCACCACGGCGCCCTCCGGCCCGACGGCACGTTCGCGAAGCCGGATGAAATCATCGACTGCGCCGGCGAGCCCGACCACGACGCCCTCTGCGTGCTCGAGCAGAAGGTCTTTCTCGACGCGATCCAGCACGATCGCGACCTCTCCGACCACATGGCCGACGCCGTCAACAGCCTGCGGATCGTGCTGGCCGCCGACGAGTCGTTCCGCACCGGCAAGACGGTCGAACTGCCGTCGTAGCCCTCGTTTCCAGGAGCATTGAATCGTGCTGCGCCGCCCCACCATACGCCTCGCCCTCGCCTGCCTGCTTGCCATCATCTGCCCCGCG
>JBIIOK010000123.1:0-7221 GCA_044336985.1 Pirellulales bacterium | reverse complement strand
GGCCAGCAGCTCCGCAGGTCGCATGCGGAGAAATTGCAGCGTGAAGGCGACTTCTGCCGTTCCGGCGACCAATGCGGGTGGTCAGCGCATGCGCTGCCATAAGACGGGCATGACAGGCTGAAGACTGTCCTACTTTTGCCGATGGCGATCCCTAGAAGATGCCGCGCGAGGGATCGAAGCCCTTTTTCTTCGCCAGCGAGAAATCCTGCTTTGCCTGTTCCTCGAGCCCCGCCTTTTCGCAGGCGAGCGCGCGGTGATGGAGCATCACGGCCAGGCCGTGGTCGAGCATCCGCAGCCGACGGGCCAGCTCGGTGCGCTCGACCCGTCCGGAAAGCCCGGTCAGCCGGCGGCGGTTTTGCTGCATCCGATCGATCGCGACGTTGAGCTGATCGATCGCCTCCTGCGTGCGGCCAAGCAGGTGCAGGATGAAGCCACGGGTGTCGAGCAGCTCGGGGGCCGCGTCTCCCTGCGATGCGATCGCCGCGTCGATGTCGGCCAACGCTTCCGGCAGGTCGCGGCCGACGAGCGCACGGATGTAGGCGCGATGGTTGAGGGCGTCGGGGTCGCCGGGAGCGGCGATGTCGACCACGAGCTCGGCGTCGGCGAGGGCGGCATCGGCGTTACCCAGCACGACATGCGCGAGCGCCCGCACGCGGAGCGGCTGCGGCGACGTGGGGGCGATGGCCGCGGCGCGGCCGGCGTCTTCGAGAGCCCCGGCGGCGTCGCGGTCCTCGAGGCGGAGCATCGAACGCATGCAGAGCAGATCGACGTCTTCGCCGTGCCAGCGGATGGCGCGGCCGATTTCGCCGATGGCGCCCGCGAGATCGTCGCGGGCTTCGCGCTCCAGAGCCTGCTCGAGCGACCATTCGACCACCAGCTGGCGGATCGCCGGAGCGATCTCCGGCAGAAGCAACGCCGGCAGGATCACGGCGGCCGCGAGGGCGACGATGACAAGCCGCTTGCGCGAACCCGTCGACCGCGAAGACGAAGGCTTGGAGTTGGAAACAGGCGGCGCGGCAAGCGAACCGCCGGGCAGCTCATCGAGCCGCGGATCCACCTCGAAGTCGGGCGGGATCGGGAAACCGTGCCGATCGTAATGCATCGCGAGAAAGCCTCCCGGCAGCGTGCCGATCCCGGGATTCTATCAAGCCGTGGAATCGCCAGCTGAAGCAGGGGGGCAGGCGGGCCGTTTGACGGCAGCCGTCCGGCTGGCGTACCGTCTTTGAATCCCGGGAGACTCAATCCATGCCCCTCTTCGAAATCGAAACCAGCGCCCACATCATCATCTCGTGGGCCGCCGACGAGCAGGCTGCCGCGGCCGTCGTGGAAGATGCCTACCCGGGCGAGAAGGTGGTGCGGCTCACGAAGCGGCCCCGCGACACATGGGTGATCTCGAAGTCGGCGCTTGGCCTGGTGACGACCCGAAACGATCCCTGCCATACCGCCCGCGAATGCCTCTCGAAGGCCTCGGGCGACAAACTCCACGCCATTCGCCTCTACATGCACGAGACGGGCGACGACCTCGAGCGCGCCCGCAAGGTGATCGAGTCGAACATGGTCATGGGCTGGTAGCCATCACCGTCCGCTATCGCTGGGAAGTTGCCGGCACCTCGTAGGCCGCGGTGCGGACCGCCGAAGGCGGCGTCGGCTGATCGTCGGCGAGGATTGCCCGTGCCGGGCGATAGCTCGACGTTCCCCCCGGACGGTAGCCCGGATCGGGGCGCCGCGCCGGAGGCGCCGACGGCACAGCCCCCTGCGTGGGCGGCGGCACCGGCTGCGGAAACGACGATGCGGCTGGCGGAGGCGTGAGCGGTGCGGCGGGCAGTAGCGCAGACGCAGCCGGCGGCGCCGACGGAGGCGGCTCGAGGCCGCCACCGAAGCGACTGCTGGTGCTGCTCGAATACCGTGATGTGGCCGTGGGGTCGGCGGCGGCCGGAGTGGATGCGTCGGCCATCCGTGCCGCGGGCTCGTAGCCGGCCGTGGCCGGAAAGCCACTCGCCGGGGCATCGGCGAGCGGCGGCGGCACGAGCGGCTGCGCATTGCCGGCCGTCGGAATCTGTCCGGGAAGGCTCGCGTAAGGACCGACCTGCGGTCCGCCCGGCGGCGGCGCCGCTGCCATGGGCGCGGTCGATGGCGCGGTCATCGGAGAAGTCATGGAGGAGATCGTCGCGCCGGCCGCGGCCGGCGTCTGCGCAACGGCAGCCGGCGGTGGCGTCGAACCGTACGTCACGGCCGCCTGTTCCACGGGGGCGGTCGCTACCGCGGCTGGATCGTTCGGCAGCCCGCGGGTCGCATCGGCGACGGAATAGCTGTTGGGAGTGGTCGTGGTCGGGTAAGGCGTCGCCGTCTGCGATGGCTTCGTGATCTTGCCGTCGGCTGTTTTACCGTCGAACGGCGGCGCTGCGGCCAGCTTCTCCGGATCGGAGCCGGCGGAATTGCCAAATGCCCACCAGGAGGGAGACGAGAACGTGCTCGTGCCGCTGCGGCAGCCTGAGGAGACGATGGCGATGGCGAAGAGGAGGCCGACGCCCAGCTGCCCGAAAGCGGTGCCGCAGCGACGGTCGCCGCGGCTTCGCCGTGTGATCGAATGGCGTCGATGGATGCCCATGCTCGGGATCTCCCTGGCGTCGGAATGGTGCCTGCGTTGGGGGGGAAATAGGTTTCCGGGCGAAACCGAGTCAACGCCAGCCGGCTGGGAAAAAAGAAAAAGCCGGAGGGCGGCTGGGCCGCCCTCCGGCAAATGGGCAAACAGGGTGCTTTCGGTGGCCGCGCGAGCTACTTCTTCGCGACCGCGAAACGCTTGCCGACGGCGTCCCAGTCGATGACGTTGTAGAACGCGTTCACATAGTCGGCCCGGCGATTCTGATAAAGCAGGTAGTAGGCGTGCTCCCAGACGTCGATCCCGAGAATCGGCGTGTTGCCCTGCATGATGGGGCTGTCTTGGTTGGCGGTGCTCTCCACGAGCAGCTTGCCCTGCGGGTCGACCGACAGCCAGGCCCAGCCGCTGCCAAACCGCTTCATCGCGGCATCGGTGAAGACCTCCTTGAACTTGTCGAAACCACCGAAGACGCTGCGGACCGCCTCGCCCAAGTGGCCGGCCGGCTCGCCGCCCTTGCCCTTGCCGATCGTCTCCCAAAACATCGTGTGGTTGGCATGGCCGCCGGCGTTGTTGCGGACGACCGTGCGGATCGCCTCGGGCACCTTGTTGAGGTCGGCGATCAGTTTCTCGACCGGCAGGTCGCCGAGCGCATTGCCCTCGAGGGCCTTGTTCACGTTCGTCACGTAGGCAGCGTGATGCTTGTCGTGGTGGATCTCCATCGTGCGGGCATCGATGAAGGGCTCGAGCGCGTCGAAGGCGTAGGGGAGCGGCGGGAGCGTGTAGGCCATGAGGAAGGTTCTCCGGGGGCGAAACGGGGGGCTGTGGTTTTTCTCCGACGCGGGCTGCCGCAAGCCGGAAAACCGGCGAAGCGTACCGCAGCCGGACTGCCCCGGCAAATCGCCATGACCAGTCCGTTGGGTCAGTCGCCGGCCAGGGCCACAACGCTGCGGATGTGAAGGATTGTAGGGGGCTGGCGCCGGCCGGCGACCTTGCCGAACCTGCCGGGCGTGCGTGTTGGCCGATGCGACGGCGACAGGCTGAACCCGCTACGGCGGGAACGACGAATCCTTATGGAGTGCGACTCCCAAGAGGCCGGCAAGATGCCGCCCTCGTCGCGCGGGGTGTTCGCACCCGTTGCCTGGATGGATCCACCGGTACAGTCGTCCCATGTCGCTGCAAGGAAGCCAGCGGCGCGACCAGCGTCGCCGCCTGCTCGTCTCCTGGAATCGCTCGCGGACTGCGGCGACCGCCGTGGAGCCGCCAGCACGACATTCGATGGCCGAATATGCGCCGGAGGCGCTGCCAGAGCGACAGCCCGCGCTCGCCACGTTTCTACCGACGGGGATCGGTGGCCTGGCGGTCGCGGCGACGCTGATCCTGGTGGCCCTCGGCGGCGCGCTCGTTCTGGGCGGGTATGAACCGGCCCTCGCGGCCGTGGGCCGCCTGGCCGGCGGCCGGTTCGCCAAGACGATCGCGGCGCTGCAAGCCTGCGTCGATCCGCGGTCGGTCCGGTCGCTCGCCGGCTGGCTCTCGCAACTGTTGCTCGCGATCGCGGCGACCGTGGCCCTCGTGGTGCGCGCGATGCGCCGCCATCGACGCGACGATTACCGGGGCCGCTACCGCGCCTGGGGCTGGCTTGCCGGGCTGCTCGTCGGCGCCACCTGCGCCGCGCAGTTTCCGCTGGGGCGGCTCGTGGGCCTGTTCCTCGCGGAGGCGACGGGCATCGAGTTCGGGCCCCAGGGCTTCGGCTGGTGGATGGCCGTCGCGACCCTGCTCTTCGGCGGAGTCTCGGCCTGGGCGGTGCTGCCGCTCCCCGAGAGGCTGGCCACGTCGGCCTGGCTCTCGGCGGCGCTCGCCTCCTGGGCGGCCTCCGCGGCCTGCAAGTGGATCGGCGCCGACCGCGACGCCTTCGCGATCGCCGCGCAGGCGTCGTGGATCGTCGGGAGCGGCCTGATGACGATCGCGGTGCTGGCGGCGGCACGCTCGGTGATCCGCGAGGTGCGCGGCGAATCAGGCCGCAGGGCGCAGCCGCGCAAGCCCGCGGAATCCGCCGCGCAGGCGGCCCGCGTCGCCGCCGCGGCGCGGAGCACGGAGCCCGACGCCTGGCATGAAGATGGCGGCAGCGAGGGCGAGCCTGCGGACGCGGAGGACGAGGCCGGATACACTGGCGACTTCACCGATGGCTCCGACGAGGAGCGGCCCTCGCGCCACCTCTCGAAGGCCGAACGCAAGCGGCTCAAGAAGCTGGCCCGGTTGAACCGGGTGGCCTGATCCGCGGCCCCACCTCAAGCCGCCCACTACCAATGACCGTTCGCACCCGTTTCGCGCCCAGCCCCACCGGCTACCTCCACATCGGGGGCGTCCGCACGGCACTCTTCAACTGGCTCTTCGCCCGCAAGCATGGCGGGGCCTTCATCCTGCGGATCGACGATACCGACGTAGCGCGGAACCTGGACCAGGCCCTCGAGCCGATCCTCTCGGGCCTGAAGTGGCTCGGCATCGACTGGGACGAGGGACCGGGCGTGGGCGGCCCGCACGCTCCCTACTTCCAGTCGCAGCGGGCCGAGGGGCATCGAGCCGCCGCGCAAAAACTGCTCGCCGCAGGCCATGCCTATCGCGACTTCGCGCGGCCGGAAGAACTCGACGAGGAGCGGAAGGCCGCGCAGGCCGCCGGCAAGCCATTCCTCTACAGCCGCCGGTTCGCGGCCTTCGACGATGCCACGGCGGCGCGGTTCGAGGCGGAAGGGCGGCAGAGCGTGGTGCGATTGAAGATGCCGCGAGAAGGGGCGCTCGTGATCGACGACGCCGTGCGGGGCAGGGTGGAGTTTGCCTGGGAGCGGGAGCAGGATCACGTGATCCAACGGGCCGACGGCTCCTGCCTCTACCACTTGGCGAGCGTCGTCGACGACCACGACCTCGAGATCACGCACGTCATCCGGGCGGAGGAGCATCTTTCCAACACGCCGCGGCAGGCCTTCATCGCCATGTCGCTCGGCTATCCGCTCCCGGCCTATGCCCACCTGCCGCTCGTGGCCGAGCCGGGCAGCCGCACGAAGCTCAGCAAGCGGAAGCTCGCGCAGTATCTCAAGAACGCCGACTTCAAGCAGATCTCAGAGCACGGCACGAAGATCGCCGAGCGGATCGGCCTGGCCCCCGAGGCCGACACGTTCAACCCGGTGATCGTCGACTTCTATCGCGAGGTGGGCTACCTCCCGTGGGCGATCGACAACTACATGGCGCTGCTCGGCTGGTCATACGACGACAAGACGGAGTTCTTCAGCCGCGATGACCTGATCAGGGGATTCACGCTCGAGCGGATCAACTCCTCGCCGGCGAGTTTCGACCCCAAGAAGCTCTGGGCCGTGCAGGATCACTACATGCACAGCCTCTCGACCGACGAGAAGCTCGCCTTGATGCTGCCGTTTCTCGCGAAGGCGAAACTCATCGCCGACCCGCCCCCCGCCGCAGCAGTGGAGACGGTGCGCCGCGTGATCGAGGCCTCGGGCGACCGGCTCAAGGTGGCAGGCGACATCCTCGGCTACGCTGATTTCTTCCTCGTGGAGGAGCCGGTGATGGAGGAGGCCGCCGTGAAGCAGCGGCTCGCAAAGCCGGGCGTGAGGGCATTGCTCGAGCAGGCGATCGCCGCCTTCAAGACGCTCGAGCCATTCGCGCCGGCCGAACTGGAAACAGCCTGCAAGGGGATCGTGGAGCAGGCGGGCGTGAAGATCGGCGACCTCATCCATCCGATCCGCGTCGCCATCACGGGCAAGACCGTCGGCCCGGGACTCTACGACTGCCTCGCGATCCTCGGCCGCGAGCACTCGCTCGTCAGGCTCACCCGCGCGCTGCCGCTCTGCGGATAGTAGACCGCTTGCTCCGCAAGCGGATCGGGATCCGCTTGCGGAGCAAGCGGTCTACGAGCAACAGGCTTCAGCCTGTCAATCGCACGCCGGAGGCGTGCGCCACTTCAAGCTCGAAATGTACCGGTTTCTTTACCCAGCCGGCGTTTCAGGCTAGGCTCTCCTAAGGGCGAACGAGACCTGCCCGGAGCCGCTCATGCAGAGACTCCCCACCGTCGGCGCAAGATTCCCGCCGATCGTGAGGTCGCGGAATCGGACGGGCTTTGCGTGGATGGCGGCCGTGGCCGTCATCGCCGCCATTCCCATCGCGGCCTTCGCCCAAGAAATCGCAAGCCCGCCCGTGGGCCAGTTCCTCACCGGCCCCTACGATCCCGTTGCCGGCGGCAACTTCCAGTTCGTCAACGAACTCGTCGGCGGGAGCATCTTCTATAGCAGCGGCTTTCTTGGTGGATCGACAATCATTGGCAATATCGAGGCGGGCCATGTCTGGGGCGATCACGAGGTCTTCAACCGCACCGGCCTCGGCATCGGCCCAGCCGTCGAGCAGCAGATCTCAGCCCCCGGCGTGATCGGACAGCTCGACTTCCACGCCACGATGGTCGGCCACGTGCTCGCCGGCACCGGTTACGTGGCGGCTTCAGGCACGAGTTCCGGCGGCTACACCTATATCGGCATCGGCATGGCGCCGCATGCGAGGCTTTGGTCGGGTGCGATTGCGACGTCGTATTCCACGAGCACGAGCAGCATCGGTTCGTTCGAGAC
>JBIIOK010000125.1:0-6943 GCA_044336985.1 Pirellulales bacterium | reverse complement strand
TCCGTCCTCATGGCCACGTCGGACCGCACCGATGGCTGGAACAACGGCCAGGCCACCGTCGGCGGGGTCGTGCGAACGACACAGGCGCTCGACTGGGCCACGGGAGCCGGGGCCCTCGACCTCGAAACAGCAGGCCTGACGTACGTGCAGGGCAACACGATCGACGTCGGCGGCCTCGGTGGCGGCACGATCGGCCTGAAGGGCTGGGATTACGGCAGCGTGGGTGTGAACGCCTTCAACGATTACACGTTCTCATCGACGCTCTCCTCGCCCTACGAACTTCAGGTCTCGCTCAACTGGTTCGCCCGCGGCACGTTCGACAACGCCACCGACGCGGGGACTCGCTCGGCGTTCGCGAATCTCGACCTGCAGGTCTGGAGCATCGCCGACGGCGCCTTCAACAGCCTCATCGCCGAATCGACGAGCCTCTACAACAATGCCGAGTTCCTCCGGTTCACGCTGACAGGAGCGGGGCAGTACGGACTGCGAGTCCTGTCAGCTGGCATGATCTACGACGCCAACGCGTCCACGGCGCCAGTCACGTCCGAAACCTACGGCCTCGCCTGGAACATGGTCATCGTGCCCGAGCCCTCGGCGCTCGTCATGGCAGCGGCCGGCGCGGCCCTCGCCGCAACGCTCGCGAGCCGCCGGCGTGCCTCATAGACGCCATCCGGCGGGCGACCTACATTCTGGGCTCTGCTTTCAGCCCAAAGACTCCCCGGAGTGCCGATTCATGCCGCTACTCGTCGTCGGAAGCGTTGCCCTCGATTGCGTCGAAACCCCCACGGCCAAGCGCGACGACGTGCTCGGTGGATCGGCGGTCTTCTTCTCCTATGCGGCGAGCTTTTTTTCGCCGGTCAGGATGATCGGCGCGGTCGGCGAGGACTGGCCGGCGGAGCACACGAAGCTGCTCGAGCAGAAGGGAATCGACACCTCCGGGCTGCAGACGATTCCCGGCGGCAAGACATTCCGCTGGCGCGGCCGCTACCTCCCCAACATGAACGACCGCGAGACGCTCGAGGTGCACCTCAACGTGCTCGGTGAGTTTCAGCCCAAGCTCAATGGCTCCCACCGCGACTGCCGGTTTTTGTTCCTGGGCAACGCGTCGCCCGCCGTGCAATTGAACGTGCTCGAGCAGGCCAAGTCCGCCGAGCTCACCGTGGCCGACACGATGGACCTCTGGATCAACATCCAGCGCGACGAGCTCGGCCAGCTCCTCAGACGGATCGACGGCCTCGTGCTCAACGACTCCGAGGCGAAGCTTTTGGCGGAAGACGAAAACCTCGTGCGGGCGGGGCAGAAGGTGCTTTCCATGGGCCCGAAGTTCGTCGTGATCAAGAAGGGGGAGCACGGGGCGATGTTCTTCAGCGAGCACGAGATGTATGTGATGCCGGCCTACCCGACCGCACAGGTGCTCGACCCGACCGGTGCGGGCGACAGCTTCGCCGGCGGCATGATGGGCCACCTGGCCGCCCTCGGCCGGTTCGACGCCCAGGCCCTGAAGGAGGCCCTCGCCTACGGGGTGGTGACCGCCAGCTTTACGGTCGAGGATTTCAGCCTCGACCGTCTCGAAAAGCTCTCCCGGCACGATCTCGACCGCCGGCTGGCCGATTACCGGAAAATGCTGTCGTTTTGACGCTGAACGGGCGTCCATAATTTTCTCTTGCCAAGACCGCAGCAAGCCGATAGTATACCCGCGTTCAGTGTTCGTTTTCACGGCAAATCGCTCGATTCATGGTGGCGAAGCAACCACCCCGACGAGGCGCCGGGAAGCGTGGGAGGCAATCGCCATGGTCACGGCAACAGCAGGAGCGAACGGTCGGATGGCAAAGGCAACAAAGACGGAAACAACAAAGTCGGAATCGAAGACGGATTCGAAGACGGAATCCCGAGTGGCTGCTTCCAAGTCGGCCGACGCCGGCAAGGCTACCGAGGCAGGAAAGCGGGGCGGGAAGCCCGCGCCGTCTTTCATGGACGAAAACCCCGTCCTGAAAAACACGCTCGCCCAGATCGAAAAGGAATTCGGCGCCGGCTCGATCATGCCGCTGGGCGTTGAGGCCCAGGCTCCGATCGAGGGCATCTCGAGCGGCAGCCTCTCGGTTGACCTCGCGCTCGGCGGCAAGGGCTTCCCCCGCGGCCGCATCATCGAGGTCTTCGGCCCGGAGTCGAGCGGCAAGACGACGCTCGCCCTCCACGCCGTGGCCGCTGCCCAGCGGACCGGCGGCATCGCGGCCTTCATCGATGCCGAACACGCGCTCGATCCGAGTTGGGCGAAAAAGCTCGGCATTTCGCTGGAGAAACTGCTCGTCAGCCAGCCGACCAGCGGCGAGGAGGCGATGCAGATCGCCGAACTGCTCATCAAGAGCAATGCCGTCGACATCATCGTGATCGACTCGGTGGCGGCGCTCGTGCCGCAGAAGGAGCTCGACGGTGAGATCGGCGATTCATTCGTCGGCCTGCAGGCCCGGCTCATGAGCCAGGCGATGCGGAAGCTGACGGGCGCCATTGCCAAGAGCAAGACGACCGTGATCTTCATCAACCAGATCCGCGAGAAGATCGGCGTCATGTTCGGCAGCCCCGAGACGACGCCGGGCGGGCGGGCCCTGAAGTTCTATGCCTCCTGCCGGGTCGACGTCCGCCGGATCGGCCAACTCAAGGACGGCGAGGATGTCGTGGGCCAGCGGGTGAAGGTGAAGGTGGTGAAGAACAAGGTCGCACCGCCATTCCGCGTGGCCGAGTTCGACATGATGCATGCCGACGGCATCAGCGTGGAGGGCGACATCCTCGACCTGGCGATCCTCGCCAAACTCGTCGATAAGACGGGCACGTGGTTGCGGTACGGCGAGGTGCACCTGGGGCAGGGCCGGGAGAAGGCCCGGCTCTTCCTCAAGGAAAACCCGAAGGTGGCCCAGGAGCTTCGCGAGAAGATCCTGGCGAGCAAGGATGCCGTGATCGCGGTGGCCAGCGACGCCTCCGGCGGCGACTGAGCCCCAGCACGAATCCTCGAATTCCCCCCACCCGCCCGCGGGCGGCCGACCCAAGCGGCCGCTCGCGGGCGGTGTCTTTTTGGGCGCTACCCATTCTGACTTGACCCCCGACTTTGCCGGTCGCTATTGGCCTTCTCGTCGATTTCCATCCTCGAGGACTCAGCCATGCGCCGTCACCCGCTCCTCCTACCATGCGCCATCGCCCTGGCGTCGCTCGCATCATGCGCGAGCCTTCGCGCGGTAGAGCCTACGCCCCGGGAGATCGACATCACCAGGAAAAACGTCGCGCCGGAACTCGTGGATGCGACCCGCGACAACCAGATCGAGCGAGGAAAGCCGCGGCCCGTCATCGATGGCATCGGCTGGTTCTTTGGCATCCCCGGCAAACTGATTCTCTGGGACAAGCGGGTGGATAATCACAATGTCTCCAGCGCGACCGAGGACGCCATGGAGAAGTATCTCGCTGACAACGACCTTCAGCACGTGAAGGTGCGGATCAATCAATACAACCCTCTCGATGACTGGAAGCGGCTCACGAAAAACCGCACCGTCGGCTGGCCCTATCGCTATACGTTCGGCGCGATTTCCGTGGCGGGGGAGGCGCTCTTTCCTGGCCGGCTTTTCGGCGGCGACCGCTACAACCCCTGGACCGCCACGATCCACCTCTACAGCGACGTGCCGTCGATCGCCCTTCACGAGGGCGCGCACGCCAAGGATTTCACTCGCCGTAACCTGCCCGGCACGTACGGGCTCGTAACAGCCCTCCCGTTCGTGGATCTCTGGCCGGAGGCGATCGCCACCGGTGACGCCATCGCCTATGTGGAAAAGCAGGGCGAGCCGGAACTGGAAAAGGAGGCCTATCGCATCCTCTATCCGGCCTACGGCACCTACCTGGGCGGAAGCGTAGCCGACGTGCTGGTCGCCCCGATCGCCCTGCCTATCTATGCGGGCACGATCGTCGCTGGCCACGTCACCGGCCGCATCAAGGCGAACGGTGTTTCCGACAAAACGAACGCGCCGGAGTGGCCTTCTGACGAGGGCTTGGCGGCCGACCTCGACCGTTCGCAGGGCGTCGACCCACTCCCCTCCGCTGCCGAGGAGGATCGGGTGCGGCCGGCCGTGGCCACGAAACCGCTCGACGCCGAGCGTGCTGGCGACTCCGCCGACGGCCTGCGACGCTGATCGCGGAAATCAGCGGTCGCCCGCGTCAAAGGTCGGCGTGTATAGTGTCGCCTCCCTGACCAGACGACCACGAGCATACGACCCAATCCCGCGGAGCCGATTGCGACATGAAGGCCGATGAACTGCGCGAAGCCTACCTCTCCTTTTTCGAGTCGAAGGGCTGCACGCGCCGCCCGAGCGACGTGCTCGTGCCGAGGTGGGATCCTTCGGTGCTCTTCACGCCCGCGGGCATGAACCAGTTCAAGGATCACTTCCTCGGTAAGTGCAAGCTCGAGTTCACGCGGGCCACCACCTGCCAGAAGTGCCTCCGCACCGGCGACATCGACAACGTGGGGCGGACCGCCAGGCACCACACCTTCTTCGAGATGCTCGGCAACTTCAGCTTCGGCGACTACTTCAAGCGCGAGGCGATCCAGTGGGCCTGGGAGTTCCTGACGGCGAAGAACTGGCTCAACATCGCTCCCGAAAAACTCTCGATCACCGTCTACCAGGACGACGACGAGGCATTCCGAATCTGGGCCGACGAGGTGGGCGTGCCGGCCGCCAGAATCACGCGCATGGGCGAGGACGACAACTTCTGGCCCGCCGGCGCCCCGACCCAGGGCCCCGACGGCGTCTGCGGCCCCTGCAGCGAGATCTTCTACCGGATGCCCGACGGCAGCGACGTGGAGATCTGGAACCTCGTCTTCACGCAGTTCAACCGCGTGGGCGCGCCGCCGGACAATCTCCGGCCGCTCCCGAGCCGCAACATCGACACCGGCATGGGCCTGGAGCGGACCGCCGCGATGCTGCAGGGCGTGGACAGCAATTTTCACATCGACATCCTCCGGCCGCTCGTCGAGGCGGTGGGGGAGGTCTGCCACAAGAAATACGCACCGGCTGATGATGATGGCCGGCGGATGCGCCGGATCGCCGACCACGTGCGGGCCTGCACGTTCGCGATTCACGAAAACGTGCTGCCTGGCAACAACGAGGAAAAATATGTCGTGAAGCGGCTCCTGCGCCGGGCCGTGCTCGACGGCCGGCAGATGGGAATGCGCGAGCCCTTCCTGCACAAGCTTCCCGGCACCGTGGCCGATCTGATGCGGAAGCCTTATCCGGAGCTCGCCGAGACCGTCGACCGCGTCGCCACGGTGATCAAGCGGGAGGAGGAATCGTTCCTCGCCACGATCGACGGTGGCCTCGAGCGGATCGAGAAGCTTTTCGGCGCGATCGAGCGGTCGGGAGCCGGCGTGGTCGGCGGCAGCGAGGCCGCCGAGCTCTACACCACCTACGGCTTCCCGCCGGAATTGCTCGAGACGCTCGCGGCGGAGCGCAACTGCGGCTTCGACTGGAACGGCTTTCGCGGGGCGATGGAGGCCCACGGGCAGCGATCGGGCGCCGGAGCCCGCGTGGAGGTCTTCACCTCCGGTCCGCTCGACGCGCTCAAGAAGGCGATGCACGGCTCGGAGTTCGTCGGCTACGACACGCTCGAAACGACCGGCAAGGTGATCGGCATCATCGCCCAGGACCATCTCTGCGACCACCTTCGCGAGGTCGGCCACGCTAGCCCCGTCACCATCGTCCTCGACCGCACGAGCTTCTACGGCGAGTCGGGCGGCCAGGTGGGCGACACCGGCCTGCTCGAATGGCAGGGGGGCGCATTCGAGGTGACGGAAACGCAGCGCGAAGGCGGCTTCATGCTCCACACCGGCCACCTGCGGGCAGGCACGCTCGACCTCGGCCAGACCGTCTCCGCGAAGGTCGATCCGGACAGGCGGGCCGCGATCCGCCGCGCCCACTCGGCCACGCACCTGATCCACGCCGCGCTCCAGCATCACCTGGGCCCGCATGCGGTGCAGCAGGGCTCGAAAGTCGATGCCGACATGCTGCGGTTCGATTTCTCGCACACGAGCGCCGTCGGCCACGAGACGCTCGAGCAGATCGAAGCGATGGTCAACCGCAACACGCTCGCCGCCGTCCCGGTGGGAGCGCAATTGCTGCCGCTCGCCGAAGCCCGCCACGCCGGCGCGATGATGCTCTTCGGCGAGAAGTATCCCGATGTCGTCCGCATGGTGACGATGGACGGCGTCAGCCGCGAACTCTGCGGCGGCACGCATGTCTCGAGCACCGGCCAGATCGGCCTGGTGAAGATCGTGGGCGAGGAGAGCGTGTCGGCCGGCACCCGCCGCGTGACCGCGATCACGGGCCTCCGGGCGATGGAACGGTTTCGGCAGGCTGAGGGCGTGCTCGCCGAGTCAGCGGCCGCGCTCAAGGTGCCGGCGGCCGAGCTGCCCGCGCGGCTGGCGGGCGTCGTCAAGGAACTGAAAGAACTCAAGAAGAGCAAGGCCCCGGCGGCCGGCGCCGCCCTCTCGGCCGACGAGCTCCTGGCGGCCGCCGGAAGCATCGACGGCACGCGGATCGTCGTGGCCGACGCGCGGGGCAGCGACGCGGCCGCCATGCGGCAGTGCATCGATCAACTCCGCCGCAAGGCGAGCCCGATCGCCGTGCTGCTCGGGTCGAGCGAGGCCGACAAGGTCACGCTCGTGGCGGGCATCTCCCGCGAACTCGAGGAGCGCGGCCTCTCGGCCGGCAACTGGATCAAGGACGCCGCGACCATCGTGGGAGGGAAGGGGGGCGGCCGCCCCGACCTGGCCCAGGCGGGCGGCAAGCTCGTCGACAAACTCCCCGACGCCCTCGCCGCCGCCCGCAAGTCCATCGAGCAGCTGCTGAAGGCCTGACGGCTCAAGACCGGTAGGACAGGCTTCAGCCTGTCGCAATCCTGTTCGCCCCGT
>JBIIOK010000176.1:0-4301 GCA_044336985.1 Pirellulales bacterium | reverse complement strand
GGCACGCTCGGCGCAGAGGAGGCCGCCAAGCGGCTCGCCGAGGTGATGCCGACCCCCACAAGCCCCCTGCGGTAGCAGGCGGGATGACGCGTCGCGATCATCAGCGGCGCGGTTGAGCAAATGCCCGGATGGTGATGGCCGGCATCACCCCGCTCGCTGCCACGAGGGGCTTTTGGGACGCGATTAGGAGAGCAGGGCCTTGACGACGTGGCCGTGCACGTCGGTGAGGCGGAAGTCGCGTCCCTGGAAGCGGTAGGTGAGCTTCGTGTGGTCGAAGCCGAGCAGATGCAGGATCGTGGCCTGCAGGTCGTGGATGTGCACCATGTCGCTCGCCACCTTGAAGCCGAGATCGTCGCTGGCGCCGTGCACGTAGCCCGGCTTCACGCCGCCGCCGGCCATCCAGACGGAATAGCAGTCGGGATAGTGGTCGCGGCCGAGGATGCCGCTGGCCGACGTCCGGCCCTCCTGGAAGGGCGTGCGGCCAAACTCGCCCGTGCAGAGCACGAGCGTGTCGTCGAGCAGCCCGCGGGCTTCGAGATCCTCGATGAGCGCGGCGGCCGGCCGGTCGAACGTGGCCGCCTTCTTCGTGAGGCCGTCGCCGACCCCCGTTTCTGGCCCCGTGCCGTGGAAATCCCAGCCCCAGTCGAAGAGGTGCACGAATCGCACGCCGTCTTCCACGAGCCGTCGCGCGAGCAGGCAGTTGTTGCCGAGGCTCGATTCGCCCGGCTTCGCGCCGTACGCCTCGAGCACGTGCTTGGGCTCCTTCGAAATGTCCATCACGTCAGGCACGCTCGTCTGCATCCGATAGGCGAGCTCATACTGCGCGATCCGCGTGACCGTCTCGGGATTGCCGAGCTCGCGGGCCTGGAGTTCGTTGAGATCCTTGAGCGCGTCGAGCGTCTTGCGGCGCATCGCCCGGCTCATCCCCGGCGGGTCCGACACATAGAGCACCGGGTCGCCCTTCGAACGGCACTGCACGCCCTGGTAGACGCTCGGCAGGAAGCCCGACCCAAAACTGCTCGTGCCGCCGTTGGGCTGCGTGCCGGATGAGATGAGCACCACGAACCCCGGCAGGTTCGCGTTCTCGGTGCCGAGGCCATAGGTGGCCCAGCTCCCGAGGCTCGGTCGGCCGGCCCGGGGCGAGCCGGTGTAGACCATGAGTTCGGCCGGGGCATGGTTGAACTGATCGGTGAACATGCTTCGCACGAGGCAGAGCTTGTCGGCCACCCGATGCAGATGCGGGATCGCGTCGGAAAGCTCTATGCCGCTCTCGCCGCACCGCGTCCACTTCCGCCGCGTGCCCAGGAGCTTCGGCGTGCCCGTGGTGAAAGCGAACTTTTTCCCGGCGATCGCCTCGGCGGGGCAATCCTGGCCGTCGCGCTTCGTGAGCTCCGGCTTGTTGTCGTACATGTCCAGATGCGGCGGCGACCCCGTGAGGTGGATCACGATCATCCGCTTCGCCTTGGCCGGCAGCGGCGGCTTCTTCGCCGCCATCGGGTCGGCCGCGATCGTCGGGACGGGAGCCGCGTTCGTCGCCGCCAAGAGCTCCCGCATTGCGATCGCGCCGATGCCGCCGGCCATGCCGCCGAGCAGATGGCGACGCGTCGCGAGCAGCTTGTGTTCGAGGATCGGGTCCATGATGTCTTCTCCGAAAAGCGGCTTCCTCACGGACACATGAAGGTTTCGTCGAGATTCAGGATCACGTTGGCCACCACCGTCCAGGCGGCGAGGTCGGCCATGTCGGCCGGGAAATCTCCCGGCACGGGGCCGAGCGGGTCGGTGGCCATCTTCTTGGCGTCGTCGGGCGCCGCCAGAAAGTCGTCGTGCGAGTCGTGATGCAGAGCGACAAGCCGGTCGATCTCGCCGGGCGTGGGCCGCCGCGCGAGCACGAGGCGGAAGCCATGCGCGGCCCGGTCGGCGTCGGTCGAGCCACCCTCGCGCACCATCCGCCTGGCGAGCGCCTGCGCCGCCTCGACATACGCCGGGTCGTTCATCGTCACGAGCGCCTGCAGCGGCGTGTTGGTGCGCGGCCGGCGGATCGTGCAGACCTCGCGTGAGGGGGCGTCGAACGTGGCCATCGCGGGATACGGATTGCTCCGCCGCCAGGTCGTGTAGAGCGCACGGCGGTAGCGATCTTCGCCGGTGCTCGTCTGCCAGTCGGTGCTGCCGCCGAAGGCTGCGCTCAGGCCCAGGTTCGGCTGCGGTGGTTTCACGCTCGGGCCGCCCTTCTTCCGCGAGAGGAGCCCCGACGCAGCCAAGGCCTGGTCGCGGATCACCTCCGCCGAGAGCCGCACCCGCGGACCGCAGGCGACGAGCCGGTTTTCCGGATCGCGGGCCACGAGATCGGGCGGGCACTTCGAGGTCTGCCGGTAGGCGGCGCTCGTCACGATCAGCCGCTGGATCGCCTTCAGGTTCCAGCCGCTCTCGACCAGTTCGCTGGCGAGCCAGTCGAGCAACTCGGGATGGCTCGGCAGATCGCCCTGGCTGCCAAACTCCTCGCTCGTCGACACGATGCCGATACCGAAGAGCCGCTCCCAGATCCGATTAACGACCACGCGGGCCGTGAGCGGATTTGCAGGATCGACGAGCCACTTCGCAAGCGCCATGCGGTCGGCACGATCTTCGTTGACCGCGGTCAGGTCGTGAAACACGTCCGGCACTCCCTCGCGGACCTCGTCGCCAAGGTTCTGCCAGTTGCCGCGAAGCTGGATCTTCGTGATCCGCCGCTTCTCGCCGGCAAGCTCCTCGAGCACCGGCACCGTCGCAGCGGGGTTTTCGTCGAGCCGCTTCCGCAGGTCGGCGACGATCTTCCGCGCCGGCTGAAACTCGGGCGGCTCGGGCCGGTCCTTCGCGGGCGGCTTCTTCAATTCGGGGATTCCCGCCTCGATCTCCGCGATCTCTTTTTCGATCGGAGCCCGCTTGTCATCGATCTCCTTCCACGGCAGCCGCACCACCGGCAATTCGTCCTTGTGGTCGGCATCGGATGTGTTGTTCAGGATCGCGTAGAGCTGGAAGTATTCCTTCTGCGAGAGCGGGTCGTATTTGTGGTCGTGGCACTGAGCGCAGGCCATCGTCGTGCCCATCCAAGTGCTCATCGTCGTGTTCACGCGGTCGATGACGGCGACCGTGCGATACTCCTCGTCGATCGTGCCCCCTTCGTTATTCGTGAGCGTGTTGCGGTGGAAGGCCGTGGCCACCTTGTCGTCGATCGCGGCACTCGGCAGCAGGTCGCCGGCGAGTTGCCGCATCGTGAACTCGTCGAATGGCATGTTGGCATCGAAGGCGCGGACCACCCAGTCTCGCCAGCCCCAGATCGTCCGCGGCGGGTCGTCGGCATAGCCGGCGCTGTCGGCATAGCGGGCCAGGTCCAGCCACTGCCGCGCCATGTGTTCGCCATAGCCGTCGTGGGCGAGGAGCCGATCGACGAGTTTCTCGACCGCGTCGGCTGACGTGTCGGCCACGAACGCATCGACCTCGGCGGGGGTCGGCGGCAGGCCGGTGAGATCGAGGGCGAGCCGGCGGGCGAGCGTGGCCCGATCGGCCTCGGGCTGCGGCGCGAGCCCCTCGGCTTCCAGCCGCGTGAGGATGAACCGGTCGATGTCGTTTCGTGGCCAGGCCGTGTGCTTCACCGCCGGCACCGGCGACCGCTTCGGGGGCACGTAGGCCCAGTGCGGCTCGTAGGTCGCGCCGGCTGCGATCCACCGCTTCAGGAGATCGACCTGCTTGTCCGGAAGCCGCTCGCCCGCCTCGGGGGGCGGCATCACGAGATCGGGATCGGTCGACGTGATCCGGGCGATCAGTTCGCTCTCGTCGGGCTTGCCCGGCACGATCGCCGCGTGGCCGCCGAGGTCGGCCGTCGCCCCCGCGAACGTATCGAGCCGCAGCCCCTCGTCGCCGCCGCCGGCCCGCGCCTCGGGGTCGGGACCGTGGCATCGCACGCAGCGGTTCGAGAGGATGCCCTTGATTTCACGTGTGAACGATGGGGCGGAATCCGCGGCCCAAGCCCACGCGGGGGCGAGCAGGACCGCCGCGACCGCAACCGCGACGACCGGCACCGGATACTTGATGGCTCGATTTCCCTGCACGCGGCAATGCCTCCAGGGCGAAATTATAGATCGAATCGATCGGCCGGTGCCATGAAGGTTTTTGTTATTTCGCCCGGCGATCGCCCGCATCACCCCGCTCGCTGCCACGAGTGGCTTTTGCGGTCGGATCCGCTTGCGGAGCAAGCGGTCTACTTTTGACAGGCTGAAGCCTGTCCTACTTGCAGAGGCGCAAAGTCTCTTCGAACGACCGGAGGC
>JBIIOK010000174.1:0-4345 GCA_044336985.1 Pirellulales bacterium | reverse complement strand
TTCAGGAGGGCGGCGTGGAGCCGGCTCTTCACGGTTCCCACCGGAATGCCCAGCACGTCGGCCGCCTCGCGATACTTCATGCCCTGGTGGTAGACGAGCAGGACCGCGCCCTTGAGCGATTCCGGCAGGTCATTGACCGCCGAACGCACCCACTCGCGCGCCTCTTCGTCTGCCATCCGATCGTCGGCCGTCTGATCCTTGCCCGCGAGCATCTCCACCAGCGCCCCGACGTCGTCGTCGCCGCCCGATCGCTGATCGATGCTCACCATCCGGTGGCGACGATTGCGACGCTGGGCGTCGATGGCTTGGTTCGTGGCGATGGTGTAGAGCCAGGGCCGAAACCGGCGGCCGTCTTCGAAGTTCTCCTTCTTCAGATAGACCTGCAGAAACGTCGCCTGAAATACGTCCTCCGCCATCTCTGCGCTCCCGCAGTAGCGACGGAGGTAGCTGAACAACTCCTGTTCGTACCGATGCACGAGCGCCTCGAAGGCGTCCGTGTCATCGTCCACGCGAAACCTGCGGAGCAGATCCTCGTCGGCCTGGCCTCCCCCCCGGGCCTCGCCATCCGACCGAACCGCTCCCCCATGGCCGTTGGCCGGCGAAACGGAGGTCGTCCGTCCTGAGGCCTGACCACGGGTGTAGGAATCGTGTGAAACCATCAGTCGGTACGCAGCCGCAGATCGGAAGGTTCACCCGCGGCAGGGAAAAATCGCCACGGCCCCGCTCGGGAAATGCGAGTATAGCCCTCCGGGCGGGGAAATGCCCGTTTTTTGCTAGCCTTTGCCCCATGCAACCCCGTACCGCCACCTATCGCTGGGCAGCCCCCGGCGACATCAACGCCTTTTTCGGGCTGGCCCTCGACAACCTGGCCGACCTCGTCCTGGCCGTCTCACTCCTGGCCGCGGTCTTCGACTATCCGGCGCAGTTCGCCCTGTCGCACTTCGTGCCAGGCACAGCCGCCGGCGTCGTGGTGGGCGACCTGCTCTTCACCTGGATGGCCTTTCGCCTCGCCCGTCGCTCCGGCCGCACCGATATCACGGCCATGCCGCTGGGCCTCGACACGCCAAGCACGTTTGGCATGGTGTTCTTCGTGCTCGGCCCGGCCTATGCCGCAGCGCTCGGCAGTGGCATGGAACGCGAGGCCGCCGCTCGACACGCCTGGCACATCGGCATGTGCGCGATCGTGGCAAGCGGCGTCTTCAAATTGGCCTGCGCCTTCGCGGCCGGTGCCGTCCGCCGCCTCGTGCCGCGTGCCGGCCTGCTCGGCAGCCTCGCGGCGATCGCACTGGCGCTGATCACGTTCCTGCCGCTCCTCGAGATCCTCAGTGTTCCCGTCGTCGGCCTCGTCTCGCTCGGCATCGTGCTTGCGACCCTCACGGCGCGGATTCCGTTCCCGTTCCATGTTCCCGGGGCGCTTGCCGCCCTCCTCGTCGGCGGCCTGATCCAGTTCATCGGCGCATCCGCCGGCTGGCTGCCCACCGACACGTCGCACGCCGCGATCGACCCGCGCGCGGCACTCTGGCCCGTCGAGTGGCTCACGGCGCTCGAGTGCGAATGGCTCGAAGCCTGGCCCGATACCCTGCAATACCTGCCGATCGTGATTCCCTTCGCCCTCGGCACCGTCGTCGGGGGCATCGACTGCACCGAAAGCGCCGCGGCGGCCGGCGATGAATACGACACGCGGCGGATCATCGGTGTGGAGGCCATCGCGACGATCGTCGCCGGCATCTGCGGCGGCGTGATCCAGACAACACCCTACATCGGCCATCCCGCCTACAAGGCGATGGGGGGCCGCGCCGCCTACACGCTCGCGACCGCCATTTTCATCGGCGTGGCCGGCCTCACCGGCACGTTCGCCTACCTCTACCAGGCGATCCCGGGCCCCGCGATCCTGCCGATCCTCGTCTTCATCGGCCTCGAGATCACCGCGCAGAGTTTTCATGCGACGCCGCAGCGTCACTATCCCGCCGTGGCGATCGCCTGCGTGCCGGCGCTCGCGGCACTCACGACCATCCAGGCCGACAAGCTCGTCGCCGCAGGTGCCGCGGCCACCGGCCCGCTCGCCCGCGAACTCTTCACGATGCGAATCCTCTCGAACGGCTTCATCGTGACCAGCCTGCTCTGGGCGGCGCTGGTCGCGGCGCTCATCGACCGCAAGCTGCTCGGGGCCGCGGGCTGGTCGCTCGCCGCGGCCGCCTGCACGCTCTTCGGCGTCATCCACTCGCCGTTCCCAGGCGGCCGGCTCTTCCTGCCCTGGTCGATCGGCGAACTACCCGCCGAAGCCGCCGGCCGCGGCCCGCTCGAACTCGCCGCCGCCTACGCCGTGCTCGCCGCGCTCTTCGCCGCGTGGCACGCCTGGCTCGACTCGCGCAAGCCGGCTTCGGGTGACCGGTAGTCCTCCCGCTCTCGTAGGACAGGCTTCAGCCTGTCTTGATTGATGACAGGCTGAAGCCTGTCCTACTAAAAGCGGGGAGGCACGGGGCTGCATATGCCCCGAGAGCCGGCGTAGGTGACAAGCGCAGGCAGGATGCCGGAGCGCAGTCACCTCCGAGCGAGCGAAGGGCAGGATGCCCGTAGCGAGCGTCCGGCGACGGGGCGTATGCAGCCCCGGGCCGGATTGGGCGCGTTGACCTACTCGAGGCCGTACGCGCCCGCGATCGGCACGTCGAGGCCGGTGCGGCTGGCGAACTGGGTTCGCGAGAGGAACCGTGGCTCGAGGTTGAACGTCACGCCGACGTTGTTGCGGCTGTAGTCGACGTTGAAGCCGAACGTCATCAGGAACGATTCGCCGATCCGCACGAGCTGGAAGTTCTGGCCGATGTTGCGGCCGGTGAGGTCGATCGCTCCGCCGAAGGAGCTGGCCCACTTCGGGCTCATGCGATAGGTGTAGGAGCCCGTCAGCACGCTCGCCTGGATCGGGCCGCCGAATTCGTTGAAGCCGATGAAGAAGCTGCCGCGGGGCGTGCGATTGAGCAACGCGCCCACGGTCCAAAGCTGCTGGCCGCCGGCGAAGAAGTCGACGTCGCCGGAGGAGAGCACGGTGGTGCGATCGCCAACGTGCCAACGGAAGTCGTACTGCCAGAGGCCCATCGCCGCGCCGAAGTTCTGGCCGGCGACCGGGAAGAGTTCGCCGTCGATGTCGAGCGTGATCCAGTCGATGATCCGCCGATTGCCCATCGGGCCGCGCTTCGTCTGCCACCGCTGCCGCGCGCCCAGGCGGAAGACGGAGAGATCGTTGGCGATCTCCGTCGGGCCGGTCACCCAGCCGCCGAGGCCGCGGCGCACGGCGTAGGTCCGTGGGTCGTACTTGTTTTCCGGTCCGAAGATGAAGGGCTGGCCGAGCGGCGTGGCCTGCCCCGGAATGGCGCCAAAGTCCCAGTAGGGGATGTTGCGGCGATATTGGTTGATCGCGTCGTCGTCGAGCTGGTCATAGAGCGGGAACTGCTGGACGGTCTGCGTGGCGTCGGTGTAGGCGAACTCCGCCTCGAACACCACCTTGTGGGCGATGCCGTGGACGTTCCAGAGCTGGCTCTCAACCGTGTCGTCGGTGGTCCACATCGGCAGGCTCGAGCGGATGCCGACCTGTCCGTAGGCCCGGTTGATCGGCGACTGCGTGAGATCCTGCCCCCAGTTCGCCAGCTCGCCGAGCGCGTAGGGCACGACCTTCACCGCCCCCGCCTGGAATGGCAGATCGATCTCGTGCCGCGTGGCCAGCCGCTGGCCGATCACGTTGCTCTCGTAGGGTAGGAGCGTCCAGATATTGCGGCCCTGCCCGACGGTCGGTGTCTGCGGCAGCCCCTGCTTGGCGTACGCCACGTTCGAGTGCTCGTACCAGGTGAGCGCATCGCGGAGGAGCGGCTGCCCCATGTAGTAATGGTCGAGCCGCGGCCACCATTCGGTCTGTGTAAAGAATGGATTGACGCGCACGCTCGTCAGGAGCCGGAGCTCGCGGTTGTCGATCGGCCGCCGCAGGTCGAGCCAGGTGCGCTGCTCGTAACCTTCCTCCCACTCCGCCTCGTAATACTCCTCGAGGAAGTTCATGTCGCTGATCCAGCCGGCCGTGCCCCGCGCCTGCCAGCCGCCGCCGACGTCCTGGCGGTGCCGCCAGAAGGAGCGGCCGCGGAACGTGCGGTCGGGATAGCCCGGATAGGTGAATGTGCGCCGGTAGAGGCCGAGGTTGTCGAGGCCGACGTCGCCGATGAACCAGGCGTCGAGGATGCCGTTGGCCGGCGTGCCGATGCCGAGGAAGTCGGGCCGGTTGTAGAGCAGCGACGTGCCACCACCGGGGCCGCGCAGGCTGAGGAAGTCGACGTCGAAGTTCCAGTCGACGCCATCGGGCGGCCGC
>JBIIOK010000034.1:0-21098 GCA_044336985.1 Pirellulales bacterium | reverse complement strand
TTGCAAACCGTTCCCGGCGTGGACCGACGTTTTGTGAAGCTGGCGGGCCTGGCGCGATTGGCCTGGGGGGCCGCGGGTATTTTTCGGCACGCGCACGAATTGGCGCGCAGAATGCACATGCAGGACGGTCGGAACGACACCCCTGCGGAGAAACCAAACCATGCACGCGACCACGACGACAGCCCCCAGCCGGAACGTCTCGCTTGCGACCACGCCCCGCTTCCTGACCGTAGGCGGCCGCGAGTGCATGGTTCGCGTCACGCCCGTGAGCCCGATCGCCGAGGTACTCGAGTTCGAGGACGAATTCGAGCCCGGCGAAACGGTCGACGCCCGGACGGTGATGGATCTGCTCGACTCGCGGATGATCGCCCCGCCCCGCCCCCGCCGCCGCCGCGACCGTGCGGTGAGTTCGCGGGCGATCTTCTACTCGGCCGGCCACTAAACGCCGCTGGTAGACCGCTAGGTTCGACTTTTCGGTGGCCACGGTAGACTTCCCCTGCCATGGACCAGCCGATAGTTATTCCCGCCGGACGCGACGTTCGCCTCGCCGACTTCGACCCCGATTTCCGCGAAGGGCTCGGCCGCGACGAGGCGGAGGCCGAGACCCGCAGCCATTGCGAGAAGCTCGACGAACTCGCCTACCGGCTTTTCGCCGAGGCGAAGCGGGCCGTCGTGGTCGTGCTCCAGGGCATCGACACGTCTGGCAAGGACGGCACGATCCGGATGCTGGCCAGCGGCATCAGCCCCCAGTGCCTCGACGTGAAGAGCTTCAAGGCGCCGAGCGCCCTGGAACTTTCGCACGACTTCCTCTGGCGGGTGCACGTGGCCATTCCGTCGCACGGCCGGATCGGGATCTTCAACCGCTCCCACTACGAAGACGTCGTCGTCGTGCGCGTGCGGAAGCTCGTGCCGAAGGAGGTCTGGCACGGCCGCTATGACCAGATCAATGCCTTCGAAAAGCTCCTGCATGACGGCGGCGTGACGTTCGTGAAGTGCTTCCTGCACATTAGCCGAAAGGAGCAGCGGGAGCGGCTCGAGGACCGCCTCCGCGACCCGAAGAAGCAGTGGAAGCTCGGGCCCGACGATCTCGAAGACCGCAAGCGCTGGGACGACTTCCAGCATGCCTACGACGACGCGCTCACGAAGTGCAACACCGAGCACGCTCCGTGGCACATCGTGCCGGCCGACAAGAAATGGTATCGCAATCTCGTGGTGGCCCGGATCGTCCGCAAGACGCTCGAACGGCTCGACCCGAAGTTCCCGCCATTCGATTCGAGCCTGATCACGAAGCTCGACTGACGGCCGAGGTGCAGTCAACATGAACGGCACGATCCTGCTTGATCCCGACGCCTGCCGCGGCCGCCAGCGGCGACTGCTCGACCGGCTGGCGCAGCACCAGCTCGACGGCATCGTCGTGGTCGCCCCCGAGCACATCGAATACCTCACCGGCCATCGCTGGGATCACCGGTTCTCTCCAGTCGCTGCGATCGATGCGGCGGGGAGCGTGCTCCTCGTCTGCCCCGACAAGGCCGTCGAACGCTCGGCGGCGGACGATGTCCGCACCTACGAGGCCAAGTGGCGGTCGACGCTGCGGAGCGACCAGCGCGAGGCCTCGTCGGCCGTGCTCGCCGACTGGCTCACGTCGCAGCCGGCCTGGAAGCGGGTGGGGCTCGAATACTCGGCCTGCCCGCCGCACGTCTCGCGGCTCTTCGCCGAGTCGGTCGATATCGAGCCCGATCTCTGGCGGCTCCGGCGCCGCAAGGATCCGGACGAACTGGCGATCCTACGCCGGGCCATCGACGCCTGCGGCAAGATGTACGCGACCGCCCGCGAGATCATCCGGCCGGGCATCACGGAACTCGAGGTCTTCTCGGCGCTGCAGGCGGCCGCCGTGGCTTCCTGTGGCGAGATGCTCACCGGCACCGGCAACGATTACGCCTGCGGGGTGCGCGGCGGTCCACCCCGCAGCCGCCCCTGTGAACCGGGCGAGCTTTATATCCTCGACCTCGGCCCGGCCTACCGCGGCTACTTCGCCGACACCTCCCGCGCGATCGCGGTGGACCGCAAGCCGACCGACGGCCAGCTCGCCGCGTGGAAGCACGTCTGCGGGGCGCTCACGCTCGTCGAACAGACGGCGCGGGCCGGCACGCGGTGCCAGGATCTCTATGCACGAGTGCAGGAGTGGCTGGCCACCGCCCCGGTGGGATCCTGGTCGAGCCACCTCGGCCACGGCATCGGGCTTTCGGTGCACGAGGCGCCGCGGCTCAACCCGCACTGGAACGACGTTCTCGAGGTGGGCGACGTCATCGCCGTCGAGCCCGCGCTCTACGGCCCGGAGCTCTCGTGCGGCATGCGGATCGAGAACGACTATCTCGTCACCGAGACCGGGCTCGAACTGCTGAGCCCGTTCTCCCTGGAACTGTAGGACAGGCTTCAGCCTGTCTTCCGGAATGCACGCCTTCCCATGGTCCATGACAGGCTGAAGCCTGTCCTACGGGAATCGCTCATACACCGCCTCGTGGCCGGCGGCCATCGTGTCGAACGTGTTTCGTTCGCGCACGATCTCGTGGCCGCGGCGGCCCATCCGCGCGGCCCGCTCTTCATCGTCGAGCAGTTCGACGATCGCCCGCGCGAGATCGTCTGGATCGGCCGGCGCGTGCAGGATGCCGGCCGGCTCGCCGCCCGGTGATCCCGAGAGCAATTCCGGAAACGCGCCGTGCGCCGGCGCGACGACGGGCACGCCCGCCGCCATGGCCTCGATCACCGGCAGCCCCTTGGCCTCGGGATGAATCGTGGGCATCGCAAAGACATCGATCGACTCGAGCAGGCGGAGTTTGCCGGGGCGGTCGACCTGGCCGAGCCAGCGAAACCGTTCCGCGATCCCGAGGTCGGCCGCGATCGCATGGCATCGGCGCAGGTAAGGCTCCTCAGCAGGAATCGTCGCTCCCGCGGCGACGAGTTCCACGTCGTGGGCGCGGGCCACGATCGCCAGCGCCCGCACCGCCTGTTCGAGCCCCTTCTCGGGGCAGGCCCGCGCGAGCGAGCCGATGACAAACTTCCCCGGTCGGGCCGCGCGGCGGGCGACGAGATCGGGCGGCTGCGGCGGAAATCCCTGGAGATCGATGCCGTGCGGCACGACCGAGATCTTCTCGGCCGAGACGCCGAGGTAGCCGCGCATGAAGTCGGCGAAATATCGGTTGAGCGCCACGAAGTTGTCGATGTCGGCCGAACGTTCGCGCAACAGGCCTCTGACCTCGCTGTAATGCGGTTCGGGAATCTGCTCGATGAAGATGTCTTCCCCGGACAGGCTGCAAACGACTTTCGCGCCGGTCGCCTCCTTCACGCGCCGGGCAAGGCCGACGAGCAGGACGTTGGAGAGCTGCACGATGTCGGGCCGCACGTCGCGGGCGAGCCACCGCGTGAGCTTCTCGACCTCCTTCCGCTGATGCCCTGCCTCGCCCTGGAGCGACGAGACGGTGAGGCCGGCCACGTCGGCGGGCTTCGTCGCGCCGGTGCGGCTGGAGAGCCATTCGAGCAGGCCCCGGGAATCAAGCAGCCGATCGAGCAGCCGGTCGAACCACCAGGGTGTGTGCCGAAAGAGGGGAACGTGCTCCTGCAGCCAGACATTCACGCCCCCGCAGACGATTCGTGACTCGGCGACATTCTCCTCGTCGGTTGTCGTCGGCACGTAGGCCGGCACGAGGATGGCATCGCGGCCGCGCCGCCGCAGCGACCGCACGAGGGCGTTGTCGTGAAGGCAGGAGCCGCAGATCCGCCCCCCCGCCCCGGCCGTGATCTGGACGATACGCATGGCGGGGCTTTGTAGCGGGCCGGGCTCACGCCCCGCCGCGTCCCTCGAGGTGGACGAGCACGAGCGCGAGATCGGCCGGCGTGATCCCGCTCACGCGGCCCGCCTGCTCGAGCGTCCGCGGCCGCACCCGATCGAGTTTTTCACGGGCCTCAGCCCGCAGGTGCCGCACCTCGGCGTAGTCGAGCCCCTCCGGAATCACCCGCGCACCCTGCTTCCGGCGCCGCTCGATCTGCTCCCGCTCGAGCGCGAGGTAGCCCGCGTAGCGGATGTCGCTGGCGATCTGCCCTGCCGCATCGCGCGACACGCCGGCGAGCGCCGGCAGCGCCGCGACGGCTTCCACCCAGCCAAACTCGGGCCGCTTGAGCAGTTCGGCGAGCGACACGCCGCCGACGCGGTGCGCGGCAAGCACGCCGAGCGTCGCCTCGATCTCGGCCGTCTTCGCCTCGAGCCGGACGATTCGCTCCGGCTGGGCGAGCCCGAGCGCGGCCGCCCGCGGCGTGAGCCGCCGGTCGGCGTTGTCGTGCCGCAGGGCGAGCCGATGCTCGGCGCGGCTCGTGAACATCCGGTAGGGCTCGTCGACACCGCGGGTCACGAGATCGTCGATCAGGACGCCGATGTACGACTCCTCCCGCTCCAGTAGGAGCGGCTCGCGGCCCGCGACGGCAATCGCGGCATTCGTGCCGGCGACGATCCCCTGCGCAGCCGCCTCCTCGTAACCCGTCGTGCCATTGATCTGCCCCGCGCAGAAGAGCCCCGCCGCCCGCTTGCTTTCGAGGGCCACGGTGAGCTGGTCGGGCGGGCAGTAGTCGTATTCGACCGCGTAGCCATACCGCATCACCTGCGCCCGCTCGAGCCCCGGCACCATCCGGATCATCGCATCCTGAACGTCGCGGGGCAGGCTCGTCGAGATCCCGTTGACGTAGATCTCCTGCGTCCGCCGCCCCTCGGGCTCCAGAAACAATTGGTGGCTGTCGCGATCCGCGAACCGCACGACCTTGTCCTCGATGCTCGGGCAATAGCGGGGCCCGCGCGACTCGATCTGGCCGGTATACATCGGCGCGCGATGGAGGTTCGCCCGGATGAGCTCGTGGATCTCGGGCGTCGTCCGCGTGATCCAGCAGACGAGCTGCTCGCGGAGAATGCGGTCGGTGAGAAACGAGAAGGGCTGCGGCTCCGCGTCGCCGGGCTGCGCGTCGAGCTGCGAAAAGTCGATCGACCGCGCGAGCAGCCGGCAGGGAGTGCCGGTCTTGAACCGGTCGATCCGGATGCCGAGGCGTTCGAGCGCCCGGCTCACACCGCTCGTCGTGCCCTCACCCGCCCGGCCGCCGGCCGTCTGCGCCTCGCCCGTGTGCATCACCGCCTGCAGAAACGTGCCGGTCGTCAGCACGACCGCCGCCGCCCGATACTCCGCATCGCCGCGGACCCGCACGCCCGTCACCCGCCACTCCGGCCGGCCATGCCCCGCATCTGCGATCGGCTCGACAATCAGGTCCTCGACCGTCTCCTGGCGCAATTCGAGGTTCACGGTCTCTTCGACGACCCGCTTTACCTCCATCTGGTAGAGCTTCTTGTCGGCCTGCGCCCGGGGGCCGTGCATCGCCGGACCCTTCGAGCGGTTGAGCACGCGAAACTGGATGCCCGTCGCGTCGATCGCCTCCGCCATCACGCCGCCGAGCGCGTCGACCTCGCGGACGAGTTGCGCCTTGCCGACGCCACCGATCGCCGGATTGCAGCTCATCTGGCCGACGGTGTCGCAGTTCGCCGTGAGCAACGCCGTCCGCGCCCCGAGCCGGGCTGCCGCGCAGGCCGCCTCCACGCCGGCATGACCGGCGCCGATCACGAGCACGTCATAGTCGTAGCGGCACGTCATGCAAAAGAGTGTACCAACCACCAAACGTGGCCCACGCTTCAGCCTGTCATGCATCAACTGGCCCAACCCGGCCCGGGGCTGCACATGCCCTCTCGGCGGACGTTCGCTGCGGACATCCTGTCCTTCGCTCACTGCATGTCCGCTCGCTTCGGCATCCTGCCTGCGCTCGCTCCCATAGCCCGCCGAGAGGGCATGTGCAGCCCCGGGCCTTCCCGTTTTGTGCGATTCACCAGTTGAGGAGGCTTCGGGTGACCCGTACTCCGCTCGCCGGCGTTGCTGACAAGCGCAGCCAGGATGGCGGAGCGCAGTCAGCACCGAGCGAGCGAAGGGCAGGGATGCCCGTAGCGAGCGTCCGGAGAGCGGAGTACGGGTCACCCGAAGCCGGGTTGGGCGAGTTGATGGCGGATTACAAGCAGGGAGATCCGCTTCGGGACGAAGCGGTCTACTTTGACTACGCGGCGGCGGCGCGCTTCGGCGGGGCGAGCTTGAAGAGGGCGAAGAGGTCCTCGGTCGTGAGGCCGCTCGAGGCCGGGGCCTCCGCCTGCGAGAGGATCGTGTCGGAGAGGTCGCGCTTCTTGCGCAGCACCTCGTCGATCCGCTCCTCGATCGTGTCGGCCGAGAGGTATCTCGTCACCGTGACCGCGCCCGCCGCGCCGATGCGGTGGGCGCGATTGATCGCCTGGTCCTCGATCGCCGGGTTCCACCAGCGGTCGAAGAGGAAGACGTATTGCGAGAATTGCAGGTTGAGCCCTACGGCCCCGGCGCCGTAGGAGAGCAGCAGCACGTTGTGCTTTTTGTCGTGTTTGAACCGCCGGATCGCCTCGTCCCGCGCGGCCGTGGACATGCCGCCGTGGTATTCGATCGCGCCGAACCGTGCGAGCCTCTTCTCGAGCCGGCCGAGGGTTTCGACCCACTGGCTGAAGACGAGCGACTTCTTGCCGCTGGCCTGGATCTCCTCGAGCTCCGCCTCGAGGCAGTCGAGCTTCGCGCTCTCGCCGGTGGCCGTGTCGAAATTGCAGATCTGCTTGAGCCGCAGGACGAGCTCGAAGACGTTTTGGATCGTCGCCTCCTGGCCAAGCGCAGAGAGCCGCAGCACGCCCTCCTCCTCGGCGCGGCGGTAGGTCTCCCGCTGCTCCGCCGTGAGCTCGATCCGTTCGTCGCGATTCATCCGCGGCGGCATGTCCTTGAGCACCTTGTCTTTGGTCCGCCGGAGCACGTGGTCGGCCGCGGCGGCGCCGAGCGCCCGCGGCGGCATCCGATCGTTGAGATGGCCCGGGGCGACGAATTCGAACAGCGAGACGAGGTCCTCGGCGCGGTTCTCCACGGGCGTGCCCGTGAGCGCCCAGCTCCGCTTGCGGCGGAGTGCCCGCACCGCCTCGCTCGTGTTGCTCGTGCGATTCTTGATCCGCTGCGCCTCGTCGAGGACGACGAGGTCGAATTCGAGCCCCAGTTCGGCCACGAGATCCCGGTCGCGAACCACCGCCTCGTAGTTGGCGACCTTCACGGGCACGTCCTCGAGCGACCACTGCCAGCGGCGGCGCTGCGGGTCTCCCTCGATGACGGCGACGAGCAGCTCCGGCGCCCAGTCGGCGAGCTCCCGCGTCCAGTTCGAGACGAGCCCCTTCGGGCAGACGACGAGCACCCGCCGCGCCTCGCCCGAGCGGATCAAGAGCCGCAGCGACGAGATCGCCTGCATCGACTTGCCGAGTCCCATCTCGTCGGCGAGCACGGCGCCGTGCCGCGGCACGAGAAACGCCATGCCGTCGAGCTGGAATGGGAACGGCTGCCGTGGAAACTCGAGACGGCTCGTCTCCAGGATCGATTCGAGATCGGGCTGCAGCAGGAAGAAGAACCGCTCCGAGAGCTTCACCACGTCGCGCGGCGGCGCGATGCGGGTGCGTCGCGCCGCCGCTGCATCGGCGTCCGGCGCGCCGTCAGCGGCCGCCGCGGCAGGCTCCTCGCGCGGCGCGTCGTCAGCCCGCGGCTGTCTCACGCGCGGCGGCCGCACGGCGGGCTCGACGGCCCGGGCGAATTGAAAGCTGGTCACGGCGGGCGGACGGTCGAAGATCTCGATCCGCGTGATGGCCGGCGTCGGCACGTCGAACGGCAGTCGCAGCGCGGCCGGCGCCGGGAGCCGCGGGTCGAGCCGCGCAAACGCGCCCGCCGATGCGATCGCGAGATCGCCCCGGCGCCACGAGCGAACCGAGCCTGCGTGCGGATCCATGACGGCCTCGGCGGTGCGGCTCAATGGCGTTGGGCTTCTTCGATCGCGGCGCGGATCCGCTCGAACGGCTCGGCGAGATCGACCGACGCCACGAGCGACTCGAGCTTCTGCCGCAGCGCCTCCCCGAGGCCGGCATCCTCGGCGTGCGGGCTGACCGAGACGGAGCCGATCGCGAAACTGGTCGCGCCGGCTGTCGGAGCGGCCGCGGCGTCGGCACGTGTCACAAGCGCCACCGGCAGGCTCGTGTGCGACCGCACGTGCAGCATCGGCTCGAAATCGGTGAGCACCAGCTCCGGTGCGACCGTTCCCTCGGCGAGCAGCGTGGCCCCGATCTGTCGTCCGTGCAGGTGGCTCTGGAGCGTGGCGCCATAGAGGATCTGCTGCGCCCGCGACACCTTCACCGGCGCCGTGCAGTGAAACTCGAGCGGCCGGCCGGCCGGGTCCACGAGCAGGTAGCCGCCAAAGAGGCCGTGCGACGGCGAGTCGACGGCCGTCAGGAACCCAAAAGCCAGGTCGATCGGCTGCTCACCGGGGGTCTGCTCCATGCGTCCGCTCCGCCTCCCGAGACCGCGGCCGTGCCGGACGCTTCCCTGCGCCGGTGCGACCGAATCGAAGTCTCCGAAGCCATGCATCGGGCATCTCCGCCGACCACTTGAGCGGCGGTCGCGGGCGGGTACGCCGTCGGGGCATCGCGGCAGGGGCGATTGAAACTGGGGAAACCCTGACGGCCCATCTCGAAAAACTCGCGGACGGCGGCGCGATTCATGGCAAAGCCTCGCGATTGTGCCTACGATTGTCTCGTGGGCGGCATATCCGCCCCCTCCTTTCGGAACCTTTCCATGCACGACGGCCCCCCGGGATTCACCCAGTTCGACATTTCGGCGAACTCGATTGCGGCCTCCGTGGCCGGGTCGGCGTCGCCTGGCGACATGGCCGAGACCAACCGGCTCCTGCGCGACATGGTCGCCCTCCAGGGGAAGTCGTGTGAACTGCTCGGCGAACTGCTCAACCAGGTTTCGTTGCAGCAGCGGCAGCGGATGGCGGAACTCAAGGCCTGGAAGGAAGCCAACCCCGAACTCGCCGCGTCGTGCCGACAGGCCGCCGAGTCGCTCGCCAAGGTGCACACCGAGTTTCTCGCCGGCATCGCCCGCGATGCGGCGGAGAACGCGGAGGACTTCACCGACAGCGAGTACGCGCTCGGTGAGTTCATCGACCGCTATGGCCCGCGGCTCGCCCACTTCAACGGCGTGCTGCAGCTCTTTTCCCAACTCGGCGCCCCGCTCCCTCCCTCCTGAGCCCTGCCCAACCATGGCCACGGATACCTCCGCCGCCAAGCCGCCGGTATTCACCGTCGCCGACGACGCGGCCATAGCCAAGGCCCGCGCCGTGATCGACGCCCACACCGTCGAGATGATGGCCTGGCACTTTCACGAGTCCACGGGCTGCCCGTTCTGGCTGGAGTACGCCAAGTCACTCCCCTTCAACCCGCTCACCGACGTGAAGTGCTACGCGGACCTGAAGAAGTTTCCGCCGTTCGAGGATGAGTGGCTCCGCGGCGGCCCCGTCCGCCGCTGGGTGCCGAAGGGGCTTGCCGACCAGCCGGCATATGTCTTCGAAACCGGCGGCACGACGGGCACCCCGAAGTCGCGGTACAACTCCCGCGACTTCCGCACCGACTACGAGATGTTCAGCGACACGCTCCCCGAGGAATATTTTCCGAAGGGCGCCAACTGGCTGATGCTCGGCCCCTCCGGCCCGCGGCGGCTACGGCTCTCGATCGAGCACCT
Organism: Pirellulales bacterium; assembly: GCA_044336985.1. Lineage (GTDB taxonomy): Bacteria > Planctomycetota > Planctomycetia > Pirellulales > UBA1268 > RGVT01. Next base: position 11,406 of record JBIIOK010000034.1, on the reverse strand, counting down.
CGCGCAATATCGCGGCGGCATCTGCTTCTGCGTCGACCTCGACCCCCGCTGGGTGATCAAGCTCATCCAGAAGGGCTGGATGGAGCACCTCGAGGCCTACAAGCAGCACTGCATCGACCAGGCGATCACGATCCTCGAGGCCGGCCACGACATCCGCTGCATGTTCACGACGCCCAAGCTGCTCGAAGCCCTCGCCCTCGCGCTCGAGAAGAAGGGCACGACGATCCGCAAGGCGGGGATCACCGGCATCTTCTCCGGCGGCACCGAGTTCACGCCGCAGTGGACTCGGTTTGCGGTCGAGGAACTGCTTGATGGGGCCTATATGACCCCGACCTACGGCAACACGCTCATGGGTCTGGCCGCAAGTCGGCCGGTCATCCCCGCCGACGGCTACACGATCGCCTACTACGCGCCGCAGCCGCGGGCCGTGATCGAGGTCGTCGACTTCGATCATCCCGACGAACTCGTCCCCTACGGCGGCACCGGCCGCGTCCGCCTGACGACGCTCACGAAGGAGACCTTCATCCCCGGCTTCCTCGAGCGCGACGAGGGCGAGCGCGAACTCCCCTACGCGAAGTACCCGTGGGACGGCATCAGCGGCGTCCGCCCCTTCCGCGCCCTGGCGGCCACGACGACCGTGGGCGTGTACTGACAGATAACGTCTTGTCGTCCAATCCGGCTTCGGGCGACCCGTACCCCATCGCCGGACGTTCGCTACGGGCATCCATGCCCTTCGCTCACTCGTATGCTGACTTCGCTTCGCCATCCTGGCTGCGCTCGTCAGCATACGCCGGCTCCCGGGGTACGGGTCACCCGAAGCCTCCCGTGTTCAAATAGGACAGTCTTCAGCCTGTTTGATGCGGCTAGGCACCGGGCTGCCCATGCCCTGAGAGCCGGCGTAGGTGACAAGCGCAGGCAGGATGCCGGAGCGCGGTCACCTCCGAGCGAGCGAAGGACAGGATGTCCGAAGCGAGCGTCCGGCGACAGGGCGTGGGCAGCCCCATGCCGGATTGGGCAAGTCGAGGCATGCCACACTGAACAGCGTCCGGCGACAGGGTACGGGTCGCCCGAAGCCGGTTTGGGCAAACCGCCGGTCCTAATCCGCTAAACTACCGCGACCCTCACAGGACCCACCCATGCATCTGCCCGCGTATCGTTTCGGCAAGCCCTACGAGTCGCTCGAACGCGAGACGCTCGTGCACTTTCTCACCGGCGAGCCCGTCGCCGAGGTGAGCCAGGTCGGCGGCGCGATCGTGGGCCGCGACCTGCAGAAGGCGCAGCAGGCGCGGGCCGCGCTGCTCGCGATCGACCCCGAGGAGATCGTCGAGCGGCTGCAGACGGCGGGCAATCTCTATGCCAACGGCACGGTCACGGTCGGCGACACGAAGCAATCGCCCGATGACTTCGTGAAGCAGCAGTCGGCCACGACCGGGCTGCCCGAATCGCTCTGCCGGGCCAACATGCAGAAGAACATGTTCGTGCTCTCGAACATGGACCGGATCCTCGACGCCCTCTCCCGCGGCCTCGACCCGAAGATCCTCTGGCAGGGCTACGGGCAGGAGCACCGGGGCGTCACCGTGAGCTATCAGGCGCAGTCGCCGGTGCTCGGCCTCGTGCTGCCGTCGAACTCACCGGGCGTGCACACGCTCTGGCTGCCGGTGATCGCGCTCGGCGTGGGGCTCGTGATGAAGCCGGGCAGCCAGGAGCCGTGGACGCCCTATCGCATGGCGGCCGCGATGGTGGAGGCGGGCATTCCCGCCGAGGCGATCGGGCTCTATCCGGGCGCGACCGATGTCGGCGCCGGAATCCTCACCGGCTGTCGCCGCAGCATGATCTTTGGCAGCGCGAAGACCGTGGAGCAGTATCGCGGCAACCCCGGCGTGCAGGTGCACGGGCCCGGCTTTTCCAAGATCATCCTCGGTGACGATTGCGTGGACAACTGGGAGCGACACCTCGACACGATGTGCGAGAGCGTGGCGATCAATAGCGGCCGCGGCTGCATAAACGCCTCGGCGATCTACGCCAGCCGCCACACAAAGGCGATCGCGGAAGCCATCGCGGCACGGCTCGGACCGATCGACGTGAAGCCGCCGCACGATCCCGAGGCGAAGCTCGCCGCCTTCACGATCCCCGGCGCCGCCAAGGCGATCTGGGGCCAGATCGAGGCGGGGCTCAAGGCCCCCGGTGTGACGCACGTGACCGCGGCCTACGGGGACCGGCTCGTCGAGGGCGAACGCTGCGGCTGGCTGCGGCCGACGGTGGTGCACTGCACGAGCCCCGAGCCCGAGATCGCGAAGGCCGAATATATGTTTCCGTTCGTGAGCGTGGTCGAGTGCCCGCAGCCGAAGATGTTGGACGCGATCGGCCCCACGCTCGTCTGCACCGCAATCACCGACGACGAGGCCTTCCAGCGGCGGCTCATCGACTGCACCCACATCGACCGGCTCAACCTCGGGCCGATCCCCACCACGAAGCTCGACTGGCTCCAGCCTCATGAGGGCAACATCATCGACTTCCTGTATCGGTCACGGGCGCTGCAACTCGCGGCAGGCATCCCAGTGGCCACGTGATGGAACGAACTGTCCCTACGAAAGCCCGCAGCGCAAGCAAGGTCCATCCGCTCTCCACTCCCTCCAACGCCGCCCCCACCCGCCCAGCAAAAAACGACTCGGCTCACCTCGCTCGCGCGTCGGGCTTCCGTAGCAACCGAGAACAACCTCGTTGTTCCATGCGCAATAGCATCAGAGCCGTTCATGCTTGATGATGTCTTCATGCCGCTGCAGAAATCCTCTCCTGACTTCGAGTTTCGCGCCCCCACGCGGCTGGTCGTCGGGCCAGGCACCGTCGGGCGGCTCGGGGAACTGGCGCGGGAACTCGGGGCGACGCGGGCGCTCGTGGTGAGCGATCCGGGGATCGTCGCCGCGGGCCATACGGCGGCGGGGCTCGAGTCGCTCGCGACGGCCGGGCTCGCGACGGCCACTTTTTCCGGCTTCACCGAAAACCCGTCGTCAGCGGAGGTCGAGGCGGGCACGGCGGTTGCCCGCGACTTCCGCCCCGACCTGCTCGTCGGGCTCGGCGGCGGCAGTTCGATGGACTGCGCGAAGGGGATCAATTTTCTCCTTTCCTGCGGCGGCCGGATGCAAGACTACAAGGGCCGCAGCACGGCCACCGGCCCGATGCTCCCGTCGATCGCCGTGCCCACGACGGCCGGCACCGGCAGCGAGACGCAGTCGTTCGCCCTGATCACCGACTCCGAAACCGGCATGAAGATGGCCTGCGGCGATCAGCGGGCCGCATTTCGCGTGGCGATCCTCGACGTGCACCTCACGCTCACGCAGCCCCTCGCTCTAGCGGCGCTCACCGGCATCGACGCGGTCTCGCACGCCGTCGAGAGCCATGTGAGCCGCGCAGCCACGCCGGCCTCGCGGGTGTTTTCCCGCGAGGCGTGGCGACTGCTGGCCACGAATCTGCCCGCCGTCTTTGCCGATGGCGGCAGCCTTGCCGAGCGGTCGGCGGTCCAGTTCGGCGCGGCGCTGGCGGGCCTGGCGATCGAAAACTCGATGCTCGGCGCGGCCCATGCCCTCGCCAACCCGCTCACCGCAACGCATCACGTTCCCCACGGGCAGGCCGTCGGCCTCATGCTGCCGCACGTCGTGCGGTTCAATGGCACGACCTGCGGCGATGGCTACGCAGAATTGCTCGGCGACATCGGCATCGCCGCCGAGCCGGCCATCGCCGGAGCGCGCCTGGCCGAGTGGCTGACAGACCTGCTTCGTGCTTCGCGGCTGCGGACAACTCTTACGGCCTGCGGCATCCCGGCGCCCGACGTTTCGGCGCTGGCAATGCTCGCCGCCGAACAGTGGACGGCGGGCTTCAATCCGCGACCCGTGGCCGCAGCCGACCTGGCCGCCCTCTACGAGGCCGCGCGATGACGGCCATCCTTGAGCAACGTCGAGGGAAGGCGGTGGCCTTCCTGCCCCTCTTCATCGCATGCTTCCTCGCGCTCGCCGCTCCCTCCCGACTCGTTGCGGCAGAGGTGCCGGAGGCCGCGGCGGAAGCCTGGCCGATGTTTCGCGGCTGTGCGGCGTGCAGCGGCCGCTCCGCCGCCACGCTCAGCCTGCCGCTCGAGGAGCGTTGGCACCGCACGTTCGAGAAGACCGCCTTCGAGGCGACGCCGGTCATCGTCGATGGCACGATCTACGTGGGCGATCTCGACGGCACATTCCATGCCCTCGCGCTCGAGACGGGCGAGACCCGATGGACGTTCAAATCCGAAGCCGGTTTCCCCGCGAGCGCCGCGGCATCGACCGCTCCCGCCTTGCCGATCGTCGTCGTGGGCGATGCCGACGGCGTCGTTACCGCCCTCGATGCCACGAGCGGCGCGCAGCGTTGGGAATACAAGACCGACGGGGAGATCTCGGGCGGACCGACGCTCGTTTACGGCGACGAAGGCGGCCGCGTCTTCGTCGGCTCCCAGGATGCGTCGCTCGCCTGCCTTGACCTCGCCACCGGCCGGCTCATCTGGAAGCACACGATCGCCGACCAGATCCGCTGCTCGCCGACGGTGGCCGATGGCAATGTCTTCCTCGCGGGCTGCGACGGAAAACTGCATGTCATCGACACGGCCACCGGCACCGAGCGGACCGCCGTGCCGATCGGCGGGCCGACCGGCACGACCCCCGCGGCCCACGAGTCTCGTGTTTATTTCGGCACCGAGGGGGGCGGCTTCTTCGCGATCGACGTCGCCGCGGCCAAGGTCGTCTGGCAGTTCATGCCGGCCGCCAACGCACAGGCCTATCGGTCGAGCGCCGCGATCGCCGACGGTCTCGCGATCGTCGGCTCGCGCGGCCGGGCGGTCGAGGCCTTCGCGATCGCCGACGGCAAGCGGGCCTGGCGGCAGCCGATGCGCGGCCGCGTCGATGGCTCTCCGGTCGTGGCCCACCTCGCGGGCGGCGCGGGGCTCATCGCGGTCGTCGGCGACGCCGCGGGCCGGCTGGCGGCGCTCGATGCCGCCACGGGGAAGCCCGCCTGGGAGTTCGACGCCGGCGGCGGCTTCGTGGCTTCCCCTGCGATCGCCGCCGGGAATGTCGTGATGGCCTCCGAGGATGGAACCATTTGGTGTTTCCGTTCCGCAAGCAAGTGAGCGAGGCAACGCATGGCGTGGCACCAGAAAGAAATTCGGCTTCCCCAGCGGCGTCGCGGCTTCCACCTGATCACGCGTGAGATCGAGGCGGCGCTGCCGGAACTGGCCACGTTCCGCGTCGGCCTGCTGCATGTCTTCATCCAGCACACCTCCGCGAGCGTCTCGATCAACGAGAATGCCGACCCCGACGTGCCCCGCGACCTGGAGATGGCATTCAACGCGATCGCGGCCGAGCACCTGCCCTACGTGCACACGCTCGAGGGCCCCGACGACATGCCGGCCCACGTGAAGAGCTCGATGATCGGCAGTTCGGTCAGCGTGCCGATCCACGAGGGCCGCCTGCGGCTGGGCACCTGGCAGGGCATTTATCTCTGCGAGCACCGCGACCGGGGCGGCCCGCGGCGGCTCGTGCTCACGCTCCACGGGGAATGACGCCCATGGGATTCGATCCCGCCGCAGCCTTCGACGCCGAGCGATTCCGCCGCGAAGGCCGTGCGGTGGTCGATTGGATCGCCGACTATTGGGAAGCGCTCGCCGAGCGGCCGGTGCAGACCGCCGTGGAACCGGGCTGGGTCCGGTCGCACCTGCCTTCGTCGGCGCCCGAGACTCCCGAGCCGCTCGACCGCGTGCTCGCCGACCTCGACCGCTTCGTCGTGCCAGGCCTCACGCACTGGCAGCATCCCGCCTTCTTCGGCTACTTCCCCGCGAATGCGAGCGGCCCGTCGATCCTCGGCGAGCTCCTCTCGGCGGGCCTTGGCGTGCAGGGGATGCTCTGGGCCACGTCGCCCGCCTGCACCGAGCTCGAGACGCACGTGCTCGACTGGCTCCGTAACCTGCTCGGACTGCCGGAGCGGTTCGCAAGCGCCGGCACTGGCGGCGGCGTGATCCAAGACTCGGCATCGAGCGGGCTCTTCTGCGCGCTCGTGGCGGCGCGCGAGCGGGTCACCGGGCTCGAGAGCAACGCCCATGGCGTGGATCAATCCGACCGGCCGCTCGTGGTCTACGCGAGCGCCGACGCGCATTCGAGCGTGGTGAAAGCCGCGACGCTCGCCGGCATCGGCCGCGACTGGGTGCGGCTGATTTCGACCGACGCCCGCGGCGCGATGGATGCCGACGCCCTCGACCGCGCGCTCGCCGACGATGCGAAAGCGGGCTGCCGGCCGTGCTTCGTCGTCGCCACCGTCGGCACGACCGCCTCAGGCGCGATCGATCCGGTCCCGGAGATCGCGGCGGCGGCCCGGAGTCATGGGGCGTGGCTGCACGTCGATGCCGCCTGGGCCGGGGCCGCGGCGATCTGCCCGGAATACCGCGGCCGGATCGTGGCGGGCGCCGAGCAGGCCGACAGCTGGGGCTTCAATCCGCATAAATGGCTGCTCGTGAACTTTGATTGCCACACGCTCTGGGTGGCCGACCGCGAGCCCCTCGTGCGCGCGCTCGCCGCGCGGCCGGAATATCTGCGGAACCGGGCGACGGAGGCCGGCGGCGTGATCGACTACAGCGATTGGCAGGTGCCGCTCGGCCGCCGGTTCCGGGCGCTCAAACTCTGGATGACACTGCGGATGATCGGCGCGGAGCCGCTGCGGGAGCGGATTCGCGACCATGTCGCCTGGGCCGCCGACTTCGCCGGCTGGGTCGCAGCGGACGGGCGATTCGAACTGCTCCAACCGCCGTCGCTCAGCCTCGTCACGTTCGCCCTGCGGGCCGGCGACGAGCCGACGGCCGCCCTGCTCGACCGGGTGAATCGCGGCGGCCGGGCGTTTTTGAGCCATGCGCAGGTGGCAGGCCGCCATGCCCTGCGACTGGCGATCGGCGGCACGCTCACCGACCGGCCGGCAGTCGCCGCCGCGTGGGACGCCATCCGGTCGCGTCTGTAGACCGGGAACTTTGGGAAACCTGTCTGGCTCCGGCCAAATGTCATCATCTGTTCCGACCCGGTTTTCGATACAGAATGTGGGAAATTTTCCCTTGCGAACCATCCCCGGCCAGCCCCCGTACTATTGGTTGCGGTCCGATACCGATCCGCCCGTTTCCAGGGCCTCGGCAGGGCCAGGAGCAACAACCATGGCACGTAAAGACGCACTTTTAAACCTTCGTGCGATCCTCGTCCGCCGCCGCGATGCCCTGCGCAGCGCCCTGGCCGGCGACCTGACGCTTTTGAAGGAGCTCCGCAGCGAGTCGCCGGGCGACGTGATCGATGCGGCCGTCGATTCCGCCCAGGACGAGATCAGCTCCCAGTTGGCCGAGGTGGAAAGCCGCGAACTGGCCTCCATCGAGAACGCCTTGGAGCGGATGCGGGCCGGCCAATACGGCACCTGCGAATACTGCGGCTGCAAGATCCCGATGGCGCGGCTCAACGCCCTGCCCTATGCCACGATGTGCATCGCCTGCCAGCGTGAAGTGGAGCGCTCCGGCGCGGGCCCGTCGGGCCGCGAGGCTGGGGAGTCGCGCGAGGAACTGGCGGGCGATCTCGAGATCGACGTGTCCTGAGCATTCGTCCGGCCTCGATTCGCGGGGGTTCGGGTATGCTGAGCGCGAGCGATTCCGAACCTTCGTGAGCGCCACTCCATGCCCGTTCCCCGCAGCCGTCGTTTCACCACTCGCCTCTGGATCGTGTTCCTGCTCGCGGCTCCCACGGTCGCCGTGGCGGACGAGGCGCCCGTTCCGCTCGCGCCGATCGCGCCCCCCGCCTCTCCGGCGCCGAGCCGAGCGGCGCCGCCCCGCGTTGAGGCGACGCGGATCGACCCCATCCGCCCGGCCCGGCTCTCGGCCGCCGAGCGGGATCGGCTCTACGCCCAGGTCGAGCGCGATGCCGAGCTCCTCGAGCGGCAAAGCGCGCAGCTGCGGCGTCTCACGCAGCTCGTCCGCCCCACGGTCGTCCACATCGACACGAAGAAGCCGTCGCTGCGGCCGAAGAACGGCAAGGCCAGCGAAGACGAGGCCGGCTCCGGCGTGATCGCCGAGGTGGCTGGCCGCATGGTCGTGATCACCAACCGCCACGTCATCAATCGGGCCGATCTCGACAACATCACGATTCGGCTCGACGATGGCCGCGAAATCAATCCCCTGCGGCTCTGGTCGGATTCGAGCACCGACATCGCGTTGATGGAAATCCAGGCCGACGATCTCGTGCCGGCCAGGCTCGCGGAGAAGGATCCCGTGCAGATCGGCGACACGGTGCTCGCGGTCGGCAGCCCCTTCGGTCTCTCCCACTCGGTGACGCTTGGCATCGTGTCGGCCAAAGGCCGCCGCGATCTCGAACTGGGTGAGGAGGGGGTGCGGTTTCAGGATTTCATCCAGACCGACGCGGCGATCAACCCGGGCAACAGCGGCGGCCCGCTGGTCAACCTCCGCGGCGAGGTGGTCGGCCTCAACACGGCGATCGCCAGCAACTCCGGCGGCAGCGAGGGGATCGGTTTCGCGATTCCGATGTCGATGGTGATGTTCGTCACGCGGCAACTGGTGGAAACCGGCACGGTGTCGCGGGCCTACCTCGGCGTGACGCTTGACCGCATCTTCACGCAACGGACGGCCCAACGGCTCGGCATGGTTCGCGCCGTGGGGGCCCGCGTGTCGGGCGTCACGAAGGGCTCGCCGGCCGACGCCGCCGGCATCCAGCCCGACGACGTCATCATCGAGTTCGACAGCACGCCGATCGAAGACGACGACCATCTCGTGAGCCTGGTGAGCGTCACGCCGACCGACCGCACCGTGTCGCTCGGCGTGTTTCGCAACCGCGAGCGGATCGAGCTGCAGCTACCCGTCGCCAGCCGCGAGAAATTCGAACGGTAGGGTAGGCTTCAGCCTGCCTCTTCTTTGTTCACGTCCCCGCCGCGGCGGCGTCCAGGCCGCGCAGGATGCAATCCTTCACGGCCAGCACGTCGCAGCTGACCAGCAGGTCGAGGTTCGGCCGCCACTGCCGCACGGTGCGGCGGTCGACGACCAGCATGCCGGTGGTGATCTCGCCTTTGGTCTCCACGTCGGCCGCCACGGTCGTGCGTTCGAAGAGCTCGGGGTTCGTCACCGCGACCAATGCCACGACGTCGTGCAGGCTGATCCCCTCGCTGCCGAGTAGCTGCCGGTGGGCGCGGAAGGCGTGCGGCAGCATCCGGCGCAGGATGAGCCCGGCCCGGGACGATTCGTCGGGCAGCTGGTCGAGCAGGTCGAAGCCGAAGACCACCTGCCCCGTGGTCTCGAGCGGCACGAGCGTCTTCGTGATCGGCTCCCGCACGATGTGCCGGGCGGACCGCGGGTCGCAGTAAAAATTGAAGTCGACGGCGGGCGTCACGTTGCCCGCCCCCTGCACCGTGCCGCCGGCCACGATCACGTCGCCGATGAGCTCGGCGATCGACGGATCGCGGGTGAGCACCCGCGACAGGTTGGTGAGCGGCCCGAGGGCCACGAACGTGATCTCGCGGGGATGGGCCTTGAGCGTTTCCCAGATCACCTTTTCTGAGGCATGGCCGCCGTGAAGCTGCACCCGCGGCAAATCGATGCCGCCGAGGCCGTCGGCGCCATGCATGTTGAACGGCCGCTCGGGAAGGACCGTGTCGGTGGGGGCGATCCCGAGGCGGGGCAGTCGGGGCGGATCGAGCAGGCCGACCAGGGCCTGCAGGTTGGCGGTTGCCTGTTCCGGCGGCACGTTGCCCCCGGTCGCCGTCACGGCCAAGACCTCGAGCCGCGGGTCGAAGAGGGCCATGGCGAGCGCGACAGCGTCGTCGATGCCCGGATCGACGTCGAGGATCACCTTGCGGGGCACGGGGGGTCTCCGGAGGGGGCGTGGTAGGCTCAAATGGTAACTCAAGCCGTTCGCCCCGGCACGACGCACCCCGGACAGCGAGATTTTCTTGACCAGCCCCCTCGAGAGCGACGTAGACACGAGCACCGCACGGCTGCGCCGGGGCGAACATGCCTCGCGCGACCAGACGCGGCAGTTCGTGGAGGGGGTGCTGGACGGCAGCGTCGATCTCGACGCCTTCGGCCGCTGGCTCGTGGCCCTTGCCGACCTCGGAGAGTCGGCCGACGAGATCGCCGGCGTGGCGGCCGCCCTGCGGGCGCGGATGCTGCCCGTGGCGCATGCCCTGCCGATCGTGGCCGACACCTGCGGCACCGGCGGCGATGGCTCGGGCTCGTTCAACATCTCCACGGCGGCGGCGATCGTGGCGTCGGCCGCGGGCCTGGCGGTGGCGAAGCACGGCAACCGGGCCGTGTCGAGCCGCACCGGATCGGGCGACGTGCTCGAATCACTCGGCGTGAAGATCGATGCGCCGCCGGCGACGGCCGCTCGCTGCCTCGAGCGGATCGGCCTCTGCTTCTGCCTCGCTCCGGTCCATCATCCGGCGATGGCCCGCGTGGGGCCGCTGCGGAAATCGCTCGGCCGGCCGACGGTGTTCAATCTCGTCGGGCCGCTCTGCAACCCCGCCGGTGCCAACGTGCAGGTGATCGGCGTCGGCCGGCCCGCCGCGCGGGAGCCAATGGCACAGGCGGCGATGATGCTCGGAGCGAAGCGGGTACTCGTCGTCTCGGGCACCATCGCGGGCGACGCGGCCAAGGCGTTCGACGAAGTGAGCCTCTTCGGGCCGACCGAGGTGATCGACGTGTCAGCCGGTGCGAAAGCCTGTCATCGCTGGACACCGGAAGACTTCGGGATTCCGACAGCTCCCGTCGCCGCGATGGAGGAGTTGTTGGTATCGAACCCGACGGAAAGCGCCGCGGCGATCCGCGACGTGCTGACTGGCAGCCGCGGACCACGCCGCGACATCGTGGTCTTGAATGCCGCGACGATCCTCTGGGCAGCCGGCAGCGCGGCCGACCTGCTCATGGCCCGCAGCCTCGCCGAGACGGCGATCGATTCCGGCGCCGCCGCGGCCAGACTTGAGCAGTTGGCGACGCTCTCCCACGAAAAGTAGACCGCTTCGAAAGTAGACCGCTTGCTCCGCAAGCGGATCTGAAACCGCTTGCGGAGCAAGCGGTCTACTTGCAAGCGGTCTACCAAACCAATGGCACGCTGAGGCCGTCGTAAGCGATCTCCACGCCCGGCGGCAGCGCGGCGGAGACGGCCACGTGCTCGATGTCGTGCGACATGTGGACGAAGAGCGTGCGGCGGGCGTTCACGCGGCGGGCCACGGCGATCGCCTCATCGAGCGAGAAGTGCGTCGGGTGCCGGGAGGGCCGCAGGCAGTCGAGCACGAGCGTGTCGAGCCCTTCGAGCAGCGGCCACGTGGCCTCGGGAATCTCGTTGGTGTCGGTGCAGTAGGCGATGTCAC
>JBIIOK010000041.1:0-19394 GCA_044336985.1 Pirellulales bacterium | reverse complement strand
TCGAGCGAGAAGTGCGTCGGGTGCCGGGAGGGCCGCAGGCAGTCGAGCACGAGCGTGTCGAGCCCTTCGAGCAGCGGCCACGTGGCCTCGGGAATCTCGTTGGTGTCGGTGCAGTAGGCGATGTCACCGAACCGGAAGCCGAGAACGTCGAAGACGCCGTGCCGCAGCCGCAGCGGCACGACGCGGGCCCCGAGCAGCGTGAACGGCTCGGGGATGATCCGCTCGAACTCGATCTTCGGCACGCCGCCCCCCGGCACCGGCATCGGCTGAAACGCGTAGTCGAAGGCCCTGCGGATCCGATTCTCCACCCGCTCTTCGCAGTAGACGGGTATCGGTCCGCCGGATGAAAAGCAGATGGGCCGCACGTCGTCGAGGCCGTAGACATGATCCACATGGTCATGCGTGTAGAGGATCGCATGGACGCGGCCGATCCGCTCCCGCAAAAGCTGGCCGCGGAGGTCGGGCGTCGTGTCGATCAGGAGCGTGCCGCCGGGGAGCCCGAGCGCCACGCTCGTCCGCGTGCGGTTGTTTCGCGGGTCGGCGCTCGTGCAGGTCGGGCACGAGCAGCCCACCACGGGAACGCCCACGCTCGTTCCCGTGCCGAGAAAGAGTAACTGCCCGGAGAGGTCGCGGAATCGATCAGGATTCATCGGAAATACCGACCGGAGAGTCTACCCGCCCAACGCCCCAAGGGAGGACAGGCTTCAACTCAAGTCGGACAGGCTTCAGCCTGTCACAAGGGTCGGTTGCGAATAAGACTGCGACAAACAGCCTGCGGTCGCCTCGCCTTCCGAACTACGCAGCCTTGGCCGAAACGCGACCGCTACGGATTCGGCTTCTTCTTCGAACCGTCCCCCATGCCGCACAGGCAAATCCGCCCGCCACCATCGCCGATGTCGAGGGCTCCGGGACGGGGACCGGTGCTGCGAGGCGAAAACCGAGGTGGTCAGATGAATACGTGGTCGTCAACGCGTTACGAGCTGTCCAAGAATTATTTCCGTTGTTGACGTTGCTCCAACTGCCACCCCTCAGGCCTCGTGACGTACTCGATGTACCCGCCAAGTCGTTCCACTCGTCTACGTTGCCGGTTTGGTCAAACGTGCCAAAGTATGAGGAATTATTCGAGTACGCCCCCACATCCGTGAGGTAGTTCTGAGATGGTGAAAGAGTCGCTCCCCCGGTCGCAAAACTGCCGTTCTCCCATTGGCCGACATAGCCATTTGCTTGATTTGTTCCCGTCCCAATCGCGTTACCAGGATTGGAATCACTCTGGGTGGCAAAATAATAGTATGAGTACCAACCACCCGGGGCCCCATACTTCGTAGGGTTGTAGTACGCAGCCTTGAACCATTCGTTCTCGGTCGGAATATAAAATTGAGCGACAACGTTCTTGCTCGGGGCGATTCCGCTGATGGCGCCGTTGAGAGTGTACGCGCCGGTCTCAGTCGTGCCGTCGCCCTGCGGGCCGCTTGGCTGACCGTTGTGCATCCAGTTCGCGAACCGGGCTGCGTCCCACCAACTGACGTACGTGATGGGGCGATTAACGCTGTTGCCGCCGTTGTTCATCACGCTATAGGAATACGACCCTGCAGAGCCGGTGCGCGAGATGCCCGCGCTGTTCAGATCGGATGCCATACTCGTGTCGTACAGGCCGTAGTCATCGGCCTTCGCCACCGCATTCAGAAATGCCGCATACTGCCCGATCGTCACCTCGTACTTGCCGATCTTGAATTCATAACTCACAGCGCCGTAGCCAAGCTGGCTGTTGGAGTTGCCGGAATCACCGACCGCCACCCAATCGATCGTGACAGGAGCGGCATGTGCAGGGTCGGCGGAGAGAAACGCCGCCACGAGGGTGAGCAATGCGGTGGCAATGAACGGGCGACCGAACTGCTGACGTTTCCGCCGCCGAAATGCTCCATATGCAGTACAGGCCAGCCCACCCGCGCACAGCACCCACGTCGAGGGCTCTGGGACGGGGGCGACAGCCGTGAAAAGAACCGTCGATGGGGTCACTCCGCCATCGGTCGAGAGCGCTACAAAACCATAATCGCCGAACGATGTTGTCGAGTCTGTCGTCAGAAACGCGGTATCGATCGCGAGAACGTCTCCGGCCGTAGCCGAAAACACCGAAGAAATCAGGCGAGATCCGTTCATCCCCATGGCAGTGTCATACGACCCCGTCGTATCGATGAACGCAAAGAACGCCCCCTCGGCAGGGGAAAGATTGGTGATAGCAGGCGACGCTCCGCTGACACTGCCGGCCACCGACGTGAATCCCCCGTGAATACCGGTTTCGAAGCCGAAGAGAACTGTGGTGCTGCTGCCGGAAGTGATGCGAACATTGTCGATCGCAAGGGCGGAGGGATAATTGCCATCTCCCACATTGCTCACCTCCCACACGAGTTGGTAGGAACTGGATGACGCCGGGAGCACGAAGGTGCTCGTGACAAACCCAGTGGTACCGCCGGGTGCGCCGTTGTAGCCAACGGGACCATACACCTGTCCATTCAGCGGCCCCGTCGCAACGCCACCGATCGTCGCCGTGCCCGGACTGAGGACAACCCCTGGGCTGACGGATAGCACGAGTTCCGCATGTGCGATTCCGCCCGACAGGGCCACGAGGATCAGACTTGAGGCCGTGAGCAGGCGGCATTGCCCTCGACGTTGCCACCGCAGGCAGCATGCCAATCCGGCGACGCCGGCTGCTACAAGAAAAACCGATGACGGCTCCGGAACAGCCGTAATGGACGTGACTTCGAAGAAAGGCTGATCGTTGTTCGACAAACGGAAGCGACCAGATTTTTGTTCGAACGCCTGGAGGACCCCCGGCGAGGTGACCAGCGATTCATCCGTAAAAGCTGCCTTCGTCTGATCGATGAAATCGAACTGGATGAAACTGACTGTCAGGCCATCGGCGAGTGGCGGGTGCTGGATGCCGTCGGCCGTGACGATATATCGGTCGATGGCATTAGCAGCGTTATTTCCGACTGAAATATCGCCGAATGCACCCGCAGCCATCGAATAGGTTTTGCCCGCGACCGTGAAGTCGAACGACTTAACGGTCCAGGCGTATGCCGTTGCGGGAATATTGGGGTTGTAAACGCCCGTCGCAAGGCTGTCGAAAGAGTAGCTCGCAGTGAATGGATCGCCTGCAGACCATCCCCCACTGGATGAACTGGTCGTCATCGATCCAGAAACCTGAAACGACAGGATTCCACCTTCAGCGTGAGAGCAACAAAAAGCGAAGGCCACGGGAACGACCATCGCGGCTAAGGCCGATGAACCTCCGCGTTTTCCACCGCGCCGCATGGCTCCCCACGCCGCACAGGCAAGCCCACCCACGCACAGCACCCACGTCGAGGGCTCGGGGACGGCAGTGACGAAGGCGCCGCCGTAGTCCCCCGATCCGTCCGGTCGGGCCAGGAGCAGCAACTGGGATGCCGTCGGAAGCAGGTCGGCCTGGGAGTTGCCAAGTAAGCCGCCGGACGATTCGACATCGGGCAATGTCGCGAACGTGCCGTCACCCTTATTAAGCCCGACCGTGGCATTGCCGTCGTAGAAATCAGCGTCCACCCGCTGGTAGGCGAAAACGATGTCGTCCGGCAGGTACGTCGTGCCATTGATCGAGGTCGTTCCACCGAACAGCACGACCTGAAACTGGTATCTCGGCACGCTGTTCGAGAATTGCGACACATCCCACGTCACGGAGTAGTACTGTCCGGCGACTGATTTCTCGGTAATTTTTTGGCCGGAGCCCTGGAAGATGTAGAGGTCGTCCCAGAGCGGCGCGATCATCGCGGTTGAATACGGAAAGCCCGCATTGGTCCACGCTGTGAAATCGCTGAAATTCAGGTTTCCGTTCGTCGACACGTCCACGTCCGAGAACGCCGCGCCGAAGAAGTTGAACGTGAAACCGAGCGGGCGACTCTGTGTGATGTCATCCACATCCGTGCTATCGCCCCACAGCACGGTGCCGCCCGTCGGATCGATCAGGTAACCGGCGTTGGCCGGCCGAGTGGCCGCAGCCATGGCAGCCACCATCAAGATAATCGCACACGTAATTCTGAACATGTTCTCGCTCCGACAAGACGACAGGGAGGGGTGGGATTGTCCGGACGGAAACGCTGGACCAACTCGAGCGACACGAAATGCAATCTCCGTACCGAACCCGGGGGCTTGGCAACGAATGTCGCGGAACCAGCGACGGCAGGCGGCGTTCGGCAGGATTTTCCAGTTCGCTTCAACGACTGGACGTCCGCAGCACCGTCACCCCCGCCGCCCCCGAAACGACGAGCCATATCGCCCATCCTTGGAAACTGGCTCGCAGCAATGGCGAAACCATTTCGCATTTCCGGCGAAACAGGCTAGGCTGGGGCACCCCCCCCAACTGGATTACTCGCCCCCCACATCCTGAAAAACAATGGCCACGGACGCCGAACCTGCCTCCACAACCGGCTCATCGCTGCGTCGCCTGGGCAGCCGCGTCAGCCGCTGCCCGCGCCTGGAGAGCGATTCTCCGATCATGCGGCGGCTCGAGGAAACCATCGGCCGTGTCGCCGACTTCCAATGCCCGGTGCTCATCACGGGCGAAACGGGCTGCGGCAAGGAGGAGGTCGCCCGCGCCATCCACGCCGCGGGACCACGACACGACAAGCCGTTCGTGCCGATCAACTGTGGCGGACTGGTCGCCACGATCGCCGAGAGCCAGCTCTTCGGCCACGAGAAGGGGGCATTTACCGGCGCCCAGGGCCCGTCGCTCGGCGGCTTTCGCGCCGCCGACGGCGGCGTGCTCTTCCTCGATGAGATCGGGGAGATGCCGCTCGAGTTGCAGCCAAAGTTGCTCCGCGTGCTCCAGCGAGGCGATGTGACCCCGGTCGGATCGACCGTCGACCACCATGTCGATGTCCAGGTGATTGCCGCCACGAACCGCGATCTCGAGGCCGAAGTGGAGGCAGGCAACTTCCGGAAGGATCTCTTTTACCGGCTCAATACGGTTCACCTCGCCGTGCCGGCGCTCCGTGAAAGAACCGAAGACATCCCGCGATTCATCCGCCACTTCGCCCATCATTTCTCGCGGGAGTATGGCGTGCCTTTGTGGCAGCCGGCGGACGATCTCATCGAGCGATTCGCCGCCCACCAGTGGCCGGGCAACGTGCGACAACTGGCGCAGACCGTCCAGCGCATCTACATCTTCGGCGATCGGATCGATCAGGTGTTGGCCGACCTGTTTGAGACCGACACGAATGACCTCACCGATTCCGACGCGGAGGAGCCTCTTTCCGCCCCCTTGCCGGATGAGCCCATCGTGCCGGTTTTCAATCTCGATGAACTCCGCCGGCTCGCCGTCCGCCAAGCTCTCGCGAAGACCGGCGGGCACCGCGGCCAGGCGGCCGACCTCCTGGGAATCTCGCTCAACACGATGACGAGGCTGGCATCGCAATGCTGCCCCGAGATCACCGCCAAGGTGGGCCGCCGGCTCGTCAACAAGCCGCGTTAGCGTTTCTGTGTCAGAAACAGTCACTGGCTCTCGGCGCTCGCCGGCCAATGCCCGTCTGGCACGTCCGCACCCGGTCGCCTTGACCCCCGGGCCTTCTGACCGCGAGAATCCTCGGAAGGCCCGCGTTTTTCGCGGCCCCGCTGGCGCTGCGCCAGCCGCCCCCTCGCCCCGCCCCGCCCGCCTGCCGAATCCATGCAACAGTTCGAACGCCTCTGGGATGGTCTCTCCAACGCCGCCGCCGGCGCCGGTTCGCGGCTGGAGCGGCTCCTGACCGGCCTGTTCGGCTCGTCCAATGCCCGCTACATCCGCCGGCTCGAGCCGAAGATCGAGGCGATCAACTCGCTCGAGCCGAAGTACCAGGCCATGACCGACGCGGAACTCCGCGGCCAGACCGCCGATTTTCGGCGGCGGCTGGAGGCGGGGGAGACCCTCGACGACATCCTGGTCGAGGCATTCGCCGTCTGCCGCGAGGGGGGCAAGCGGTTCCTCGGCATGCGTCACTACGACGTCCAGCTGATCGGCGGCATGGTGCTCCATTCGGGCGCCATCGCCGAGATGATCACCGGCGAGGGCAAGACGCTCGTCGCCACGCTGCCGGCCTATTTGAACGCGATCGAGGGGAAGGGCGTGCACGTCGTCACCGTGAACGACTACCTCGCCCGCCGCGACATGGAGTGGATGGGCCCGCTCTACATGGGCCTCGGCCTCACCGTGGGCGCCATCCAGTCGGGCATGGATTCGGGCGAGCGGCAGAAGTCCTATGCCTGCGACATCACCTACGGCACGAACAACGAATTCGGCTTCGACTACCTCCGCGACAACATGCGGATGGCGGCCCGCGGCGACGACCGCTTCCCGAAGCACATGCAGCAGAGCCAGGGATTCCTCAACTTCGCGATCGTGGACGAGGTCGACAACATCCTCATCGACGAGGCCCGCACGCCGCTGATCATCTCCGGCCCCGCCCACGACGACGTCACGAAATACTCGAAGGCCGACCAGATCGCCCGCCAGCTCAAGGCCGACACCCACTTCGAGGTGAAGGAGAAGGAGCACACCGTCGCCCTCACCGAGGAAGGCGTGCGGCTGGCCGAGAAGCTCGCCGACGTGGAGAGCTTCTACACCGCGGGCAACATGGAGTGGCCCCACCTCATCGACAACTCCCTCAAGGCCCACTACCTCTACAAGCGCGACGTGAATTACGTCGTGCAGAACGGCGAGGTGGTGATCGTCGACGAATTCACGGGCCGCCTGATGCCGGGCCGGCAGTGGTCCGACGGCCTCCACCAGGCGGTGGAGGCGAAGGAGGGCGTCAAGGTGAAGGAGGAGTCGCAGACCCTCGCCACCGTCACGCTGCAAAACTTCTTCAAGCTCTACCGGAAGCTCGGCGGCATGACCGGCACGGCCATGACCGAGGCCAGCGAGTTCTGGAAGATCTACAAGCTCGACGTGATCGCCATCCCGCCCAACCGCGGCATGAAGCGGATCAACCACCCGGACGTCATCTACCGCACCGAGCGGGAGAAGTGGATCGCGGTGGCCGACGAGGTGGAGCGGCTCCACCGCTTCGACACGCTCGCCATGACCGACGGCTCCTGGCGGGTCGGAAAGATCGTCAAGGAGACGGAATCGTCGCTCGAATTGGAACCGAAGGGCTCCCGCGACGCCGAGACGATCCCGCGCGACAAGGTGAAGCAGATCGAGCGCCGGGGCTGCCCGGTGCTCGTCGGCACCGTGTCGATCGAGAAGAGCGAGCGGCTCTCCGAACTGCTCGAGAAGCGGGGCGTCGACCACCAGGTCTTGAACGCCAAGCACCACAAGCGCGAGGCCGAGATCATCGCCCAGGCGGGCCGGCTCGGGGCCGTGACGATCGCCACCAACATGGCCGGCCGCGGCACCGACATCATCCTCGGCGGCAACCCTGACACGCTTGTCTGGGCCAAACTCCAGGACAAGTATGCGACGCGGCTCGACGTGCCGCACGCCGAGTGGGAGACGCTCGTCCGCGAGATCTCCGAGAAGGAAAACATGAAGCCGGAGGGGGAGAAGGTCCGCGGCATGGGCGGCCTCCACATCATCGGCACCGAGCGGCACGAGGCGCGACGAATCGACCTCCAGCTCCGCGGCCGCTGCGGCCGGCAGGGCGACCCGGGCTCGAGCCGCTTCTTCCTCTCGCTCGAAGACGACCTGATGCGGATCTTCGCCGGCGAGTGGGTGAAGAACGTCCTCACACGGCTCGGCATGCAGGATGGCGAGGCCATCGAGAGCCGCATGGTCACCCGCCGCGTCGAGGCAGCACAGAAGAAGGTCGAAGAGCGGAACTTCGAGGTCCGCAAGAACCTGCTCGAATACGACGAGGTGATGGACGAGCAGCGAAAGCGGGTCTACGGCTTCCGCCAACGGATCCTCGAGGGGGCCGACTGCCGGGAGCTCATCCTCGACATGGTCGACCGGCAGATCGACGAAAACATCGGCACGTTCCTCGACAAGGACTACGGCCCGCAGTCGTTCGCCAGTTGGGCCTCCGGACAGCTCGCCTGCGAGCTCGACGGCAACGATTTCCGCGGCATGTCGCCGGCGGAGGCGGAGCGGCTCGCCGGCGACGAGGCGGTGCGGCAGTCGGAATCGCAGATCTTCGAGGCGGTCGAGGAAAACCTTCCCGACGGCGAAGACGAGAGCGAGTGGAATTGGTCGGCCCTCGCCTCGTTCGCCAACACGCGTTGGAAGGTCTCCGTCAACGACCGCGATCTCAAGCGGGTGGGTCGCTCCGGGGTTGCGGAGTTTCTCCAGGAGAAGGCCCGCGAGGCGATCCATCGCAACGACCTCTCCGAGGGATCGCGATTCCTCGCCCCCGACTTCGGCCTCAAGAGCGCCTGCGGCTGGACGGAGTGGCGGTTTGGCGTGCCACTCGACGAGCGCGAACTGCGGGAGTCGGAGCAGGCAGGGCACGATGCCGAGGCCTTCAAAAAAATCGTCCGTCGGAAGGCCCGCGAGGTCTACGCCCGCCGCGCCGACCACTACGGCGACGACATGAAGCGGATGGAGCGGGCGGTCGTCCTCCAGATCCTCGACAACGCCTGGAAGGATCACCTGCTCGCCATGGACCACCTGCGGGCGAGCGTCGGCCTCCGCGGCTATGCCCAGGTCGATCCGAAGGTGGAATACAAGCGCGAGGGCATGCGGACGTTCGACCTGATGTGGAAGGGGATCGACGAACGCGTCACCGACATCGTCTACCGGATCGAGCAGGTGGAGGACGAGGCGCTCAAGAGCACGTTCCGGGAGACCGCCGCGATCCACGCCGAGGCGCCCTCGGCCGCGGAATTGGTCGCGCAGTCTGCGCCGCAGGCCGCTGAATCAGCGGCGCCGTCGCAGGCCGCCGACGTCAACGTCGAGCCGATCCGCAACCTCGGCACGAAGGTCGGCCGCAACGACCCCTGCCCGTGCGGCAGCGGCAAGAAGTTCAAGAACTGCTGCGGCAAGTCGTCGGGAGTTGCCACGGCCTGACGCGGAAACCCACTGCGCATTGAACAACGAGCGGGCTTGTGACGGCTACGGAAGCCCGAAGCGCGAGCGAGGAGAGTGGAGGCGTTCTCGCGGGTCGGGTGGGCGCATCGTTCGTGGGAGTAGAGGGCGGATGGACCTTGCTTGCGCTGCGGGCTTCCGTGATTTAATTTTTCGCTCGATGTTTCTGAACCTCGTCTATCTCATCGTCGCCGTCGTCGCGCTGCCTTGGGTTGCCTGGCGTAAATTTTCGGGCGCACGGCCGGTGGCGTCGCCGTGGACGCGGTTCACCGGGTCGATTCCCCCCCTGCCCCGCACCGATGCGGCGCGGATCTGGCTGCACGGCGTGAGCGTTGGCGAGGTGCAGCTGCTCGCGTCGCTCGCCGCTGAGATCCGGCGGCAGGCGGAGGCTGAAGGCCGTGCGGTCGAGTGCGTGGTCTCCAGTTCGACCACGACCGGCCTCGAGGTGGCCGCCAGGCGATTCGGCGCCGACCGCACGTTCCCCTGCCCGCTCGATTTCACCTGGGCGGTGAACACCGTGCTCGATCGCGTCCGTCCCGACCTGCTCGTGCTCGGCGAACTCGAACTCTGGCCCAACCTGCTCGCCTGCACCCACGCACGCGGCATCCCGATCGTTGTGGCCAACGCGCGGATGAGCGAGCGGAGTTTTGCGGGCTACAACCGCATCCGGCCCTTGGTAAGGCGGATGCTCGACCGCGTCGACACCGTGGCGGCCCGTTCGGAGCCAGACGCCGGGCGGTTTCGGACGCTCGGGGCCCGCGATGTCGCCGTCACCGGATCGATGAAATTCGACGGCGTGAAGGGGGATCGCTCCGCCCCCGACGTCGGCCGGCTCGCGCGGCTCGCCGGCATCGCGCCGGACGACATCATCTTCCTCGCCGGCAGCACGCAGGCGCCCGAGGAGCAATTCGCCGTCGATGCTTTCCGGGCGGCCGCCGACCGGCATCCCCGGCTGCGGCTGGTGATCGTGCCCCGGCATGTCGAGCGGACCGGCGAGATCGCGCGGCTCCTCGATGGGTCAGGCCTGCGCTGGCAGCGGCGAACCGACCTCGATCGGGATAACGCCGAGGCCGCCGCCCGAGTGCTCCTGGTGGACGTCACCGGAGAACTTGGCTGGTGGTGGGGCACGGCGACGATCGCCTTCGTCGGCGGCAGCCTCGACGGCAAGCGCGGCGGGCAAAACATGCTCGAGCCGGCGGCGTATGGCGCGGCCGTCTGCTTCGGGCCGCACACCCGCAACTTCCAGGACGAGGTCCGCGTGCTCCGTGATGCAGGGGCCGCCGAAGTCGTCGCCGACGGCGGGGAACTCGAGTCGTTCGTCGGCCGCTGCCTCGACGCTCCCGACCGGGCGAGGGATCTCGGGAAACGTGCGGCGGCGGCCGTGGCGGCCAAACGCGGTGCCACGGCCATGACCGCACGGCTCATCCTCGAACGGCTCGCCGCGGCCCCGGCGAACCATGCCGGTTGCCAAGAAACGGACCTCCCCCGATAATCGGCTCTTCGTCCTGGCCGGTTTCCCGGCCGGCGCACCGCGCGCCGCCGATCCAGCAGCTCCCCTTTTTGCAGAAGGCAGTCACACGTGGCACAAGGCAAGTATCTGTTCACGAGCGAGTCGGTCAGCATGGGGCACCCCGACAAATTGGCCGACCAGATCTCCGACGGCGTGCTCGATGCGTATCTCGCACAGGATCCCCGCAGCCGCGTGGCCTGCGAGACCATGGTCACCACCGGCCTGGCCGTCATCGCCGGCGAGATCACGTCGCGCGGCACGATCGACTACCAGCAGGTGGTGCGAAACGTCATCCGCGAGGTTGGCTACACCGACGACGAAATGGGAATTGCCGCCGACACCTGCTCCGTCCTCGTGGCCGTCGGCAAGCAGTCGGGCGACATCGCGATGGGCGTCAACGAGGACGAGACGAAGGGCAAGGACATCGGCGCCGGCGACCAGGGGCTCATGTTCGGCTACGCCTGCAACGAGACCCCGGAGATGATGCCGCTGCCGATCGCGCTGTCGCACCGGATCCTCAACCGGCTCACCGAGGCCCGCCAGAAGGGCGAGGTCGACTGGCTGCGTCCAGATTCGAAGAGCCAGGTGACGATCGAATACGACGGCCACAAGCCCGTCCGCATCGACACCATCGTGGTCTCCACGCAGCATGCCCCCCACGTCTCGAACGAGGACATCCGGAAGTTCGTGGTCGAGAAGATCGTGAAGCCGCTCCTCCCGAAGACACTCGACACCTCCAACATCACCTACCACATCAATCCCACGGGGCGTTTCGTGGTGGGCGGCCCCCACGGCGACTGCGGCCTCACGGGGCGGAAGATCATCGTCGACACCTACGGCGGCTGGGGTCGGCACGGCGGCGGTGCCTTCTCGGGTAAGGACCCGACGAAGGTGGACCGCAGCGCGGCCTACATGGCCCGTCACGTCGCGAAGAACATCGTGGCGGCCGGCCTCGCCGACCGCTGCGAAGTGCAGCTCGCCTACGCGATCGGCGTCAGCGAGCCGGTGAGCGTCAACGTCGATACCGAGGGCACGGGCAAGGTCGAGGACGAGCGGCTCTGCGAGGTCGTTCGCGAATTCTTCCCGCTGACGCCGCGGGGCATCATCGACTACCTCGACCTGCGTCGGCCGATCTACCGCCGCACGGCCGCGGGCGGCCACTTTGGCCGCGATGGCTTTACCTGGGAGCAGACCGACCGCGCCAAGGCTCTGGCGGAAGCGGCCCGAGCGGGCGCCGCGGTCGGCTGATCGAGCGTGGCTTTTCCAACGCTGTCGGCGGCAGGCGCGCTTGAACGGTCGTTCTGCGGGGCGGCCGCCGGCTGCGTCGCAGCTTCGTGCATGGCCAGCGGACTCATGCTCTGCCTGCGTCGGCTTTCCGGTGGATTCGATTCGCCGGCCGCCACGACCATGCTGGCCGTGACGGCCGTCGGTGCTGGGCTCGTGCTCCTGGTCGATGGGCTCGCGAAGGCGGCGGCGAGCGTGCGCGGCGGGCCGTGGCCCGTGGCGGCGCGAGCGGGCCTCGTGCTGGCGCTGGCGGCGATCGCACTGCCGCTCCGGCTCGCGACGCCGCTCGACTGCGTGTCTCTGGTCGCCGCGGTGCTGTTTGCCGGCGCGGTGATCGGCGCACCCTGGTTCGCAGCCGGCGGGCCGCGAACCGGCAGCCCACGGCTCGTACCCCCGCCAACGCCCGTCGAGGATTCCACCTATCTGCCGGCGCCGGCGATCAACGTCGTGCCGCTCGCGGCCGCCGCGCCGGCCGTTCCTGGCCATCTTCTGCAGAGATTCGAGCGGTATGAATCGGCCGGCGCCGACTGCCTGCGCGGCAGGATCACGGTCGCGGTGCCGCAAGGGGCGCGCACGGCCCACGGCCACGTCGGATTCTGTCCGCCGTTCACGCAGACTCCCACCGTGGATGTGACGACCGAGTACGATGGAGTGGAGGCCGTCGTCTCGGCCGCGGAGATCCTCCCCTGGGGCGTGCGGATCGAGTGCCGGCTCGACGAGCCCGCCGAGGAGGCGTTCGAGATTCCGGTCGACCTGTTCGCCTCGGCCCCGGTCTGAACCGCTCACCTCCCCACGGGCATACCCCGCGACATCCATCATGGCACGCTGGCCTGACCATCTCTGGACCACGCTCTTCACGTACGGCGTGATCTTCATCGGCTTCCCGTTGCTCTGCTTTCTGTTCTGGAACTGGGTGCGCGGATCATGACAAGCCCGCACAGCTCCGCCGCCGTGCCGAACACGCTCGCCGCCCAGCTCGCGGCGGTCGGTCAGTCGCACGTGCTGGATTGGTGGGGCCGCCTCGATGCGGCCGGCCGTTCGCTGCTCGTCGGCCAACTCGCCCTCGTCGACTGGAACCAGTTCGCCACGCTCCAGCGGCTCGCCGCCGCATTCGGTGCCGCCGCCGCGCCGCCCGCCATCGACATCGGCCGCACCGTCACGCCCCCCTGCCTGCGGCTCGGCGACGCCGAAAACCCGATCCAGCCGACGGCCGCGCGGATCCGCGGCGAGGAGGCGCTCTCCGCCGGACAGGTGGGGGCGATCCTCGTGGCCGGCGGCCAGGGAACCCGGCTCGGCTGCACAGGCCCGAAGGGGCTCTACCGCGTGGGCCCAGTCTCGCAGGCGAGACTCTTCGAGCTTTTGTTCGGCAAGTTGCTCGCCGTGCGCCGCCGATTCGGCCGCGACGTGCCGCTGGCGATCATGACGAGTTCCGCCACCGACGCCGACACGCGGCAGTACCTCCGCGATCACGCCTGGTGCGGCCTCTCCCCCGATCACGTGCACGTGTTTCGGCAGCACGATCTCCCCGCGCTCTGCGCCGCCACCGGCCGACTCCTGCTCGATGGCCCCGACCATGTGGCGATGGCGCCCGACGGCCACGGCGGCATGCTCATGTCGCTCGCCGAGACCGGCGGGCTCGACTGGTTTGAGCGGCACGGTGCGCAGACGATCGTGAGCTTCCAGGTCGACAATCCGCTGGCGTTGCCGCTCGACCGGGAGTTTCTGGGCTACCACCTCCTCTCCGCCGCCGAGTTCTCGACGCAGGTGGTGCGGAAGCGGGAGCCGGCCGAACGGGTTGGCGTGGTCGTCGAGGAGGGGGGGCGTTACGGCGTCGTCGAATACAGCGACCTGCCGCCGGCGCTTGCCGCCGAGCGGCTGCCGGACGGACGGCTGCGGTTCGACGCCGGCTCGATCGCCATCCACGCCTTCTCGAAATCGTTTCTCGACCGGGCGGCATCCCGAAATGATTCGCTGCCACTGCACCTCGCGCACAAGGTGGTGCCGTTCATCGACGAGCACGGCATGCGGGTCACGCCGCCGGCCCCGAATGCGATCAAGTTTGAGCGGTTCATCTTCGACCTCATGCCGCTCGCGACGAAAGTCTGCCTGATCGAGGTCGATCCGGCGGAGGGATTCGCGCCGCTCAAGAACCCGCCGGGCGCCGCGGCCGATGCCCCCGAGCACGTGCGGGCGGCGCTCGTGGCGCATGCCCGTCGGCTGCTCGAGCGGTCTGGCGCACGCGTGGCCGACGGGATCGACGTGGAGCTCGATGCCGTTGCCATTCTCGACGAGGCCGACATCGCCCGCGAGATCCCCCCTGGCACCCGCATCGAGCGGCCGCTGGTCGTCGGCAGTTCACGAGAATCGACACTCCCACGGAGGTGATGTTTCATGCTGCATGCGATCGTGATGGCCGGCGGATCCGGCACCCGTTTCTGGCCGGCCAGCCGCGCCGCCCTGCCGAAGCAACTGCTGCCGCTCGCCGGCGCGAAGACCCTGCTCGAAGACACGGTCGGACGGCTCGATGGCCTCGTGCCGCCGGACCGTGTGATGATCGTCACGGCGCAGCGGCTGCTGCCGGCGGTGCGGGCACAGCTGCCGGCAGTGCCGGACGCGGGGCTCGTGGGCGAGCCCTGCAAGCGCGACACGGCGCCCTGCGTGGGCCTCGCGGCGCTGCTCGTGGCGCGGCATGACCCAGGCGCGACGATGGCGGTGATGCCTTCCGACCACGTGATCAAGCCGTCGGAGACGTTTCGCGCGGCGATCCGCCAGGCGGCGGCGCTCGTCGAGGAATCGCCCGGCCGGCTCGTCACCTTCGGCATCAAGCCGACCTATCCCGCCGAGAGCTTCGGCTACATCCAGCAGGGGGAGCCGCTGCCAACGCCGGCGGGAGCCGCTGCCGTGCACCGCGTCGCGCGGTTCCGCGAAAAGCCGCCGGCGAGCGTCGCCCGGGAATATCTCGCCGCGGGCAACTTCCTCTGGAATGCCGGCATCTTTGTCTGGAAAGCGAAGACGATTCTCGCGGCGCTGGCCGAGCGGCAGCCGGAGTGCCTCGCGCACCTCGAGACGATCGCGGCGGCCTGGGACACCCCCGACCGCGAGGCCGTCTTCGCCCGGGAGTTTGCGGCCATCAAGGGAATCTCGATCGACTACGCGGTGCTCGAGCACGCCACCGACGTGGCCGTGATCGAGGCGCCGTTCGAGTGGGACGACCTCGGCGGCTGGTCGGCGGTGGCCCGGCAGCGGGGTGCCGACTCCGAGGGCAACACCGTGGTCGGCCGCCACATGGGGATCGACACTGTCCGCACGATCGTCAGCGGGTCGGAAGACCATCTGGTCGTCACGATGGGCCTCGAGGATATGCTTGTGGTGCATACACCCGACGCCACGCTCGTAGCCGACCGGTCGCACGAGGAGGCGGTGCGCCGGGTGGTGGCCGAATTGGAGAAACGCGGTTGGACCGGTTACTTGTAGTCATCGCGCTGGCAATCGCGTCACACTTCGCCGCGCCAATCCGCTGCGTCGCGGAGGAGCAATCGGCGTCAGCCACTGATGCCACCGCCCCCGACGGCGCCTGGCTCGCGAAGTTGCGTCAGGCCGCCGAGGCGATGGAGTGGTCGGACGAACTCGTCCGCCACGATTGGCGGCTGCAGCGGCGGCCCGGCAGCGATGCCTGCCGAATCCTCGATCCGCAGGATCGCTGCGTTCACGAAGGGGATCGCGAGTCCACGCTGAAAGCGTTTCAGTCGCTCGAAGACTCGGGCCGCATCCCCGCCGTCCGTGGATCGGCCGTGATCGTGCTGCACGGTCTCGGCGAAGGCCGTTCGTCGATGCAGCCCCTCGTGCAGCACCTCCGCGGTCGGCTTGCGTCCACGGTACTCTCGTTCGGCTATGCCAGCCCGAGGGCCGGGATCGACGAGCACGGCCGGTCGCTCGCGAGCGTGGTCGCGGGGCTGCCGCAGGCCGACCGGATCAGCTTCGTCGGCCACAGCCTCGGCAACCTCGTGGTCAGGCGCTGGATGAGCCTCGCCCCCGCCGCCGATCTCTCCCGCGTGCACCGGATGGTGATGCTCGGCGCCCCGAACCAGGGATCCGACCTCGCGCGGATGGCGTCGAAGATCTGGGTGCTCGCCGCCCTGTCCAACGGCGCCGCCCGGGATCTCGTCATCGATTGGGAGAAGGTATCGCCCCACCTCGCCGTGCCCCCCTGCCCGTTCGGCATCGTGGCCGGCGGCAAGGGGGACGACCGCGGCTACAGCACGTTCCTGAAGGGAGACGACGATGCCGTCGTCCGCGTGGCGGAAACAAAACTCGACGGCGCCAAAGACTTCCTGCTCGTGCCGGTGAGCCACGCGGCCATGATGAAGCATGCCACGGTGCAGGAGGCGACGGTCTGCTTCCTCGAGAACGGCCGATTCAACGCCGACACCCAGGCGCGGCCGGACGCCGATGAATAGCCCCGCCACCACGATCCCGCACGGCCGCGTGGCGGGGATCGACTACGGCCGCAAGCGGATCGGCATCGCGATCTGCGATGCCTCGCGGATCATCGCCAGCCCCTTCGCGATGCACGAGCCCAGCGGCGACGAGGCTGCCGAGGCGGCCTTCTTCCGCGGGCTCGTCCGCGACGAGGAGATCATCGGCTTCGTCGTCGGCCTGCCGATCCACGCCGACGGCAGCGACAGCAAGATGTCGGTCGAGGTGGAGAAGTTTGGCGCGTGGCTCGCGGAGGCCACCGGTCGGGCGGTCGTCTTCCAGGACGAGCGGTTCACCTCGGTCGAGGCCGCGGGCAAGCTGGCCGGCCACGGCCTTTCGCGGGGCCGAAAGAAGGCCCGCACCGACGCGATCGCGGCGCAAATCCTGCTCTCCGACTGGCTCGAATCGCAGGCCTCCGCATCCCCCGCACGCAGGCCGGGAGCGCTCGACTCATGACTTCCGCTCCCCGTCGGCTCGTGATTGGCTGCGGGTATCTCGGCATGCGAGCCGCCAGTCGGTGGCTCGCAGGCGGCGATCGCGTCTGGGGCATGACGCGCTCGGCGGCGCGGGCGGCCGAGTTTGCCGCTGCCGGGATCGAGCCGATCGTCGCCGATGTCGCGCGGCCGGAGACGATCCACGGCCTACCTGAGGTCGACACGATGTTGTGGGCCGTGGGATTCGATCGCTCAGCGGGGACGACCTACCGTGCCGTGCACGTCGAGGGACTCGCGCGGGCGATCGGCGCATTGCCGGGCCGGCCGCGGATCATCCTCTCGAGCTCGACCGGCGTATGGGGCAACGACGACGGCGCGGTTGTCACGGAAGCCACGCCCGCCACGCCGACCCGCGAGGCGGGCAAGGTGCTCCTCGAGGCCGAGGCGACCCTCCACTCACTTGCCCCCGGCCGCGGCACGGCATTGCGCTTCGCCGGCCTCTACGGCCCGGATCGCCTGCCGCGGCTCGACGACCTGAAGGCCGGGCGACCGATCGCGGCCGATCCCGAGAGCTGGCTCAACCTGATCCACGTCGATGACGCCGCTCAAATCGTGTGCGCCGTCGCGGCCGCACCGTCGCCGCGGCCGCTCTACGTCGTCTCCGACGGCGTGCCCGTCCGCCGCCGCGACTGGTATGCCCACCTGGCGACGCGATCGGGCAGTCCGCCACCGACCTGGGATATGTCGGCCCCGCGAACCCGCGGCGCCGACAAGCGGGTCGATCCGTCGCTACTTTTCAGCGACATCCCGATCACGCTCGCCTATCGCGATTCATTCCGAGGCCTCGACGCGATCTGACTCAACTCGCCCAACCCGGCTCGGGGCTGCACATGCCCTCTCGGCGGACGTTCGCTCGCTTTCGGCATCCTGCCTGCGCTCGCTCCGATAGCCCACGAGAAGGCATGTGCAGCCCCGAGCCTCACCGCATTCCGAAACAAACCGTTGGAGGAGGCTTCGGGTGACGCGTGCCCCGGGAGCCGGCGTATGCCGCCAAGCTACGGAAGCCCGCAGCGCAAGCAAGGTCCATCCGCTCTCCACTTCGACCAGTTACGCTCCCACCCGCCCCGTTAGAAACGCCTCCACTCTCCTCGCTCGCGCGTCGGGCTTCCGTAACAGCCGAAAATGCAGGATGCCCGTAGCGAACGTCCGGCGACGGGGTACGGGTCGCCTGAAGCCGGCTTGGGCGTGTGAGGAGCGACAGGCTGAAGCCTGTCCTACTGGGCGGTGACGGGCTGGAGCCGGGGCGACTCGGCCGGGGCGGTCGTGCGGGCGAGGCCTGCTGCACCGCCGGCGAGCAGGTTCAGGTAGTCCACCGTCACGCTCATCGCCTCTTTGAAGTAGTAGTCCTGCTTCACGATCGGCCGCTTCGGGTCGGCCGACTCCTCGAGTTTCTTTTCCTCGTCGTCGGCCGCCTTGCCCTCGTTCCACTGCCGCGCGAATTCCTCCTCGACGAGCGAGATCGTCTTCTCGCTCTTCCGCTTCTCGTACTGCGCGATGTCCTTCGCGACCTTGGTGAACTCGTCGTTCGCCTTGATCCGCTCGACCGAGCGTTCACGCAGGCTCTTGAGCATGTCCGCGGTCACCCGGCCCGACGCCTGGAACGTTGCCGCCGGAACCTTGTCGAACGCGATCGCGTGGTCGAGATCCGACTCGCCCACGGGCAGATGCGTGGTGATGCTCGGCAGTTCCACGTCGCTCTCGACACCCTCGAGCTGCGTGCTCAATCCGCCCGGGCGATAGAACTGCTGCATCGTGATCTTGATCGCGCCGAGCGACGGGGCGTTCGGCAGCCGCTGAAAGAGCTGCCGGCCCAGGTCGAGCAGACTCTGGACCGTGCCCTTGCCGTGCGTGGCCTTGTCGCCGATCACGAGCCCGCGGCGGTAATCCTGGATTGCTCCGGCCACGATCTCGCTGGCGCTGGCGCTGAACTTGTTGGTCAGCACGACGAGCGGGCCGTCCCACGAGACACCCGGATCGACGTCGTCGTACTGCTGCACCCGCTTGTCGGCGTCCTTGATCTGCACCACCGGGCCGGTGTCGATGAACAAGCCCGTCAGCGAGATCGACTCGGGGAGCGATCCGCCGCCGTTGTTTCGCAGGTCGAGCGCGACGCAATCCACGCCCTTCTGCTTGAATTCGTCGAGCAGCCGCTTGCAGTCGCGGGTGCTGCTCTTGTATTCGGCCTGCCCCTGCCGGGCCCCGGCCATGTCCATGTAAAAGCTCGGCAGGTTGATGACGCCGATGCGGTAGGGCGTGCCGTCGGGCTTCCGCCCCTGCTCGATCACCTCGCCGCGGGCCTCGCTATCCTTCAGCTCGATCTTCGCACGCGTGATGTCGTAGATCTTGGGGGCCGTCTGGCCGACCGGGATCACCTTCAGCTGCACGATCGTGCCGCGCTTGCCACGGATCAGCTTCACGACCTCGTTGAGATTCATGTCGACCACGTCGACGATTTCGCCTTCGCCGCCCTGGCCGACGCCGACCACGCGGTCCTTCTTCTGGAGGCGGCCGTCCTTGTCAGCCGCGCCGCCGGGTACGAGCTCCGCGACGGTGGTGTAGCCGTCCTCGGCCTTGAGGGAGGCGCCGATGCCGTCGAGCTGGAGCC
>JBIIOK010000063.1:0-14672 GCA_044336985.1 Pirellulales bacterium | reverse complement strand
CACATCCCCCAGAAATCCGCTTGGGCGATCCGCGGGTCGCAGAAGGCCGGGGCGAGATCGAAGAGCGGTCCATACACGCTGTCGTTCGCGCAGACGACCTCGTCGAATACCGCGCCATCGCTGAGCGACTCGAGCCCCGCCCTGTAGCTGCAAAAGTCGTAGCCGACGTTGTCGCGGGGGATGAACGTATCGACGATCGGCTCGAGCTGCGGCGAGAGGGCGCGGGCGCTCGTCGATACGACCACGAGCCGGTCGGCGAGGCGGCGATACTGCTGCAGGGCGTGGATCACGTGGTCGTCGAAGACGCCATCGCGGTCGTAGTGGACAAACACGACGGCCCGTGCCATGCATGAGGCTCCAGCGGCGAAACGGGTCTCGCCTTAGGCGGTGCGGCGGAGGCCCGAGGCGGGCTGGGCAACGGCCGCTGCCGCGTCGCGAAGTGCCTGGCACTGCTCGTCGAGCAATGTGGCCCGCGTGAGCAGGGCGGACTGTCGAGCCGATTCGGTAACGAACTTGATCAGTTCGTGCGCGTGGGCGAGCGTATGCCCCGCGGCCTCGTGGTGGCCGCGAAGCAACTGCCGCTGGGCCTCTCGCAGAGCCGATCCGGCATACCACTGGGCGCCGCTGTTCACGAGTGACTCGCGCTGGTCATCCGGAAAGGAATTGGCATTCACATGCATGGCCCGCACGAGATCCGGCCAGACTTCGCCCTTCGACAAGAGCCGCGACGACTCGCTCCCCGCATGGCGGCGAAACACAGCCAAAGTCTTCGGGTCGTACCAGACCGGAAACCGAGCCGCGATCCGCACCCACATCTCCCAGTCGAGCGTCTGGCAGAGGTCGTCGCGATAGCCCCCGAGGGTTTCGTAGGTGGTGCGGGGCACGACGGCCGACGGCGTCTGGACTCGCTGCCGGGTGGCGAATGTCCGCAGGCAGTGCGGCAGCACGCCCCGCCACCACCGCAGCGGCGAGTTGGTCTTCAGGGTCTTGCCCTCCCCATCGACGAGGCGGCTGCGGCAGAAAGCCATGCCGATCTGCGGTGCCTTGGTAAAGGCCTGCTCCATCCGGCGATAGAAGCCGGGCAGCACGCGGTCGTCTTGATGCAGCAGGTGCACGAGATGTCCGCGTGCCAGCTCAATGCAGCGGTTCCAGTTGCCGCTGATGCCGAGCCGCGGGCCGTCGGCGTGGACTTCCACGCGGCCCGTCTTGTCAACCGCCGCCACGAGCAACCGCACGTCACACCGCTGCGAGCCGTCGTCCACGACAGCGATCTGCATCGACTCCTGCGTCGGCACCTGTTCCAGCACGGACAGCAGCGTCATGCGGAGTTTGTCGCCCGGCTCATAGGTCGGGAGCATGACCGAGAACTTCGGTCGATTCGAGCCGGTGAATGCGGGGATCTCCGGAACAGGCTGATGCAGTGCGATCACGTATGGTTCCCCCTGGGAAGCGATGAATCATCGCGCTGGGGGAGGTATCGTCAGAGTTTTCCGACAATCGCGATCGTGCGGGTGGCGCGCGACACTGCCGACGCAGTCAACCCCGCTTATGACGGGCGAGGGTTTTGGGCAACCACGAGAATTGGCGCAAGCAAGGGAAGCCCCCGTAGACCGCTTCCACGTAGACCGCTTGCTCCGCAAGCGGATCCAGATCCGCTTGCGGAACAAGCGGTCTACTTTGGAGCAAGCCAACTCTCAGGCGGAGCGGGCGAGCATCTTGTCGGCCGGAATTGCATCGACGTGCGGCATCGGCACGCGGCCATTTTTGTCGTCGAATAGCCAGGGCTGGCTGACTCTTCCGGTAACGGTTCCCAAAGCACGGAGCAGGGGCGCGAACGCCTTGTCGCCGAAGCGATGGCGTCGGCCGTACACGAGAATTTGGCTCGGATTGAGGAACAGCCGGGAGCAGCCAGCCGCGATGAGATGTCGATGGAAGACCGCGTGCTCGCAGTCGGCGGCGCCGTAACGGCCCTGCCGGAAGGCCTCCATGCGGTAGATGCCCATGCCACCGAAGCAGGATGTCACCGGCACGAGCTGCTCGCCCCGATGGTAGACGTGCCGACGGGCCTGGGAGGTGGGGATCGGCGTGAGCCGCTCGTCGAGCCGGAGCGCCCACATGTCGTACTGCCGCAACGCGTTGAAGTTGAGGCGTTCGCGGCGGTAGATGAGGCCGTTGGTGCCGATGAAATCCCAGTCGCGCTGGCCGAACGAATTGGCCACACCGTCTTCGCTCCAGCCACCGGCGACGTCGAGGTCGAGCACGATCGTGGCATCGAAGTCTTCGCAGTGCTCGAGGACGAGCGCCTGGCAGCGTTCGCGGTAGCGGGCCATGCGTTCGGCCCTGGCCAGGCAGCGGGTCGTGGGATTGGTCGGATCGGCGCAATTTTCCATCGTCACGATGACCCGCGGATTGGCGTTTGCCCAACGCAGCAAAAGCGGCTTCGTCGCGTCGGTGGAGTCGTTCTCATAGAGAATGACGCGGTAGTTGGCGAACCGGCTCGCGAGCCGCTCGATCCGCGCGATCGTGAGCGGCAGCACATCGCCGATATTTCGGGCAAGGCCCGTGATCGCGACCCGCATACCTGCCATGGCGGCATAGCCCCGACGGCAAGCCTGGCGGTAGGCCGCCGCCAACTCCGGCGCGGGCGGAAAGGCGTCTTCCGGGAATTCTGTGCCGAGAAAATCGGTCATGGTTGGGCGGCTTGTCGGATGCGGTCGCGTGCGCGCGGGGACGCGGAGCGGGATGGTAGCGGCCGAGCCAAGCCGGGCCACTGCCAAAAAGCTCGGATTTCATTCACCACTTCATTGCCCCTGGCGCCGCAGCCCTCCCGCCCCACCCAGCTGTCCCATCTTGCCGCATGCCACGAATAGCGGCTGATTTGGGTCAAAAAGCACTCCCGGCGAGGGAGCGCTGGACTTGCGCCAGCCCCCCCGGAAGGATGTGATTGTCAGTCAACTTTTCTGACGCAGGAAAGTGGAGTGGCAAACGTGGACAGAAACGTCCGAGCGATCGCCAACAAACGGCGATCGGCCAAGCAAGGAGGCTTTGCGACCCATGGAATGGAACACGTTGGGCGGGCAGCGGTCGGCCAAGCGGCCGCAGGTGCGGACGGTCAAGCGACAGCGGGCGGCCCAGCGACAGCGGGCGGCCCTAGGGGGGCCGGAATCGCTCGAGTCCAGGCAGCTGCTCTCGGTGAGCCAGCCGCCGGTCGTGGCAATCATCGATTCGGGGATCGACGTCTCGCATCCCTATTTGGCGGCGAACATCTGGACCAATCTCGGTGAGGTCGTCGGCAACGGTGTCGACGACGATCGCAATGGCTACGTCGATGACATCCACGGCTGGAACTTCGTCGACAACACGCCCAACGTCCAAGACGGCTACGGCCATGGCACGCACGTGGCGGGCGTGGTTGCCGCCGCCGGCACCGCGGGAGTGAGCACGGCCGGGATCGGCTGGAACGTGTCGCTCATGGCACTCAAGTTTCAAGACAACACCGGCCTGGGATTCACCGGCGCGGCGATCGCCGGCATTCAGTATGCCACGATGATGCGCCGGGATTTCGGCGTCAACGTGGTCGCGATCAATGTCAGTTGGGGGGGCACGACCGGCACCTCGACGATGCTGCAGGATGCGATCCGGGTCGCGGGAGAAGCCGGCATCACGTTCGTCGCCGCCGCCGGCAACAGCGGGGCCGACAACGACGCAGTCGCCCGCTACCCGAGCGGCTACGACCTGCCGAACGTGATCGCCGTGGCCGCCACCGGTTCGACTGGCGCCCTGGCTGGGTTCTCCAACTACGGCGCCACGACGGTCGATCTCGGCGCACCCGGAACGGCGATCTATTCGACGCTGCCGGGCGGCCGGTATGGCTCGCTCTCGGGCACGTCGCAGGCCACCCCGCAGGTGGCCGGGGCCGTGGCGCGGCTGGCGGCCGCCAAGCCAGGCATTTCGGTCGCCGAGGTGCGGACGGCGCTCTTTGCGAGCGTCGACAGGCTGCCGGAACTCGCCGGCAGGGTTGCCACGGGTGGCCGGCTCAATGTCTTCGCGGCGCTCGCGAGCGTGGGTGACACGAGCCTCGTCGCTCCGGCGCCGGTGGTCACGCCGCCGGTCGAGCCGGTGGTGGTCTCGCCGCCGGTGTCCGCGCCGGTCGTGAAGCCGCCGATCGGCCAGGTGCAGTCGGCCGGCCTCACGCGTGTGACGGGCTGGGCGTTCAGCGAGCGGGCCGGGGCCGCGCCGATCCAGGTGCGGGTGGTGATCAACGGGCAGGCGATCGGTGAATATACTGCGAGACTCTACCGACCGGGGCTCAGGCGCGGTCTCGGGAGCGTGCACCATGGCTACAGCATCGCCCTGCGGCGGGCCATGTTTCAGCGTGGCTGGAATGAACTGCGGGTCGAGGCCTTCGACCCGGTCTCGGGCCAATCGACCCTGATCGGCGTGAGGGCGATCCGCCGCGTGGTGTGATCCGGTCTCTCTCGCGGCCTCGCAGCCCGCTCCCCGGCCGGGGTATTCTGCTCCCGCCGCCGCCGGCACCAGGTGGCCCGGCGGCTTCACCGGCGAGGGAGCGCGCGTGGAACAGGATCGGGATGGGCATGGAAGCCCCGGAATATCGTTTGGCGAACAGGCGAAGGCACTGCGGCGGAATCTCCAGCTCACGGTCGCCCGGGGCCGGCTCATCGTCGCCGCGCGCGGCGTAAACATCAAAGCGATCGCGGAACGGTGTGCGTCGCTGCCAAAACCCGACGTCATCGCCTTGGCGGCGAGCCCGCACGAGGACAGCCTCGATTGCATTCGCCGCGGTCTCGACGCCGGGCAGTCGCCCTTCGTCGCCGTCTGTGATCCCTTGACCGTATGGGAAGAAGATGCCGCGCTCTGGGTAGCTCTCGCGTTCGCTCGGCAGCCCAATTCCAAGGCGCTCTTTGCGGACCATGCCGAAGACGGCATCGCCATCCACAAGCCGGACTTTTCTTGGGCCTATCTGCTGGCAAAGGATTTCGTCGCGCCCGTGGTTGTCTACGATCGCCGCCTGCTCACCGCCGCGGTCGAGAGCCTTGGTCGGCTCGAACGGCAGCCGCTGACGGCCGAGGCGGCGGCGTATGCGATCGCGCTCGAGGCGCTGCATGGCCTGGCTCCCGCCGAGATTCTCCATCTCAGGCATCCCCTATGGCTCACGGCAGCCGGCGGAGCGGCAGGCGAGTCGCAGGCCGGAAAGGCGGAGGTGGCCCGCGAAGCGCTTCGCCGCCGTGGCATCGGGGCCCGGGTTTCCAGCCGGTCAGACGATCCAGCGGTCCATGAAATTGCGTTCAATCGCACGAGATCGCCCAAGGTCTCGATCGTCATCCCCACGAAAAACGCCGGCGAACTGGTCGAAAAATGCATCGCCGACCTGCGGGCGACGGCGGCCTATGAGCCCTACGAGATCATGGTCATCGACCACGAGTCCGACGAGCCGCGGCTCCGCGAGTATCTGGCGACTGAATCAGTCGCCGGGCGTCTCAGGGTGTTTCCCTATCGCGGGTCGTTTAACTATGCCGCGATGAACAACGCGGCGATCAAACAGACCGATGGGGAGCTGGTGCTGCTACTCAATAACGACGTCGATGGCTTCTCGCCGGGCTGGCTCGACCAGATGGTCGCCACGATGGAACTCGACGCGAAGATCGCGGCCGTGGGGGCTCTGCTCCATTATCCCGACGGGGCGATTCAGCATGCCGGCGTGATCCTCACACCGAAGCGGCCCTGCATCGCCGCGCATGCAGGGCTGCCGCGAGACGCACTCGGCTACCAGGGCCGAATTCGGTCGCTGCAGGAGTTTTCGGCGGTGACGGCGGCGGTCATGCTCGTACGGCGATCGGCATTCGAGCAGGTCGGCGGGTTCGACGAATTGTTTCCCGACGACTACAACGACATTGATCTCTGCCTGCGGCTGCGGCAGGCGGGATTCAAGATCGTCTATAACCCGCAGGTGCAGGCCAGCCACTGGGAGAGCCGGTCGCGGCGGTCGAAGGAGACGGCCAAGGAACTCTATATCGCCCGCTGGCGGGAGTATTTTCCGCGCGATCCCTTCTATAGTCCGCATCTTTCGATGAAGGAGTTTCGGCCGGACGAGCTCTCGCCGCTCTGGCGGGAGCGGAAGAGGATCGCGCTTCGCGCTGCCGCGGAGCATTTACGATGAAGCGGGCCGTCATCCTCGCCCACTACGATCGGGATGGGATCGTTGATCCCTACGTCATCCGTGCGCTGCACAGTTATCGCGAGATCGCCGACAGGCTGGTGCTCGTGTCGGCGAGCGCCTCCTCGCTGCCCGCAGAGCTGACCACCGTCGTGGATGATTTTCTGCCGCGGGCCAATGTTGGCTACGACTTCTGCAGTTGGCGCGACGGTATCGCCCGCCTGGCCGACCCGCAGCAATTTGATGAGATCGTCTGTGCCAACGACAGCGTCTACGGGCCGCTCTCGGATTTGAGCGCGGTGATGACGGATTCGCGGGTCGCCGGCGCCGATTTCTGGGGCATGGTCATGTCGGCGCAACGCGGCGACCACGTGCAGTCGTGGTTTTTCGCGATGCGCCGGCGGGCAATCGAATCGAGCGTGTTCGGAGAGTTTTGGGAATCGGTCGAGCCCCAGTCGTCGAAGGAACAGGTCATCGATTGTTATGAAGTCGGGCTGACCGAGGCGTTCGCCGCCGCTGGCTTCCGCGTGGCGGCCCTCTACGACGGCCGGCAGTGCGGGCCGCCCACGCTGCGGGAGCAGTTTTGCAATGTCTCCCCGCTCAAGGCGCAGCGATTCGGCCGCCATGCGCGACGCGTCAAGCGGATGGGCCCCCCCTACAACCCCAGCGAACTCTTCTGGGAGCGGGCTTGTGATGCCGGCGTGCCCTTTATCAAGGCAGCCATTTTCAGGGCCAATCCATACCGCGTGGACGTGGATCGGGCCCTCGCCAGGGCGGCGGATCGTTGGCCGGATTGGGCGGCCCTCATTCGCAATCATCTCGATCGCGTCGGAATGGCGCCGGACTGAACCAAGACCGCTCTCGCCGCCGAAGCGCCCCATTTCGTAACTTCTCAATCATGAGCCGTCTCACAGTCTGGATTCGTTCGTGGCAGACCCGCGCGGCGCGGCGGCGCAGTTTGCTGATGCTCCCGCTCGTCAAGGAAGGCTTTCCGGTCGTGTGCTGCTGGTCCGCAAAGGCCGGCTGCACGACGGTCCTGAAGTGGTTTCTCCAGCACAATGGCCTGCTTGAGCAGGCGCTGCAACACAGCGCCTGGCTCCACGACTATCGGTTACAAAGTCTGTTCGAGGAGCCGGGGTATGAGCGGCGGTGCCGCCAGGCGGTGCGATCCGACGCATTCCGCGTGATCAAGGTCATTCGGGATCCTGCGAAACGTGCCGTGAGCACGTACCTTCACTACCTGCGGTATGCGAGCCCCCAGTGGATTGGCACGACCGTGTTGACGGAATGGAAAGCCGCCAACGGCCTCGCAGGCCAGCGGGGCGTGTCATTCGAGCACTTCCTCAAGTTCGTAATCGATCTCCAGCGCAGAAGGCAGCCGCTGGAGCCGCACGTGCGGCCGCAGTACGACCGCGACTGGGATCCTCACGTCGATGCATTCATCCCGTTAGAAAACCTCGCGGCCGGCCTGGGGGAGACGGAGCGGCTGTGCGGGTTGCCGCACGTGGACGTGCAGTCGCTGAGTGAGTCTCAACACCACAACCGGCCGACTGGCCATCAGCAGTGGCCCTGCAATGCATCGCGTTTTCCAGCCACGGCCGAGACGCTCGACCAATTGGGCGTGCCACCGGCGGAACTACTGCTCGACGTAGTGACGATCCCACTCGTGCAGGCGGCCTATCGGAAAGATTACGAAGCCTATGGCCGCTATTTTCAATCGTGAACGTCCTAAGCCGCGGCCGCGCCGCTCTTGGCCGACTTTTCGAGCGTGACGAAAAATTCGCAGCCCTGGGTGGGGCTGAAGAATCGTTCTCGCAGGCCGATCAGCCGGAGATCCCCGAGGTCGCGGATGATCTGGCGGAACGAATCGCTCGTGAACACCCATTCGTGGAGATCGTAATAGTGGCCCTGCTGCACCATGGCCATCGCCTTGAGAGCATCCTCGAGCCCATGCACCGGCTCCAAGGCACCCCTATGACCCTCGTGCCAGGAGATCTGGCCGCCTTTGCGGCGCACCTTCAGGAAGTATTCCGCGGCGATTCCGGGCGAGTGATTCGTCGGCTTCGCAAGGCCGACATCGATGATGCGGGCGAGCGACGAGTTTTCCCGCTCGCAATCGAAGCAATACCGCTTGTCGGGAATCGCCAGTGAGAGCACGCCCCCCGGCGCGAGAATCCGCTCGCACGAACCAAGAAACCCGATGAGATCGGGTACATGCTCAATGACGTGGCTGGCAATGATCCAGGTGAATCGTTCGCCGCCCACGAGTTCCTCGAGCGTCTCGCCCCGCCAGACGTAGTCCACTTCCTCGATGGCGGCGATGTCGACGCCGTGGTCGGCATATTTGCCCCGCAGCCCAGGGGCATCGAGGTGGTCCAAGATGCGGACATTGAAGCCGTCGCGCTTGGCAGCCACCGGGCGGTGGCTCGGGCCGATTTCCAGACCAAGCGCATGGCGGTCGATGCCACGCAGCAGGATGCTGTCTCTGTCCTGAATCTTGTGTTTGCGCCGCGACTTGAAAATCATGCCGCCCTCCGGAGCGATTTCGAATGCTTCCGCGGCCCGAGCGTATAGTCGCCGAGCCGCATCGAGAGGTTGGGGTTGTAATAAGGATCGGTCTGGAGCATGTCTCCCCAGCGAGTCTGCATGAAGCGAATTTCCCGCTGGAAGCGGGCGAGCTTCTCGGGATTGTCCTCGTAGCCACGCGATGCCGATTCGTGGTGGATCAATTCGGCGAACGGCGTCCAGATGTTGCGGTAACCGGCCGCGCGAATCCGCAGGCAGAGATCCACGTCGTTGAAGGCCACGGCGATCTGCTCGTCGAGACCGCCCACCTCTTCGAAGACGTCGCGACGCACCACGAGGCAGGCTCCGGTCACGGCGGAGAGCTCCTGTTGCAATACGGCGCGGCCAAAGTATCCGGTCTCGCCCTTCGGAAGCCTTGGATGTGCATGACCTGCGACGCCGCCGGCCCCGATGATCACGCCGCCGTGCTGCAGCGTGCCATCGGGGTACCAGAGCCTCGCCCCGACGGCCCCGACATCCGGCTGGGCAGCGAAGGAGACCATCTCTTCGAGCCAGTCGGGCGTGAGCACTTCGATATCGTCGTTGAGCAGGCAAAGCACTTGGCCGCGGGTGTGGGTGACGGCGGTGTTGTTCAGCCGGGAATAGTTGAAGGGAGAGTCGTCGCGGATCACCTTGATGCCGGGCTGCGCTGAGATGGAATCCAGATAGGTGAGCGTGGCTGGATCGCGACTGCCATTGTCGAGGACGACGATTTCGTAGTTCGGATAGGTCGTCTTGGAACAGATCGAGTCGATCGCGGTCCGCAGGAGCGACTCGTGGTCGCGGGTGCAGATGACAATTGACGTCAGCGGAGCGGATGTCGGCAGTGAATGCCGGACGCGGAGAAACATCGGGGCCTCGGCCACGGGTTCGACCGTGGCGCCGCGATCGAAAAGACGCACGTGTTCGGCGACGGCCCGCTTTGCGGCAGCGATGGCGACGGGCTTTGCGTCTGAGGAAACCGCCGTGCTGCCTTCGATCGCCCGCCAGTGGTACAAGATCCGCGGAATGTGAACGATCTCGTCTCGGGATACTGCAGCCACGCACCGCAGGGCGAGGTCATGATCCTGAGCCCCTTCGAACCCCGGGCGAAATCCGCCGAGCGACTCCACGAGGTCGCGGCGGTAGACACCGAGGTGAGAAATCATGTTTTGGGCAAGCAAGAGCACATGGTTGAAATCACTTTTGAAATACGGGTCAAACCGGCGGCCGCGCTCGTCGAGCTTGTCTTCGTCGGAATAGAAAATGCGGGCATCGGGATGGCGATTGATCGACTCGACGACCCAATAGAGCGCTAGCGGCGGCAGCAGGTCGTCGTGGTCAAAGAGAGCGACGAAATCACCGGTGGCGATCTCGAGCGCCGTGTTCGTTGCCGCGGAGATGTTGCCGCGAGTATCGCGAAAACGCACCTTGATCCTTGGGTCGGCATTGGCATGCCGCCGTATCACTGTGGCCACGGAGGGATTGGTCGAGGCGTCATCGGCGATGCACAGTTCCCAATGCGGATACGCCTGTTTGCGAATAGAGCGGATCGCCGCATCGAGGATCGCTGGCTCGGGGTTGAACACTGGCAGCAGCACGGAGATGGTCGGCTGCCGGGGAAAGGCCGCACTCTTCTTGCGGCACCGTCGAATCTCGGCCTTGGACGGCGTGTCGAGGTCTCGGACCCAGCGGGAATAATTAGGGCTGGGCCGTGGCTTGGGAGCAGGGCGATGCCTCCTAAGCAGTGAGCGCAACTGCTTCACCGGAGCCCCCAAGCCCGGCATTGCCATGACGAAATCACCGATTTTACTGCCGATTCTCATGCCCGCTCCAGCGCCGTGAGCTCACCGAAGGCTGCCTTTTTGCGGGGGGAATACCATGTTGGGGGATGGCGAGACAATGGGTATTGTGACGGGCTATCCCGTGAAGAACCCCCGTCTGGCCAAAGCAGAAAAGCATGTCACGGCTGAAGCGCTGGACCGTAGAGACTTTCGGCCGAATTCAGGATCGGATCGCCACGATCCGGCGGCCCGAACGGATTCTCGTCATCCACATCGCAAAAACGGCAGGCACGTCGCTGCGACGGATGTTGCAGGATGAATATCGACCCCGCCTTGTCTATCCGGGGGATTTTCATCTTCAGCACCTCCCCAACGGCTGGTATCCGCTAGGCAGCGAGATGCTTCGGGATTACGCGAAAATACCCCCCCACAACGTGCTGGTCGGCCATTTCACGGCGGCAATGGCCGATATGCTCCCCAGGCCTTATCAGACCGCCACTTTTCTGCGGGAACCGATCCAGCGGTCGCTATCGATGCTCGGCCAGTTCAGCCGCACGTTGAACGTCCCGGTGACCGCGCTGATCGAAGATCTGCAGTTCATGGACGCGAATATCGCGGACTACCAGACGCGAATTCTCGGTGCCGATCGGGTTTGCGATCCGGCTCAGGTGAGGATCGTCAATGATGAAGTGCTGGCCCGTGCGCTTCGCCGGCTCGAGACGCTTGATTTTGTCGGTCTCACCGAGCGGTTTGCGGAGTCGTGCGCGATTTTTGACAGCCGGTTTCGCACTCGAGTTTCACGATCGATCCGCCGGGAAGTCGTGCACCGCCCCGAAGGGGGCGAGCTATCGGAATACATCCAGCAGATCACGCCTTTTCTCGAGCGCGATCGGGTTCTCTACGAGACGGCCTTGGCTCGCTTCGATGCCGCGGCCTGATGGTCAAGGTTGGCTCGACGAAATGCACTTGCGAGGATGCTCCCGGTTTCCTATCTCCCCCAGGCTCGACCATCCCTAGGCAAGGAATCAATGCACTCCATTCTCGTGACCGGTGGCGCCGGATTCATCGGCGGCGAGTTCGTTCGGCAGTGGATCGCCGAAGAGCCGTCTGCGGTCGTCAACCTCGACAAGCTGACCTATGCCGGCAATCTCGACTCGCTCGCCGCGATCGCCGGCAACCCGCGGCATATCTTCTGCCAGGGCGACATCGGCGATCCCGAATGCGTCCGCGGCCTGCTCCAGAAACACCGGCCGCGAGCCATCGTGAATTTTGCCGCCGAGAGCCACGTCGATCGGTCGATCGACGGGCCCGCCGCATTCGTCGAGACGAATGTCGGGGGCACGTTTCGGTTGCTCGAGGAGGCGCGGCACTATTGGAAGTCGCTGCCGGAGGCCGAGCAGCGGGAGTTTCGGTTCCTGCATGTCTCGACCGACGAGGTCTACGGTTCGCTCGGGCCCATAGGGAAATTCACCGAAACGACGCCCTACGCGCCCAATTCCCCCTACTCCGCGTCGAAGGCCGCCAGCGATCACTTCGTGCGGGCCTACCATCACACATACGGCCTGCCCACGCTCACGACCAACTGCTCCAACAACTACGGGCCCTATCAGTTCCCGGAGAAACTGATCCCCGTCGTGATCCTCAACTGCCTCGAGGGCAAGCCGCTGCCGGTCTATGGCGACGGTGCGCAGATTCGCGACTGGCTCTACGTGGGCGACCATTGCCGGGCGATCCGGACGGTACTCGCCCGAGGCCGACTGGGCGAGGTCTACAACATCGGCG
Source organism: Pirellulales bacterium (assembly GCA_044336985.1). Taxonomy (GTDB): domain Bacteria; phylum Planctomycetota; class Planctomycetia; order Pirellulales; family UBA1268; genus RGVT01. The sequence continues at coordinate 2,387 of JBIIOK010000063.1, read as the reverse complement.
GCGACAGCGAGAAGAAGAATCTCGAGGTCGTGCATGCGATCTGCGCCGCGGTGGATGCGTTGCGGCCGGGGTTGCCTCACACACCATGCACATCGCTGATCACATTCGTCAAGGATCGGCCCGGCCACGACCGCCGCTACGCGATCGACTTCAGCAAGATCCAGACCGACCTCGGCTGGAAGCCCAGCCTCTCGTTCAACGACGCGATCCGGCAGACCGTCTCGTGGTATCTCGACAACGGCGCCTGGGTGGCCAACATCGCCAGCGGCGGCTATCGGCGCGAACGAATCGGCCTGACCGGTGTTGCCGGCTGATCGACGCGTGCCACTCGCTCAGCCGCCGGCCGGCCTTCGAAACCAGAAACACCCGCACGCATACCTCTGCTTCGAAACGGTCGCTGGATCGGCGTCTTCGATCAGTCCGCCGTCACTCGGGCTGTCGGGAATGAGCGAAAACTGCTCGATCCTCAATTCGGAGAAGGCATCGCGGATCTGCTCGTATGCATAGATGCGATGGGCGTTGAACCGGATGCAAGGCTGCCCGACTGGTGTGACAAAGAGCAGTGAACCGGATGGCGCTACCACACGCTGCAACTCCCGCATCGCCTTCAGATCACCATCCGGATCGAGCGGATCACCATAGCGGCCCAGTCCGATATGCTCGACGACGTGCATGCACGACAGTGACGACACCGCGCGGTCGCCAAAAGGCAGGGCCATCAGATCTGCGAAGCGAGATTCGAGATTTGAGAGCCGCAGGTCGGCCGGGCGAAAGTCGTAGAATTCCATCGGCACGAACGCCGATGCCCCGGTGACGAAATACAGGCTGGAGCTGATGTCCACATGCTTGGCGGGCCTGGTTTTCGCCAGTACGCGGGCTGCCCAGGCGGTGTGATAGACGTAGTGCCGATCAAATCCGGTATTTGCGGTGCGATCGTCCAGGCACGGCTGCCGGTCTTGCCAGCGCAGGGGAAACCTTGCGACGCGTGTCCGCGACAAAGCGTTGAACCTCGCGAATTCGCGGCCAAAGCGCGCATACTTTTTCGCGGCTTGGAGGGGAACCTTCGCAAACCCGACGAGTGGGACCATGGGTGGTTTCGCTGTTCTCTTGCAGTTATTTCTGGCGGCAATGTCACCAACGGCCGTCACAGCCATCGGATTCTTAGCCTGCTGAGGTGCAATCCGCCAAATGCATCTGGACAGGCGGAAAATTTGGGAGGTCTGAAGGCCTTTCCCGACGGGTGAACCGCACTTGTGGGGATCGCGGTGAATGACCTATCACCCCGGTCGAATGATCCATTTCCGTTTTCGCAAGGTAGCCCCATGTCCAAATTGAGTCGACTGGTCCGCCAGTGCCTGCCCGGGGCGGCGCCGCCTGCGGTAGGGCAGGCCGCCGCGAGACGCGATGAGGTGCGTGTGACACCGTGGGGCTTTCGCTTCGTAGGGCATGAGGCGATGGCTTTGGGAACGTTTGAGCCTCAGGAGACCGCTCTGGTCAGAAATGCACTGATGGAGGCCGACGCGCTCGTCAATGTTGGGGCGAATGTCGGTTATTACTGCTGCCATGCGTTATCGCTCGGTCGCAAGGTTCTCGCAGTCGAGCCTATCCACAACAACGTCGAGTGCCTGCTGAAAAACATCGATCTGAATGGCTGGGCGGACGGAGCCCGTGTCTTTCCCGTGGCAGCCGGCGCCCGGCCGGGCATTCTCTCCATATGGGGCGCGGGTACGGCCGCATCGCTGGTGCGCGGCTGGGCAGGCATCCCCGAACACCATGTATCGCTCGTCCCCATCATTCCGCTTGATGAGGTCATCGGCTCAACTTTTGCCGACCAACGCCTGCTTGTCGTAGTCGATGTCGAGGGCGCGGAATTTGATCTGCTTCAGGGGGCCAGCGGTCTGCTGGGGAGAAACCCGCGGCCCACATGGATCGTGGAAATTTCACTGCGCGAGCATCAGCCGACCGGCAGTAACCCTCGGTTTCGTGACACGTTTGAGATCTTCTTCAACCACGGCTATCGGGCGTTTACAGCGACCGATGTCCAGCAGCAAATAACCCGTGACGACCTGGCAAGGATCGTTCGCGGAGAACAAGACGTCGCGACGCACAACTACTTGTTCAGATGAATCTCCTCGAGAAAACAAGGGCGATCGAATTGCACGACGCACAGGCACTCATTTTCAGCAAAGACCGTCCGCTGCAGTTGGACGGCACGCTGCGATCCTTCAGCAGGCACTGCCGCGATGCCGATGGCGTCACGGTGCGGGTGCTCTACACCGCCTCCACCTCCCGCAATCGGTCGCTTTACCGCCAGGTTATGCGGGAGCACCCGGGAATTCACTTCGTGGAGGAGTTTGATTTCCGGCGTGACACCATGTTCCTGCTGG
>JBIIOK010000062.1:0-14717 GCA_044336985.1 Pirellulales bacterium | reverse complement strand
GCGGAGGTCAGGGGTGCCGGTGCAAAACACACGGGCACCCTCGACGGTTTCGGGGCGTGGCGCAGTTTGGCTAGCGCGCTTGACTGGGGGTCAAGAGGTCGCAGGTTCAAGTCCTGTCGCCCCGACTCACGGCAAACACCGTGAAAAGTAGATCGAGCGAAACCTGCCGACGGTCGGCAGTGCCATTCGGAATGGTCGAAATCGGTACACCGTAAACGGTACGTACCGATTCCATTCGGAGGTACTGTCATGGGTCGGCGAAAGCGCGGCGAAGAGCCGCAGATGCGGTTTCACTCTCACAGCGGACAGGCTCGGGTCCGCGTTGACGGGAAGGTCATCTACCTCGGCCCGTGGGATTCTCCCGAGGCCAAGGCCAACTATCACCGCCTGCTCGTCGAGTGGCACGGGCGAGTGCTCGAAACCCGGTGCTACGGCGTGAAAGACTCTGGGCCGGGCTGCCCGCAACACCTGCGGCACGCCGCGCAATCGTTCGCGTTCCGCCAGATCGTGGCACAGGCTGGGGTGAAGTCATGAGCGCTACATCGTTCACCCACAAGACCCGCAACCTGCCCGTGGCCGTGGGCACGGCAGCGGCAGCCGGCGACCGTGACCGTGAACGCGGCTGGCGGTTCGGCCGGACTGCCCGATGCGGTCTACCCGCTGCGGTTCGTGAAGCTCGTGAGCGGCACCGATATGGGCACCGCCGCCAGTTTGGTGATCTCGTTGAAGTCATGACCGCTATTCAATTCCTGCGCCGTGGGGCCGGGTCGATGCGCAACACCTCCCGCGTCCCCAGCCCCACGGCAGCGGGCGCTATCGCCCGGCGGTTCACGTTCGCGTTTCAAGATTCACCGCGCCGCGAGGGGCAGGCGAAACGCCGTGAGGCGATTGCCGAGTACGTTGATGGCTGGGCCGGCGCGGAGATCGTGGCCGAGCGCCGTGAGCGCGACACGCTGCGGTGCTACGTGACGTTCACGACCGTGCGAGCCGTGGCTGTCGAGGTCGCGGAGCAGTTCATTCGCGAGTGCCCGCACGTCGTGCGGGGCACGTTCGAGGCCGTGGGAGAGCGATGGCTCCGGCAGCCGATTGGCCGTCGAGGCGACCATGGAGCCGCCTGTCACCGAACGCGGCTCATCGGGGGCGAAAAGTGCCGGTGAGCGGAGAATTGAGCCTCTCAATCAACGGCTGGCACTGGCGGGGGGAAACCCCTCCCCAAGCTGTAATTTACGTGCATTTCAATGGCGTGGGCCATTTCTTTGACACGGTTGGGGCCGGGTGAGATACTTTGCAGGGGAACCCCGGCAATCCGTGTTACAGCGTTACGAAAGCCACTTCCATGATTCGCCCCACGTTCAAGACGCTTTTCCTTGGGCTGGCTGCACTCGCCTGCCTGCCCTTTGGCTCTATCGCCAGCGCTGAAGCGATTCAGTGGGTGACGGTGGGTGATCCGAATAATGCGGCTGACACCACGAACCGCGGTGCCGTGTCCGACTCATTCCAGATCATGAAGTACGAGTTCACAAACCAGCAGTACACGAACTTCCTGAACTCCGTGGATGCGGGCGGCATCAATCCGAACTCCGTCTACAACGTGGACATGGGCAACGACATCCGGGGGGGGATCAGTTTCACATCTGGTGCGGCCTCCGGCAGCAAGTACGCCGTGAAGTCAAACATGGGTGACAAGCCGGTGAACTACGTGAGTTGGTTCGATGCGGCGCGAGTTGCCAACTGGTATCAGAACGGTGCAACGAGTTCGTCGAGCACAGAGACAGGGGCGTATACACTCGTCGGTGGCCAGACTAACGGCACTGCCCCGGCGAGGAACAACGGCGCGACGTTCTATATCCCGACGGAAGACCAGTGGTACAAGGCGGCCTACTACAAGGGCGGCGGCACGAACGCGGGCTACTGGGACTACGCTACGCGGAGCGACGAGGCCCCCACGGCAGTGACGGCGGGTTTGACCGGAATCGGCTCGGCGGGCAGCACGGGCAACTTCGCGAACTACCTCGACGACGCTAACTGGAACGACCGAGGCGGCAACGTGACGACGGTCGGCACCAATGGTGTGTCGAGTGCTTACGGCGCGTTTGATATGAACGGGAACATCACGGAGTGGAACGACCTGACGGGGTTGGTGGCCGGCGAGAGACGTGGGTTGCGTGGCGGCTTTTGGGGTAGCTTCAGCGAGAATTCCTTGCGGTCTTCCTTCAACCAAGACACCCCCGCGTCGGACGAGAACGACGTTTACGGTTTTCGTCTCGCAAGTCCGGTTGCCGTGCCCGAGCCATCGACGTATGCCATGGCGCTCGCGGGGCTTGCCTGCGGCGGCTACTCGGTGTTGCGGCGTCGCAAGCGGGCCTGACGCAACACATCCAATTTGATTCCAACGCGAGGGGAGCGGGCCACAACGGTTCGCTCCCTTCGCTCGTTTGGGCCTGCCTGGGGCCGGGCATCATCCTGACCAGTTCGATCGTCGGCTCGGGGGAACTGATCGCGGCAACGACGGTGGGGGCCGAGGCGGGATTCGTGCTCTTGTGGCTGATCGTGATCGGCTGCGCGATCAAGGTCGCGGCCCAGGTCGAGATCGGTCGGACCACGCTCACGTGGGGCCGCACGCCGCTGGCGGCCGTCGATGCCGTTCCCGGCCCGCGGTTCGGCGGCCGGGGCTGGATCTACTGGGGCTGGGCGGTGATGACCGTGCTGATCGTGGTGCAGCAGGGGGGCATCCTCGCGGGGGTCGCCCAGACGCTCGCCGGTGGAATGCCGCTCACCGTCGCGGGCCGGGAATGGAATCGGGTTCACGACGATGCGGCCACGATGCGGATCGCCGCGGCGACGTGCGAGCGCCGTGGCGACGCCGCCGAGGCAAGCCGGCTGCGGTCGCGGCTCGAGGATCTGGAGGCGGCGAAGCAAAGCCTCGCGACGCCGATCGACGGCGCGGCCTGGGCCGCGGTGGTCGCGATCGTCACGTCGTGTTTGCTGGCCGTGGGCCGGTACCACGTCATCGAGCGGCTCTCGATCGTTCTCGTCGGCGGCTTCACGCTCGTGACGCTCTCGGCCCTCGCCATGCTGCAGTTCGATCCCGCGTGGGCGATCTCCGGGAGCGAACTGGCCGGCGGCCTCGTGCCCTCGATTCCGCCGGCTGTGGGCGGTCGGTCGCCTCTCGTCGCGGCGCTGGCCACCTTCGGCATCATCGGCGTGGGCGCGTCGGAATTGATGTTCTATCCCTACTGGTGCCTCGAGAAGGGCTACGGTCGGGCCGTGGGGCCGCGGGACGATTCTCCCGAGTGGGCGGCGCGGGCCCGCGGCTGGCTGCGGGTGCTCCAACTCGATGCCTGGGCATCGATGGTCGTCTACACGGTGGTCACCGTGGCCTTCTACCTGCTGGGCGCGGCGACGCTGGGCCGCATCGGCATCGTGCCGGCGGGTGACGACATGGTGCGGTCGCTGGGCGCGATGTATGTCCCGGTTTTCGGAAGTTGGGCGCGGGGCGTGTTTCTCGTGGGCGGGTTCTGCGTGCTCTATTCGACCCTCTTCGCGGCGGCCGACGGCAACGCGCGGATCGTGGCCGATGGCCTGGGGCTCGCCGGCATGTGCGGCGGCGACGAGGAGACCCGCCGGCGGTGGACGCGGCGGATCGCGGTGGCCTGGCCGCTGGTCGCGCTCGCGCTTGCGCTGGCGATCCGGGCACCGGTGGCGATGGTGCTGGCCAGCGGCATGGCGCAGGCGATCATGCTCGGGGCGCTTGCGGTCGCCGTGCTCTGCTTCCGCTATCGTGACGTCGATCCGCGGCTCGTGCCGTCGCGGTGGTGGGACGCGCTGCTCTGGATTTCGTCGCTCGGCTTCGTCGTGGTCGGAGCCTGGACGGTGTGGCAGAAGGTGGCCGAGTTGCTCCGCGCGGCCGGCTGAAGCCAGCCGTGGCGGGAGGTGCAGGTGGCATATCGAGTGGCTGAGCGTCGGGCATGCCGGGTCCACTACGGGTATCAGCGGCTGTGGGTGCTCCTCCGTCGTGAAGGGTGGATCGTGAACCGCGGTGATGTGCGCTATGATGCCCACCGTGGCCGGCAGGCCCCCGCGAATCGTCCCCTGGAAACCGCGAGGCAGTCATGAGTCCCATTCTCACCCGGCGTCAATTCCTCGAAACGGCCACGGTCCTCGGCGGCGTCGCCCTCCCCGGCGCGTTCCCGAGCGCCCGGGCTGCCACGAAGAACGGCCGGCTGGCCATCGCCGCCATCGGCATGGGGGGACAGATGATGCACTACCTCGTCAAGGAGTTGGAGAAGGTCGACCAGGACATCGTCGCCATTTGCGACGTCGACCGCGGCCGGCTCGCCGCCGCCGCCGCGGAGGAGCAGCTCAAAAAAGCCCGGGCCTACACCGACTACCGCGAACTGCTCGAGAAGGAGAAGGACGTCGACGCGGTCGTCATCGGCACTCCCGACCACTGGCACGTGCCGATCGCCATCGCCGCGCTCGACTCCGGCCGACATGTCTACTGCGAGAAGCCGCTGGCCCATTCCGTGGCCGAGTGCCGCGCGCTCGAGAAGGCGGTGCGGGCCCGGCCGCAACTGGCCACGCAGACCGGCAACCAGGGGTGCTCCACCGAGGGTTTTCGGCGGAGCATGGAGGTGATCCGCGCGGGTCTGCTCGGCCGGATCACCGACGTGCACGTCTGGCATCCGGCGCACCCCTGGCCCAACGGCGTCGATCGCCCCCCGGACGCCGACCCGGTGCCCGACGGGCTCGACTGGGACTTCTGGCTCGGCTCCGCGCCGGCCCGGCCCTACAAGAAAACCATCTACCATCCGGGCCAGTGGAGGGCCTGGTACGACTTCGGCGGCGGCACGCTCGCCGATTTCTGCTGCCACGGCTTCCAACTCGCCGTCCGCAGCCTCGATCTCGACGCGCCGACGCGGGTCGAGGCGGAGGCCGAGGGCCTCGGCCACGAGAGCTTTCCGACGAAGTGCACCGTGACGTACCACTTCGCCGCCAAGGGCGACCGTGGGCCCGTGCGGCTCGTGTTCCGCTCCGGCGACAAGAACGTCCCCCCAAGCGAGGTCACGCAGGGGCCGGCGAAAGTCAATGGCTGCATCGTCGTCGGCACGGAGGGATCGCTCTCGGCCGGGCTCTGGAACTCCGACTGCCGCGTCCGGCTGGGCACCGCGACGGACTTCGGCGACGCGGATCAGCCGGAGGTGGCTCGAATCCCCCGCAGCGAGCCACGGATCGACACGACCGGCCTCGCCTGGGACGAGAGGAAGGCCGCCGCCGGCGACCGGCCGCGGTGGAGCAAGGTGAACAACTCCCACATGTTCGAATGGGTGCGGGCCTGTGCCGGCGAGTGCAAGAGCTATTCGCCCTTCGAGATCGGCGCCCGGATCACCGAGATCGGCATGATCGGCCTGCTCGCTCTGCGGCTCGGCCGCCCCATCGAATGGGACGCCGCCGGCCGCCGCGCGACCGGCCTGCCCGAGGCCGACCGGCTCATCGATTCGCCCCCTTCCACGACGAAGTTCTTCCGCACGGCATGAGCCGGCGCCGGCCGCGAGACCGATCGCCCGCGCCCGACGGAACCGGGAATGCGCCGCGCCCATGCTCGAATTTCGACCGGGCAATCTTTCAGGCGACGCCCGACTTTTCTGCCCGTGATCGACACCCACAGCCTCTGACGGCATTCCATGCCACGGCGCGGACGGCCCGCATCCAGTCCGGCCAGCTCCGGCGGCTGCTCCTCATGATCCGCTCCGCTCGGCCGACGCTTGCCGAAGTGCCATTGGCCGACCTATCCTTCGCGCGGCCGGTAGCTGGGCATGCCCAGCTACCGGCCCTGCATGGCTAACAGCCCGGTTGGTACCAAGTTGGGGGCGGCGTCAGGCACGAGGATTCTCTCACAAGACCTGGGTCAAGATTTGGGGAGGGGGTCAGTTGCCTTCCGATAGCGAGAGAATCCACTGCGAGATGGCGTCGACCGCTGCTTCGTCGACGACGTTGCTGCCGACTGGCGGCATGCGCCGAGTTGCTTCTGTCGACGTCATCCGCAGATGCATGATTGATTTTCGCAAATCGCCAGGAGCGACGATCTTGGCGTCGGCGATCCCAAACGTCTCGCGTACGTCGCCATCAACATTCTTTTGCTTGGCCAGTGGCGTTTCGTAGCGACCGTCCCATTGCGCACCTGTACCTCCAGGAAGATGACAGAACGCACAATTCACATCGAAGTACGATCGCACGCGATGCTCTAGGGAGGCGTTCGCATCATCGACGCGGACCAGCCGATCGTAGTCGTCGATGCGATCTTCGCTGACGTTACTGGAAAACATTTGCAGGTAATTCCAGGTGCGAATTTGATTGTCGGTACGGCCAGTGGGGTACTCGAAATTGCCGTTGAGCTGACGCATGCTAGGACCCAAAACGAAACCTGACTTGACGGTGTGGCACTGCAGGCATTCTTTCTGTGAAGGATAGTGCCAAGTTTGCGTGCGAGTCTGGCCGTCGCTGCCGACAATCTCAATCTCTTCGTCTAGGCCGCTAATTAACAGGTCGGCATCGAGATTGTCGTTGCGCCATTTGTAGGTGACGCCGTAGCCGTTCGCCCCACTGGAATCCAATACCAGCAAACGGGTCTCAAGCCGACGCCGCTGCTGAGTTTTTTCATTGGTGACCAATTCGAAATGCTTGACGAATAGGGCGCCGCCGGGCCAGTGGTACGACCCGTCTGCCGCAAGGCCAATCTGGGCACGGGCGGGCAAAGCAACCCAGCGTGTTTTTTGGGCGTTGTCTGACCACAAGGGGCTGTTGACGTCGTACGGAACGACGCCGTGTTGTGCCTCCAAATTCGCGACGTCGCGAAACAGCCCGGTGCTCGAGAGCGTCCGTGGCACGGCAGGACCGTTGACCGATGGCACAGCGACGTCGGCAAGTTCCGGCCGAAAATTCATTCCATAAGGAGCGTGTCCGGTAATCGTCAGCGTTGTGGCGGACACATCGCTGTTCGAGAGGCCCGGCCGCTCCGCATACGCCTTAATGACGCTGGTGCTGACAACTTGAAACGGCCGCTCATATACGGGCGACGTTTGCATCGGCGTCGAACCATCGGTGGTGTAGCGTATCTTGGCTCCCTTCGTCGCGCTGGTCATTTGCACCCACGCCGGATTGCCGTATGCGCCGCTACGAGGCGAGACGTGCGGCGGATCTGCTTTGGCAAAAACTTCGAACGAATCGGAAGTTTGCGATTTCAAATCGCCGCTGGTGCAGGTGAGCGTGAAATCGCGCCCGGGATTGTCGATTCGCAAGTCGTCAAAGGTCGCAATCCCGTCGATCGCCGGTCGTGTGAGCGTCCCGTGCACCGTCGGTGAGTTTGGAGCCTTACTCGTTGAAATCGTTACCAGAGCGTTGGAAGATGAAAAGGTATCGCCCTGAGCGTCTTGGACGGCAACTCGCACGGCTGGCGAAATAACGCCCCCGGTATTGCTGGAGGATGGCTGAGCGACAAACGCCAACTTCTTCGGACCGCCGGCGCCAGTCCAGTGGACGCGCCAAAGCGAACCGTTCGGCGTTGACGTATTGTCTTCGTCCGAACCCCCGCCTTGGCCGCCGCGGGCGATGTACCACATTGAACCGTCGGGAGCGAACTGAACGTCGATCGGCCTGTCGATCTTGGCCGCGAAATCGAAACGCTTACTCGGGGTGCGGGGATCGATGTATTTAATCCACCCGCGATAGTCGGAGAAGAAATAGAACCCTAGATAGCTCGTTGGGAAACCATCGGCGGCTGCGTCGCTGGGTGCATAAAAATCTCCGCCGCAGAGTGCAGTCCCTTCGCCGCTGCCGTGGTCGTAGGCGTAAGCCGGATCGCGATAGTCGCTCGGTGTCGCCTGCCGGCCGCGCGGTCCGTCTAAGTCCGGCCAGCCGTAGTTTACGCTGCGAGGAGTGGCATCGCTGTCGTAGCGCTCGATTTCCTCATACTTGGCGCCGACGTTACTGGCGTAGATCAAGCCAGTCTCAGGATTCACCGATAAAGCGAACGGATTGCGGAAGCCAAGAGCGACGATCGAGCGACTGAGACCGCTATACTTTTGATAGTTTGGGTTGTTGCTAGGAATTGAACCGTCCGGGTTGATGCGGAGCAGTTTGCCGAGCATGTTGTTGGCGTTTTGGGCGTTGCCGCCGTCCGCGTTTTCGCCTGTGGCGACATAGAGCTTCCCATCTTTGCCAAAGCAGAGGCCGCCGCCGTTGTGCCAGCCGATGGAGGAGAGGTTGTCGAGTTCCAGGATGATCTGTTCACTGTCAGGCAAGGCGGCGTTGCCGATCACCGTGAACCGACTCACGCGGTTATGCGATGGCTTTTTTTTCGTGTAATAGACGTAGAGATAGCCGTTGGTCGCGAATTCGGGATGTAAGCAAACGCCGCCCAGCCCGCGCTCGTTCCAACTGTCGACTTGGCTGGAGAAGTCGACCAATGGCGTCGGCAGCAACACGCCGTTCTGGATCACGAGAATCCGGCCTTGCTTCTCGCATAGAAATAGCCGGCCGTCCGGCGCGAACACCATTGTGGTCGGATTCAGGTGATCCGCCACCTTGGATTCGCTGAAGCCCGCCGGAAGCGTTGCCGCAGGCGACGACGATCCCGAGGCGAAAAATAATGCGACCAGGAAGCATCCCAGTCCGATACGCCGCATCGTGGGCGAGTTTAGCGTCGATTTGCGGGCGAGTGTGGTCAAGGGGAACTCCGAAATGAATGCCCGAGATTCCGGTATTCCGGTTCAAGCAGTCCCTTTTACCCGCCAGGGGACGATTGCAAAGGCCTTCGCCCTCGTACTGATTCCAGCGATGCACCGCGATTGAGCCCGCGTGACGGACGGTAAAAAACACCGATTTTCATCTAAGGATAGCCCGGCCAATGGCACGTCCGCAGCCGTTCCCGAGCTGATAAGCGGCTCGTGAGTCGCGTGCTCCTGTCTTCCGGCCCGCACCAGGCCTTTTCCAGCCCGCCTGCCTTCCCCCTCCGAAGTGGTTGTTTTCTGACTTGTGCACGGAGTCTCTCCGAGTCCGGCGGCCCGGCGGCTTTGTAAGGATAGCCCGGTCAATGGCACTTCCTCAACGGTCTTCCGGCCGATGAGCGACTCGTGAGCCTCGGGAGGAGCGGCCCGGGCGTCCGGAGCGGGTTTCTCGAAACGCCCCGCACCCCCTTCGGTGGCGTTTTTCTCGCGTCTGAGCAGACCGCGTCCCAGTTCGCAGTTTCCCGACATGCGTGGGTCGCGTCCGGCACCGCTCAGAGGCTGTGAATATCGATCGCGGGCAGTTCGTCGGGCGAGGCTTGAAAGACGTCGCGATCGTCATGGATCTGCACGAGCTCGCCCCAGTCGGTGGGCGGTCCACGAGCGGGTGACACCGGTGGTGGCTCGAGCGGTTCGCCAAGATGCGTGAGGATTTTCCGGATCGGCCCCGACTCCGTGATGAATGCGATCAGCCGGATGTCGCCGCCGCAGGTGGGGCACGCAAGCGGAAACTCCTCCCCGCCCCTCGCCATCAGCTTGGCCCAGGCAATCCGTGACGTGTCGTGGGAGCGGGGCTTTTGAGGTCGGTTTTGATCGGATAGACCTCCTGCACAAGAATTCCTGCTTTGCGGCGTTCGGAGCGGTCAAAAGCGGATAACCTCACGATGGGCGTTCAACAGTTCGCAACCCACTACTATTTGCGTGCGAACGGTCCGTTTCGCAGTTTGTCAGACCTTCCCGCTGGGTCTGAGGATCCCATTTTTCTGGAGCTTCTCACGCGGCATAAGCGTGAGAGTGGCTATCGCCGCCGCTACGGCAAGGACTATATCCGTATTCGGCGTAGGGTGGAGGATCAACTCCGCGAACTCTTCATAGCACGAGGGGGTAATCCGCGCCGACGTCACCCCTTCCACCTCGTGTATGGAGAATCCGCGTGGTTCCGGGATCTGAACGCAGATCAAGACGAGGTGCGAATCCCGCTGTCCGATCTCGATCCCGAAACGACGTCGGTGACCTTCCCGGACAGCTTTATCGCACTCAGCCGAGACGACAAGCCCTACTACAACCAAGTATTCCTGCTCGGCGAGCTTGGCAAGCTTGTCGATCGGTTTGGTGTGCCTGCGAACGATCACTTGGTTCCGTACGAACGCTATTGGGAGACGGACTTCGAACTTTATATTGAGATTCAGCTCTGGGACACCCCGCCAATATTCCCCAATGCAGAACAAAGCAATGCAGCGGACTCGCGATAAAATCGGTCGGTATGGTTCGCCGATGGTCGCGAGCCGCTGATTGCTACCGTTCCGCCGAGCGGAGAAAGCCCTGATGTCGAGGTACTCCGAGGTGATTACTTCTTGGCGAAGTACCGCACATCTGGCAAGCCGCTGAAGTCCTCGTCGAGCGTCCAGACCGTGGCGCCGTGCTCTCGGGCCGCTGCCAGAATGATGCTGTCAGCCATGGGTAGCGAGTGCCGCAAACTCAATGCGGCAGCGTCGAGGGCTCGCTGCACGGTCAGATCGATGATGCGGCCGCGCTGCATGGCCGCCACTCCCTGGATCGCTGCCTCCTCGCCGGCCTCGCGGAACAGCACCTTGAACACCTCGTAGACCGAGACGGCGGGCACGATCAGCGACTCGAGATCCTCGAGAGCCGGCTCGAACACGCGGGCATGCCGCCCACCGGCGAAGTATTCCAGCCATCCGGACGAATCGACCACGTTCACAGGCGGTCACCTTCGCGAACGAAGTCCGTCTTGATTCCCATCACGAACCCCTTCAGTTCGCGGATGTTCCGCTCCGGCACGAATTCCACCCGCCCGGCATGCTCGATCACCTGCAGTTTCTGGCCCGGTCGCAGCCCAAGGCGTTCCCGAACGACCCGCGGAATCACGACCTGGAACTTCGGCGAAATCGTGACGTGCTGCATGCTGGCTCCTTGGTCGATGGAAAAGATCGATCGATATGTCGTACAACGGGATTGTAATCGATCCCCGCGGCCTGAACAAGCCGTGAACCTCTTGCCGCGTCGGTGGGAATACTTGTCATCGTGCCCGAATCCGTTCCTGACGAAGCCGAATTGGTTCGCCGCACCCGCCACGGCGACGTGGCCGCGTTTTGTGAACTCGTCGCAACTCACGCCGAGCCGCTCTGGCGGTGCGCACGGGCTCTCTGCCGCGACGACCACGAAGCCGAGGACCTCGCCCAGGAGACGCTCGTCGAGGCCTGGCGATCGCTCGCGCGGTTCGACGAGAGCCGTCGGTTTTCGACCTGGCTTTACGGCATTCTCCGCCACCGGTTCCTGAAGGCGCGACGGAAGCCGCGGCCCGTGGCAAGCGGAGAGGACCAGCCCGCCGACCGCCCCGGCCGCGAGACCGCGCCGACGGTCGCCGCTGAACAGGCCGAGGAGGCTCGGCTCGTGCAGGCCGCCGTGGCCGCCCTGCCCGACGAGCATCGCGTGGTCGTGGAACTGCGTTTCTTCGCGGGTTTGTCGCTCGACGAGATCGCGACGCTCCTCAGCTGCCCGCTGGGCACCGTCAAGAGCCGGCTGCATTACGCCCTGGAAAAACTCCGGCTCGCGAAGTGCGGCGTGAACCTTTTCGCCGCGGCCGGAGAATCACCTGTGCACACGCCACGAGCCTGACCATGACCACTCACCTATCTCCCTGCGATCCCTGGCGCGAGCCGATCAGCCTGCTGGCGGCGGGATGCCTGCCCGCCTCGGAGCAGGCAGCCGTGCGTGGGCATCTCGGAGGGTGTCGAGCTTGTGCCGAACGGTTCGCCGAGCTCTCGGCGGTGTGCGCGAGCCTCGACCGCAGCCGTCCCGCGGTGGACCCGGCATTCCACGAGCGGTTGTACTCACTGCCAATCAAAGCCCTGCCGCTGGCAACGCAACACCGCACCCGTTCGCTCGCATTCCCGTTGGCCGCGGTAGTCGCAGCGTCGCTGCTCGTCGCTGCATGGTGGATGACCGACCGCCAGGAGTTGCCTGGGCCGGTCGATCCCCTGCCGCGGCCCCATCTTCTGGCCTACCAACTTGCATGCGCGGAGACCGACGCCGCCTTCGACGAACTGCTTCGCCGCCACTACGGATCCACCACGCTCGAGCAGTACGGTTCCAAATCCTGTCCCCGAGATCTCTTGAAGGAGTTTTCCGAATGATGACCAGCCGCCACGCACTTTTCCTGACCGTTGTCCTCGCGACGCAGGCCGCTTTCTCCGCGGTTCTGACCGCTGCTGAACGGCCGGCAGCCGCGGCCGCAACCATCCCCAACGCCGCGGTGATCTACTGGCAGGCGTTCGCGCAACTCCCAGCACCGCTCGCCGAACCGCAGAAGGCGAAGTACGAGGCCGCAGTAGCAAATCCCTCCGCCCCGGTGGCGGACGACCTGAAGCCGATCATCGCGAGCTTCGCGGGTTCGCTCGCCGAGTTGCACCGCGCGGCGCGGGTCGCGGCATGCGACTGGAATCTCGACTACGAAGCCGGTCCAGAATGTCTCTTGCCGCATTTCGAAAAGGCCCGAGCGCTCTCAAAGGCGGCCCTGCTACGGGCCCGGCTCGGGTTTGCAGCTGGAAAGACCGATGAGGCGGTCGCGGATGTGGTGGCCGTGCTGAAGCTGGCCCGCGACTGCGGCAGCAGTCCGGTGCTTATCTCGCTCCTGGTCGATGCTGCCATTGAGAAGTCGGCGACGGAGGTGCTGGAGGCGAATCTGGCCCGGCTCTCGCCCGAGCAGCTCGACAGGCTGGCACAAGCGATCGAGGCATTGCCGGCGACGCCCTCCGTGGCGGACTGCATGCGGCAAGAAGGGAAAAATTTCGGGGACTGGATGGCCCGTGTTATCGATGCCGAAGCGGCAAAGGTCGATGGCCCGAAGGCTGGCGGCAAGGTTCTGGCGGCCCTGTTCGCGAGGGCGTTTGGCGACGCGAACGAAGCCGAGCGACGCAAGCTGCCCGATCTTCTTTCAGTCGCCGACGTGCGGGAGTCGCTGCGGCTCGCGCGCACAGACTACGAGCAGGCCGCGGCGATTGCGGATCTCCCTGCCGCCGAGCGTCGCAGCCGGTGGGCCGACTTCGAGGCCGGAATCTCGAAAGCCGGACCGGCCGGCAGTCGCGAGCAGGCGATGCGCGCCATCTCCTCCATGTTCATTCCTGCCGCCGCGAAGGTCTGCGAGAAGGTAGACGAGGCCAACGTGCGGCGGCAGCTCCTGCTGCAGGCCATCAAGGCCAAGCGGTAGGGGCAACGTGATCCGAGCAAGGGTTCTTCCGGACCACGGGAAGGTGGAGTATCGCAACGCCGCGGCCGGGAGCAATCCCGGCCGCGGTTTTTCATTTCGCCAGGGCAACAAATGCCGGCTTCGAATTCAACTGCGGTCCCGGCTCGACCGACACGCCCTTGGTGCTTCAGGTCGGCCGCACCGGCCCTTGAACGCGGCGGCGAACCAAACGATGCAGCGGACTCGCGATAAAATCGGGCGGCAGGGATAGTCCTATAGTCGCGAGCCGCTGATCGCAGGTGTTAGCGAGAAAAACCGCATGAGAAACGAACGGCAACCGATCGTCTCCACTGTTGTGCAGCGTTCATTACCGCACGCTCTGTACGTCGTTGGGGTCCTTGCGCTCACTTGTGCACGGGTGAATGCGGACTCCATTTCGCGTCGCCCGTTGTGCGACGAAGTCCGCGTTGCGGACGCCATTGTGGTTGGCACTGGGCGCGAAGCGGCGGACAGCCAATTCTTTACGATCGATGTCTCCGAAGTCATCAAAGGAGACGCTGCAACCAAAAACTTGGAAGTTCGCTACGGCGTAGGGGAGGATGGCCTGCGTCTGGGGTACGGCATCTGGCTTCTGAAGGACACGCGACAGAAGGAGCCCGGCCAGCGGGAGCGGGCATTGTTTGAGACGATTAATCTGAACGGCACCTGCTCTCCAGAAGACTTTGTGCCCTTGGTGAAGTTGTTGATTGCGGGCAAGAAGGATGACTCGGTTCTTGATCTGTTCGGTACTTCCGAGCACCTCGATATGGAGATCGTCGAATACGCCTCGAGCATCAATCTGAAGAGCCCAGCGGCTATCAGGACGGCTTCTCGCGCTTTGGCCTCATCGTATTGGAGTTGCCGCCTCGATGCCGCGAATTGGCTGGCCGCCGCGGTAACGACACCCGCTGATGCCAAGACCGCACTGCCCGCACTTATCGAAGCAGCAAGCCGCACTGAAGAGATCAATAAGGGTGGAAACGCCAGTGCGAGAGCACAGGCGTACGAAGCAATACGCGGGATTCTCCAGCGCATGGGTGTAAGTGAAGTCGAGAAACTGCCCGGGTGGCGAGGCGACGACGAAGCAGTAAAACTCTGGCTCAGGTCGGGCGTGCACGTAACCAGTCCGATCGCTCGTAAGTTGGAAGATTCGGCAAAAGAGATTGAACGCACAGAGGCCGAGGCAGCCATACGTCGGGCTTGTGATCTAGCGCAGCAATTCCTGAGAGCCGCCGAAACCAAACCTCACATCGAAGGCCGCTAACAAAGCAATGCAGCGGACTCGCGATAAAATCCGGCGGTGTGGATAATTCCTTGGTCGCGAGCCGCTGATTGCCAGCGTTCTGACGCGCTTCTCCTGAACCGAGATGACTTCCATGCTGCTTACAGCAACAGCGCGGCTCTGCTACGAGCCGATTTGTCAGCAACACGCCGCCGAGTTGGAGTACGCTCTTTGCGACCCGCGC
>JBIIOK010000072.1:0-13158 GCA_044336985.1 Pirellulales bacterium | reverse complement strand
GCTTCGAGCCGCTCGCGGACGGCCGCACCCAAATGATGCTCGATCCATTCGGCCGGCGGATGAAGATGGTCGAGTGGCAATTCGGCGTGTCGCCCAAGCCACGCTTCCCACAGGCGGTGTGAACGCACGACCGTCTCCGCCTCCGACCTGCCCCGCGGCGACAGCCGCCAGCCGCCGTCGGCCTGCATCGAGATGCGTCCGCTGGCCCGCAGCCAGAGAAGCGCCGCATGCTGCCTGAGCGACGTCGGAAACACGACCGGAGGCATCGCGGCGGAAGCCCCCGCCTCCTCGCCGCGCCAGAACGCGGCAAGGCAATCTTCGCAGGTGACCCGCCACGCGAGCCAGCCACGGACGGCCAGCCGCGATATGACCCCGTCCCCCGGTGCGACGAGCGCGGCGACGAGGTAACCCAGGCCGAGCACGACCGCGATCATCCCGGCGGCGCTCGTGTTGAAGTGCCAGGCCGCGAGGTAGCCGATGCAGGAGGCGACGACGGCGACGAGCATGGCGACGAGCGCCATCCGATGCAGCCGATGCACGAGCAATTCGGCGGTCGCCGCCGGCACGACGAGCATCGCCACGACGAGGATTGCCCCGACGGCCTCAAAGCTCGCCACCGTGGCCAGCGACGTCGCCGCGAGCAGGCAGGTCGTGGCGAGCCCGACCGGCATGCCTGCGGCCTGGGCGGCGTCGGTGTCGAAAGCCGCAAACAGCTGTTCCTTCCAGGTGAGCACTGCCGCGACGGAAAGGGCCGCGAGCACGAGGGCGCCGGTCACGAAGGCCCGCGGAACCTCGAGGCCCGCGATCCGCACCGTGTCGAACGGCACGAGCTCGAGGATGCCGTGGAGCACGCAGGAGGCGTCGAGGTCGACCCGCGACGCCAGCGCCGTCACGAGCACGACTCCGGCCGCGAAGAACGTCGTAAACACGATCCCTGCCGCCGCATCCTCGGCCACGCCGTGCCGTCCCGAGAGCGATCGCGTGAGCCAGACGGTGGCAAGCGCCGTCGCGGTGGCCCCGACCAAGACAATCGGCCCGCCCATCCGCCCGCCGGCGAGCACGGCGACGACGATGCCCGGTAGAACGGCATGGCTGATCGCATCGCCCAAAAGGCTCATCCGCCGCACCACCAAGAGCGTGCCGACGAGCGCGCAGCCCGCCGACACGACGGCGGCCGTGGCCATCGCCCAGCCATGCATCACGGCCTGCTCCGACAGCCAAGGGGCAGCCGCCATCATGCGGTTTGCCTCCGCCGCGCGAGCCGGTCGCGCGCCGACGTCACGAGGAATGAAACAAAGAAAATCGCCGCCGCCACGAGAACGATCATCGGCCCGGTCGGCAGCCGCGGGAAGGCGGCGCTCGCCGCGACGCCCGCCAGGGCTGATACCAGGCCGATCAGGCCAGCCAACAGCAGCATCGTGCCCACGCGATCGGTCCACTGCCTTGCAGCAGCCGGCGGGATCACGACGAGCGCCGTCACGAGCACGGCCCCGGCCGCGGGCAGCCCCACGACGACCATGACGGCCACGAGCGCCACGAGCAGGTAATCGATGAGCGTCACCGGCCAGCCCGTGGCCGCGGCAAACGCCGGATCGAAGGCGACGAGTACCGCCTCCTTGAATCCTAGGAGCAGCGCCACCACCGCCACGATGGAGACCACCGCGAGGAGCATCGCATCCGCCGCCGTGAGCGCGGCGGTATGGCCGAGCAGAAACTGCTCGAGCCCACCGCCGCCGGGGATGCCGCGGGCGGTGATGCCGGAGATGAGCGCGATCCCGAGGCCGAACGACACACCGAGCACGATGGCCGTCGCCGCATCATCGCGGGTTCGCGTCCAGCGGCGGATCAGGACAAGCACGCCGAGGCTCGCGACCGCCGCCACGAGCGCTCCCAAGAGGAGCACGGGCAGGTCGCGACGGCCTGTCGCGAGAAAGGCGGCCGCCACGCCGACGAGCGTGGCATGCGCTGCCGCGTCGCCGGCCAAGGCTCGCTTCCGCAACAGGCCGAGGCTGCCGATCACGCCGGCGGCGAACCCCACCGCCGCCACGCCGGCGGCCACGACGAGCGTATTGTAGGCAATCGCCCCCAGCGGGCTCATGGCGTCCGCCTCCCTTGGGCCACGGCGCGGCCGAGTTCGTCGAGTACGTCGAGTGGGCCGGCGTAGGTGCGGCGGAGGTTGTCGGGTGTGAGCACGGCGGCCGTCGGCCCCGCGGCGACGAGCCGCATGTCGATGAGAGCCACGGCATCGAACCATTCCGCGGCGGTGCGGAGGTCGTGATGCACGACCACGACGAGCTTTCCCTCGGCCCGCAGGTCGGCGAGCACGCGGAAGATCGTCTCCTGCGAGCGGGCATCGACCCCAGCCAGCGGCTCGTCGAGAAAGTAGAGATCGGCCTCCTGCGCGAGGGCCCGCGCGAGAAACACCCGCTGCTGCTGGCCGCCGGAGAGCCGGCCGATCTGCCGGCCGGCGACATCGGCGAGCCCCACGCGGTCGAGGCATGCCTTGGCCAGAGCCCGCTCCCGCGGCCCCGGACGGCGAAACCAGCCCAGCCGCGGATAGGTGCCCATGAGCACCACATCCATCACGCTCACCGGAAAATCCCAGTCGACCGTCTCGCGCTGCGGCACGTATCCCACGCGCCGCCGCACCTCGTCGAGCGGCCGGCCGAAGAGCTTCACACTGCCGCCGGCCAGCGGCACGAGTCCGAGTGCTGCTTTGAGAAGCGTGCTCTTGCCCGCGCCATTCGGGCCGATGACGCCAAAGATGCCGGGCGCGTCGATGGCGAGATCGATGTTCCAGAGCACCGGACGGCCGCCGTAGGCGACCGTCAGGTCGTGAAACTCGACCGCGTGTGGCGCGGCCATCAGCGGCCTCCGGCGAGCGCGGCGACGATCGTCTCGACGTTTTCGCGGAGCGCGGCTTCGAGCGAGCCCGCGGGGCTGCCGGGTTCGCCGAGCGAATCGGAATGGAGCCTACCGCCGAGGCTCACGTCGTGGCCGCGGGCTTTCGCGCCTTCGCGCAAGGCCGCGACGTTCCGATCCGAGACGCTCGTCTCGAGAAACACGGCGGGAATCCGCCGCTCGACGACGAGAGCGACGAGCCGATTGATGTCGCCGAGCCCCGCCTCGCTCTCGGTGCTCGTGCCCTGCACGCCGACCACCTCGAGCCCGTAGGCCCTTCCGAAGTAACGGAAGGCGTCATGCGCGGTGACGAGCACCCGCCGATCGGCCGGGATGACGGCGATCTTTTTCCGCAGCTCCTCATCGAGCCGCTCGAGCCGCAAGGCGTAGTCGGCCGCCCGTGTGGCGTAATCGTCGGCGTGGTCGGCATCGATCGCCGCGAGGGACTTCGCCACGACGGCCGGGCAGAGGCTCCAGAGACGTGCGTCGAACCAGACGTGCGGATCGTGAATCCCCGGTGCAGCCTCGAGCAGTCGGTCGGCCGGCAGCGTGTCAGCCACCGCGACCACCGGCACCCGCTTCGAGAGCCGCTCGAGCAATTCGGCGAGTTTGCCCTCGAGATGCAGCCCCGAAGCCACCACGAGATCCGCCCGCGCGAGCCGGTCGGCATCCCGCGGCGTGGCCTTGTAACTGTGCGGGTCGATCCCCGCCGCCATCAGGCAATCGATCGCCACGCGGTCGCCGGCCACCTCGCGCACGAGGTCGGCCACGACCGTCGTCGTCGCGACCACGACGGGCTTGCCGTCACCCGGAGGCGCGGCATCCGCCGCCGATCGGGCCACGAGGGCGACGACCGCCAGCGTTATCTGGCCGATTTTTGAGAAGCCAAAAAGCATTTTTTGAAGCCCCAAAAAGCATACCCCACGCCGGCATAGCCCCGCAAACCGGCATCTTCGGGCCATTGCCGGCGCGGCATTCACCGGCGCGTTGACCTTCCCGGAGGGCATACTTACCTTCATCAGAGCCAAGTGCGGTCCCCAGGGAGCGACGCCATGTCGACCTATTTCAAGCGGTTTCGCATGGACGCGGACCTGTCGGCTCCGCGGCGGCCGCTGCCCCTCCCGGCCGGCTACCGGTTCGTGTCGTGGAACGAGGCCCTGCTCGACGTCCACGCCCGCACGAAGCACCGCTCCTTCCGCGGCGAGATCGACGCGCTGGTATTCCCCTGCCTGGGCAACATCGAGGGCTGCCGCCGGCTGATGCGCGAGATCCGTAACAAGCCCGGCTTCCTCCCGGGGGCCACCTGGCTCGTGGTGCGGAATGACGCGCTCGGCGAGCTCGAGTGGTGCGGCACGATCCAGGGCGTGGTCGACAAGCTCGGCGTCGGGTCGATCCAAAATATCGGCGTGGTTCCCAGCCATCGCGGCTTCGGCCTCGGCAGCTGCCTGATCGAGCAGGCGCTCGCCGGGTTTCGCGGCCACGGCCTGCGGCGGGCTTTCCTCGAGGTGACGGCCGAGAATTCCGGGGCCGTCCGCCTCTACCAGCGGCTCGGCTTCCGGCGCACGAAGACCATCTATAAGGTGGTGGAGGCCGCCGACGAGGTCCCAGGCTGCGTTACCGTCACCTCTGCCGTCGGGACGCGGCTGGCCGAACCCGCCTGCCCGTGATCCCCTCGTGAAGCAGACACTCCACTCCGCGACGCTCGACAACGGGATCGTCCTGCTCGGCGAGCAGCTCCCCGGCCTGGAATCGGTCGCGGTCGCCTTCCACACGCCCGCCGGCGCCGTGCATGACAGCCCGGGCCGCTGCGGCCTGGCCACGCTCTCCGGCGAGATGATGCTGCGCGGCGCGGGCGATCGCAGCAGCCGGCAGATCGTCGAGGCGCTCGAGGGCTCGGGCGTGCAGTGGTCGCAGGCGGTGTCGACGAGCCATGCGAGCTTCTCGGGCGCGATGGTCGCCAGGCAGCTGCCGGTGGCGCTGCCGATCTACGCCGACATCCTTCGCCGCCCGCGGCTCGACGAGGAACAGCTCGAGAACGCCCGCCAGATGGTGCTGCAGAATCTCGCGGGAACCGAAGACGACCCGGCGCATCGGGCGATGTCGGCCCTCCGCCAGCTGCACTATCCGGCGCCCTGGGGCACTCCGAGCGAGGGCCTCTCGGCTGACGTGGAGCAGATCGACATCGACACCGTGAGAGCGTTCGTGGCCGACCACGTGCGGCCGGCCGGCACGATCATCGCGGTCGCCGGCCGCATCGACTGGGACGATTTCGTGAAACGGGCCGAGGAACTCTTCGGCGACTGGAACACCGGGGGCGTCACACCGGTGCCCGCGGGGGCCCGCGGCCCGCGATTCCGGCACGTGCCCCACGATTCCCAGCAGACCCACATCGCGGTGGCCTGGTCGGCCCCGCCCTACCGCAGCGACGATTCCTACGAGGCGACGGCGGCATTGGCGATCCTCGGGGGCGGCTCGAGCTCGCGGCTCTTCTCGGAGGTCCGCGAGCGCCGCGGGCTCTGCTACAGCGTGTCGGCCGGCTACCAGACCCTGCGCGACTGCGCCGCCGCCATCTGCTATTCCGGCACGAGCGCCGCCCGCGCCCAACAGACGCTCGACGTGATGCTCGCCGAGATCCACCGCCTGCCCGGCACGATCGAGGCCGCCGAGCTTGACCGCGTGAAGGCGCGGGCCAAGAGTGGCCTGGTGATGCAACAGGAATCGAGCGCGGCACGGGCCGGTGCCATCGCGCGGCAGTGGTACCATCTCGGCAGCATGCGGACGCTCGGCGAGGAGCTCGCCCGCTACGATCGGCTCGGCGTGGGCTCGATCGAATCGTGGCTCGCCGCCAATCCGGTTCGCGACCTGTCCGTCGTCTCGCTCGGCCGGGAGCCGCTGGAGGTGCCGCATGAAGTTTCTGCATGAACGGCTCGACAACGGGCTCGACGTGATCGCCGAGGTCACCGACGGCGCCCTCTCCACGAGCATCGGCTTCTTCGTGAAGACGGGCGCCCGCGACGAGAACGACGCCCTCTGGGGCGTAAGCCACTTCCTCGAGCACATGGTGTTCAAGGGGACGCACGACCTTTCCGGCGACGAGATCAATCGCCGCTTCGACTGGATGGGCGCAAGCGCCAACGCTTTCACGAGCGAGGAAGACACCGTCTACCACGCCGCGGTGCTGCCCGAGCAGCAGCAGGAGGCCGTGTCGCTCCTGGCGCGGATGATGCGGCCGGCCCTGCGCGAGGAGGATTTCACGACGGAGAAACTCGTCATCCTGGAGGAGATCAGGATGTACGACGACCAGCCGCCGTTCGGCGCCGACGACCGTTGCCGCGCGGCCTTCTTCGGCCGCCACCCGCTCGCGCGGAGCGTCCTCGGGACGGTCGAGTCGATCGAGGCGCTCCCCGTGGAGGCGATGCGCGACTACCACCGCCGCCGCTACGCGCCGGGCAACATCGTGCTCGCCGCCACCGGCGCCGTCGACTTTCCGATGCTCGTCGAATCGGCCAAGCGGCTCTGCGGCGACTGGGAGCCGCAGCCCGCGGCGCAGCGGAGCCTGCCCGCGGAGCAGCGGCCGCCGGGACTCGCCTCCACGATCGAGCACATCACCCGGCCCGCCGCCACGCTCGAATACGCGGTGCGGATGTCTTCCGGCCCCGCCGGCGATGACGACGATCGCTACGCGGCCAAGTTGCTGGCGGTACTCCTGGGCGACGAATCGGGAAGCCGTCTCTACTGGGCGCTCGTCGATTCCGGCGAGGCGGAGCACGCCTCCTGCCACCACCACGATTTCCTCGACGCCGGTTTTTTCGCCACGCAGCTCTCCTGCGATGCCGACGACGTGACGGGCCTGCTCGACCGGATCGACCAGGTCTACCGGGAGGCCGCCACGGCCGGCATCGCGCAGGGCGAGCTGGAGCAGGCCCGCAACAAGCTTGCCGGCCGCGTCGTGCTAGGCGGCGAACGGCCGCGGCGGCGGCTCTTCGGCGTGGGGCTCGAATGGGCCCACACGGGCAGCTACCGGAGCGTGGCCGACGACCTGCGGATCGTCGAGCGGCTGTCGCTCGACGACGTCCACCGGGTGCTCGATCGCTGCCCCCCTCATGGCCCGAGCGCCACAGTGCTGGCCGGCCCGCTCGAGGCCGGCGCTTCCGCAACGGCCCGTTCCGCGGCACAATAGCGGTCCTATGGCCCCCCTCTTCGCCAACCGCTGGCTGATCGCCCTGCCGCCGATCTGGCTCGTCGGCATGGGAGCCCTTCTTGCAATCGCGGGGATCCTCCTCGCCTGGACGCTGCTCGCCGCAGTGCGGCCGCGTGCCGCCGCGGAGGCGCGGCTCAGCCTCGGCGACGGATTCGCCGGCCCCCTCGCCTGGCTGCTGCTGGCGCTGGCGGCGCTGGCCATCGCCTTCACTCCGCTCGTGCCGCTCGGGCAGATCGGCCGCTCCCTGCAGCGGCTCGTTTCGGCCAACGACTTTGACCGCTCCATGACCGTGCCTCCGCGGGCCACGCTCCAGGAAATCCAGCTCGACCTGCGTCCGCAGGAAATCGATTCGATCACGCTCGAAAGCGATGCTCCGCTCACCGTCCGCACGCAGCAGCCGATCGAGGGCTTCGCGCTCGTGAAGGTGCCCGACGTCGAGCTCGCCGCCGCGACGCCGTGGACGTGGACCCGCTCCACCGGTGCGACGAGCCCCTTCCTCGGGCAGCGGGCGAAGCTCGAGGCCACCAATGCGTCGGACAAGCCGGTGCAGTTGCGGGTGCGCAGTCGGCTGGCACCGGAGTTTCCGCAGGCCGGCATCCTGCCGTGGACGACGACGGTCATCCTCGCCATCGCGGCCGCCTATGCCCTCTTCCGGCTCGTCCCCCGGCGGATCGCCGCCGTCGCATCGACCACCTGCAAGGAGGCGATCGGGCAGCCCGTCTTCGCCGTGGCGCTCATCGTGGGGGCGGTCCTGCTCCTGGCGTTCATCGTCATCCCCTACAACACGTTCGGCGAAGACGTGAAGATGCTCAAGGATAGCGGCCTCACGCTCGTCAAGGTGCTGGCGCTGCTCGTCGTCGTCTGGACGGCGAGCGTGGCCGTGGCCGACGAGATCGAGGGTCGCACGGCGCTCACGGTGCTCTCGAAGCCGCTCACGCGACCGCAATTCATCCTCGGCAAATTCGCCGGGCTCGCGCTCGTGGCGCTGCTCGTTTTCCTGATCCTCGGCAGCGTGCTCCTGGCGACCACGAGCCTGAAGGTGGTCTACGACGCCCGCGAGGGGGCCAAGGTCGACCCCATCTGGCGCGACTGCGCCGACGAGATGATCACGGTCGTGCCGGGCCTCGTGCTATCGCTGCTCGAGACGATCCTGCTGGCGGCGGTCAGCCTCGCGGTCTCCACGCGGCTGGGCATGGTGCCGAACCTCATCATCTGCTTCACCATCTACGCCCTTGGCCATCTCGTGCCGCTCATCGTGCAGTCGAGTGTCGGCAAGTTCGCGATCGTGCGGTTCGTCGGGCAATTGTTCGCGACGATCCTGCCGGTGCTCGAGCACTTCACGATCGAGGCGGCCGTCGTCGGCGGCGTGGCGGTGCCGTGGAGCTATCTCGCCTGGGCCGCGCTCTACGCCGGCCTCTATTCAGCCGTGGCCCTGCTCGTGGCCCTCGTGCTCTTCCAAAACCGCGATCTGGCGTAGACCGCATGCCATTGCGGTGTAGCACCGGCTCGGGGGCGGCAAAAGTCTCGTCGCAAGGGCGAGGATACGCCCAACGCTCCTCGAGCGTTTGCCGACCCCCTCGCCTACCCGCTATGTAGGCCAGCGAGCCCGGGTCGGCGGAAGCTCGAGGAGCATTTGGACCGAGTCTTCGAGGGCCACCGCGACGAGACTTCTGCCGCCCGGGCGAGCGGTTGCGTAAGGCAGGATCCGCTTCGGGACGAAGCGGTCTACTTACCTCATCAGGCCCGTGCGGCCGGTGAGGCCGATCATGCCGAGGCCGCTGTCGTTGGCCTGCCCGGGGAGCGACTGGCTGCCCAGGGCGGGAACTGCCGGCAGCGTGCGGGCCTCCGCCTTGCCGTCGATGACGAAGAGGATACCGCCCGGCAGCCGGCGCTCGAGCCGCGGCCCGACCTCGAGGCCGATTACGCCCCACTGGTCGTTCTGCCCGACCGACGTCCGCACCTCGAGCGAGTGGCGGCCAAGGTCGTGCTCCGCAGCCATGCCCAGGCCGCCGATCCACTGTGCCGGCCCCTCGCGGATCATGCTGCGGTCGGCCTGCATGCCGGCCGTGATGTCGATCCCCTCGATGCGGCTCTTGATCTGCGCGAGCACCGGCTGCTTCGCCTGCTCGGGGGCCGTCGGCCCCTGCACCACCAGGCCGAGCCGTTCCACCTCGTCGTTCACTTCGAAGTCGCTTTTGCGGAGCGACGCGGCCAGCGAAGCGACGCCGTCGAAATCATGGAGCCGGAAATCGAGCTCTTCCGCCGGCGCGAGCGCCGCAAGCGCTAGCAGGCTCACGAGTACGATTGCCGACCGCGCCATTCATCCGCCCCTCCCACCGGTGTATCGGCACGGGTGAGTGGGCGTCGCCAGTCGACCCGCTCTTACGGGCCACCATGCACGACGGCGATGACGGTTTGGCAAACCCTGCGGTCTCAGCCGGTCTTACGGCGCGGGGCGAATGTCGTCGCCCGGGGCGCGAGCGGCACGGTCGGCGCGGCCACGCCGCCGAAGCGGGTGCAGACGAGCGTGTCGATGACGCGGTTGGCGATCTCGAGCGCCGCGGCCCCGGCCGATGCCGGCACGAGGGGTGCCCGGCCGGTGCGGATGGCGTCGAGGAAGTCGTCATGTTCGCAGGCGATGGCGTTGGCGTCGGGAACGGGCAGCGTCTCGCGCGGCAGCACCTGCGTGAAGAAGGCGTCCTTGAGGGCGGCCCGCTCCGCCGGCGGCACGTCCGCGGCCACGAAGCGGCCCGCGCGAACATCGGCCGAAGGCGTGATCACCTCGACCGTCTTGGCATTGAAGTCGACCGACGCCATGCCTTCGGCCGACCAGATCGAGACGGCGCGCCGCAGCGTGGGGCTGATGCGCGAGGCGGTGAGGTCGGCGACGAGCCCCGACGAGAAGGCGAGCCTCGCCCGCACCGCATCCTCGTGGCCGCCGGTCGCCGACAGGCCATGGGCCTCGAGGTGCTCGAGCCGGCCGGGCTCGAGCGAGAGCACGAGGTCGATGTCGTGGATCATGAGGTCGTGGACGACGCCCACGTCCATCGAACGGAATGTGAAGGGCGCGAGCCGTGCCGACTCGATCGCCACGGGGCGACCCACCTTCTCGACGGCCAGCTTCCAGGCCGGATTGAACCGCTCCACGTGCCCCACCGCGACGACACGTCCGTGGCGGCGGGCGGTGGTCACGATCGCCCGCGCGTCTTCCACGCTCGCCGCGATCGGCTTCTCGATGAGCAGGTCGAGCCCGGCCTCGAGGAGCGGCACCGCCACCCGGGCGTGCAGGCCGGTCGGAGCGGCGACGACGGCTGCCTGCGCGAGCCCGACGAGCCCCGCCGGCTCGGCCACGGCCTGGCAGCCATGCGCCTCGGCCACGCGCGACCGCGCCTCGGGGGATGGATCGACGACGGCGACGAGCTCCACGTCGTCGCGGCCGGCCAACAGCCGCGCGTGAATCGTACCCAGATGCCCGCAGCCCACCACCGCGACCTTCATCCTCGTCATGCAGCCCTCCTTCGTTCGCGGGCGCGTCCGTGCCGCCCTTCCTGTTGGTTGGACAAAAATTCGAGCAGTTGCGCCACCGGCGGCAAAAGCATCCCTTGCGATTGCAGGATCTCGGTCGCGCTCTTGAGGCCGACCTTCGCCCGATAGAGCAGCCGATAGGCCTCGGTGATCGCATCGATCGACTCCTGGCCGAAGCCGCCGCGCTTCAGCGCCACCACGTTGATGCACCGCGGCCGCGCCGGCATGCCCTCGCAGAGCATGAAGGGGGGCACGTCGTGCAGTACCCGCGACAGCCCCGCGACGAACGACCAGCTGCCGATCGTCGCCCAATGGTGCACCGCCACCGCGCCCGAGAGTGACGCATGGGAATGCACCCGGACGTGGCCGCCCAAGAGCACCCCGTTGGCGAGGATCACATGGTCGCCGACGCGGCAATCGTGGGCCACGTGGGAGCATGCCATGAGGAAGTTGGCGTTGCCGATCGTGGTCTCGCCCGACTCCTTCTCGGTGGCACGGTTGATCGTGACGCCCTCGCGAATGATGTTGTCGTCGCCGATGACGACCCGCGTCCGCGTGCCTTGATAGCTGAGATCCTGCGGCTCGCCGCCGATCACGCAATTGGCATGAATGCGATTGCGCTCGCCGATCCGCGTGTCGCCGAGGATCGTGACGTGGCCCGCAAGCACCGCGTCACGGCCGATCTCGGCGTGGCCGGAGATCAGGCAATACGGCCCGATCGTCGCGCCGGAAGCGATCCGCGCGCCTGGCTCGACGATCGCGGTGGGATGGATGTCAGGCATCAGGCTGGCACTCCCAGCCGCTGCTCCACCGCCGCGGCCAGCAGCCGCCCGGCCAACTCGGCATTGAGCCGATGACCGCTCTTGCTCGCGGTGAGGTGCGCGTGGATCGGCCGGCCGGCGAGCGACAGGTCGCCGACGAGGTCGAGCACCTTGTGGCGCACGCATTCGTCGGGCCAGCGCAGCGGATTGTCCACCGGGCCGTCGGGCCCGAAGACGATGAGATCTTTGGTCGATACCTCCAGCCCGAGGCCCGCGGCCCGCAGCCGCTCGGCGTCCGCGGTCGAGATAAACGTCCGCGCCGCGGCAAGCTCGGCGCGATACGAATCGGGCGTGACCCGCAGCGAGAGCTCCTGGCGGCCGATCGGCCCGGCGCCGTAGTCGAGGCAGTAGTCCACCGAAAGCCCGGGAAACCGCGGCGGCGCGGCCTCGATCCAGGCGTCGCCGTCGCTCACGCGAACGGTCTCCCGCACCACGATCGGATCGACGGGAGCGCCGAGATCCTCGATCCCCGCCCCGTCGATCGCCTCGACGAACGCCCGCGACGAGCCGTCGAGGCCGGGCATCTCCTCGGCATCCACCCGCACGAGGCAGCAGTCGACCTGCAGCCCGGCAAGCGCGCTCATGAGGTGCTCCACCATTTCGAGCCGTGCATCGGCTGCGACGAGGTTGGTCCGATTCACCGCATCCACGCGGCTCTCGAGCGCCGCCGGAATCCGCACCGCCGGCGCGAGGTCCCCGCGGACGAAGACCACTCCGGTGCCCGCCGGGGCGGGATGCAACTCGACGCGGATCTCGCGGCCGCTCCAATAGCCGCGGCCGGCGACAAACGCCGGCCGACGGAGGGTTTGCTGCGACCGCGCGGCTGGATGGTGAGACATGACGAAGCCCGCGGGGCGGTTTGGAACCGGATGCGGACGACTAGCGGGTGCGGGGCTGCTGGGCACCAGCGACGGCCGGACCGTTGAGCATCTTGAGGACGTCCGGCGTGATGTCGATGCCGGGCTCCAGGTAGACGATCGGCTTGGTGATGCCACGCAGGATCTGATTGCGGTCGCTGTTGTCGATCGGCTCGCCGTCGAACCGGTGCACGACGGCGATCCGGTGCTCGCGGGCGAACTGCTCCACGGCCTTCTCGATTTCCTTGTAGACCTGCATGTAGACGCCCGCCTCGCGGTCCATGAAGTCCTTCTTCTGCAGCTGGGCGTTGACGTTGAAATCGCCCTGCGCCTTGGCGATCTCGGCCTCGAGCTTCTTGTATTCGGCCGTGCCGACGTTGAAGCCCTTGATTTGCTCCATGAGGCCGTTGATCCGGTCGCGCTCGGCCTTCAGGCCGTTCTCGGCGGCCATCACTTCGTCCTTCATCTTGTCCATCGCCGCCTTGAAGCGGGCGTGGTTCTTGAAGACGTAGCCGATGTCGATCACCGCGACGGCGGTCGCCGGACCAGCGGATTGCGCCTGCGGAGCCCGAGCCTGCGCGGCCGGAGCCTGGCCGGGCACCTGGGCAAACGCGGACACCTCGACCACGGCCAACAGGCCCACACAGACGACGCTTGCCAGTTGCGACTTCACGGAAAGCACTCCTTGCTTTGAATTGAATCTCGGGGCGTGCGGGTCGACCGCAACGGGCGGGATAATGTCAGCCCCCCTCTGCCGACTCAAGGGCAAAAACTACGCGAAGAATGCGTGTTTCAACCGGCTTTTTTGACGATCGGTGGTCAACTCGCCCAACCCGGCACGGGCCTGCACATG
>JBIIOK010000171.1:0-4500 GCA_044336985.1 Pirellulales bacterium | reverse complement strand
GGCAGGATGCCCGTAGCGAACGTCCGGCGATGGGGTACGGGTCACCCGAAGCCGGATTGGGCGCGTTGACCGGCGCGCGCACGGTTATGATTTCCGGTCCGATGCCCTCGTCCCCGCCATCCACCGTGCCCGATCTCGCCGGCCGATCGGTCTGGGTGATCGACACGCTCTCGCGTGTCTATCAGCTCTTCCACGCCCTGCCGGAGATGAGTTCGCCGCAGGGAACGCCCGTGGCCGCGATCTACGGCTTCACCCGCGACCTGCTCGACATCATCGAGAAGAAGAAGGCCGACTATCTGCTCTGCGCGCTCGACGCGCCCGGGCCGACGTTCCGCCACGAGAAGTTCGCCGACTACAAGGCCAACCGGGCAGAGATGCCGGCCGACCTCGTGCCGCAGATCCCGCTCGTGCGGCGACTGCTCGGCGTGATGGGAATTCCATGCCTGGAACTCGCCGGCTACGAGGCCGACGACATCCTCGCCACCATCGCCACGCAGGTGGCGGGGCAGGGGGGCACCTGCGTGCTCGCGACGTCCGACAAAGACGCGCGGCAACTGCTCTCCGATCGGGTGCGGCTCCTCAACCTGCGCACGAATGCCTTCATGGGCGTGGAAGAATTGCTCGCCGACTGGGGCATCCGCCCCGATCAGGTCGTCGACTACCTCACGCTCGTCGGCGATTCGGCCGACAACGTGCCGGGCGTGCCGCTCATCGGCCCCAAGATCGCGTCTGAATTGCTCCGTCAGCACGACACGCTCGACCACCTGCTCGCCCACCCCGAGAGCGTGGCCGGGAAGAAGCGGCAGGAAAACCTGCGGACGCACGGCGACACGGCGCGGGCGAGCCGCGAACTGATCCGCCTCGACACGGCCGTCCCCGTCGAGTTGCCCTGGGAAGCGGGGCGGCTGCATGCCCCCGATCCCGAGGCGCTTGCCGCGTTTCTTCAGGAGATGGGTTTCCAGAGCCTCGTCAGCAAGGCCCGCCAGTCGGCGGCGGTCGCGAAGCGGGCCGAGCCGAAGCCTGCCGCTGCGAAGCCCTCCGGCGGCCAGCGAACGATGTTTGATCTCGATGGCGAAGCCGACACGGCCGCGGCGACCGAGCCAACGGTCTGGGAATGCCCCGCCGACACTGCGGCGCTCACCGCCGTCGTCGCGCGGCTGCGATTGGCGGCGCCGGTGGCGATCTGCGTGGCGACCAGGCCGGAGGGGAGGCTGCTCGCGCCGCCCGTGGGAATGGCGCTGGCGGCGGGCGACGTGCGGGCGTGGGTCGGGCCGGAGCTGATCGCGGCCGACGGCCCGCTGGCAGCGCTGCTCGCCGATGCCACGGTGCCGAAGGTGGGGCACGATCTCAAACGGCAGGTGGTGGCGGTTCGCACGGTGGGCATCGAACTCGCCGGCTGCGGCTTCGACACACTGCTCGCGGCTTATCTGCTCGATGCCGGCGAGCGCAACCATGGACTCGCCGAAGTGGCCAGGCGACAAGGGATCGCCGTCGATGCCGAACCCGACGCTGCCGCGGCGCTCGAGCGGCCGGGCGACAGGCCTCAGGCGACGCTCGCCTGCCGGCTCGTCCACGCCCTGCGGCCGGCGCTCGCCGACGGACTCGAGGCGGCCGGCCTCACGGGGCTTTTTCGCGACGTGGAACTGCCACTGGCCGAGGTGCTCGCCGCGATGGAGCACCGCGGCGTGCGGATCGACTGCGGCGTGCTCGCGGCGCTCTCGGGAGAATATGCGGCGCGGCTCGCCGCGCTCGAGCAGGAGATTCACGCGCTCGCCGGCCATGCCTTCTCGATCGCCTCGCCGCTGCAGGTGCGGACGGTGCTCTTCGACGAGCTGGGGCTGCCGGTCGTCAAGCGCACGAAGACGGGGCCGAGCACCGATGCCGAGGTGCTCGAAGAGCTCGCGCCGCTCCATCCGCTGCCGGCCAAGCTTCTGGAGCACCGCAAGTATGCCAAGCTTAAGAGCACCTACGTCGACGCGCTCCCCGCGCTCGTCGAGCCGTCGACGGGGCGGATCCATACGACGTTCAACCAGACCGTGACGGCCACCGGCCGGCTGAGTTCGAGCGACCCGAACCTGCAGAACATCCCGATCCGCACCAGCGAGGGGCAGCAGATCAGGGCCGCCTTCCTGCCGCGCGAGCCGGGCTGGCGATTCATCGCGGCCGACTATTCCCAGATCGAACTGCGGATCCTGGCCCACCTCTCCGGCGACGAGCGGATGCGGACGGCCTTCGCCGCCCACGAGGACATCCACACCCGCACGGCCGCCGCCGTGTTCGGCGTCGACCCGGCCGCCGTCACGGCGGAGATGCGGCGGGCCGCGAAGGCGGTGAATTTTGGAATTCTCTACGGGCAGAGCGCCTTCGGCCTCGCCAAGGCGCTCGGCATCCCGCAGCCAGACGCCGCGACATTCATCGCCGCCTATTTTCAGTCCTTCGCCGGCGCCGCGGCCTTCATGGACGAGATCCTCGACCGCTGCCGCCGCGACGGCCATGTCACCACGATGCTCGGCCGGCGTCGCACGATCGCCGGGGTCCGCGACCGCGCCGGCCGTCGCACGGCCGCCGGGATCCTCGCGCTCTCGCTTCCCGAACGCACGGCGATCAACACGGTCGTGCAGGGTTCGGCCGCCGACCTGATCAAGCTCGCAATGCTTCGCGTGGCCCGCCGGCTCCAGGCTGCGCGGATGCAGTCCGCGATCGTGCTGCAGATCCACGACGAACTGGTGCTCGAGTCTCCCGCCGCCGAGACCGCGGCGACGGAACGACTGCTGCTCGACGAGATGGGGCAGGCGATGCAGCTCGATGTGCCGCTGGAGGTATCGGTGCACACCGGCGGCACCTGGGCCGAGTGCGAAAAGTGAGCCGCGTCATGATCGTCATCGGATTGGTCGGAAAGATCGCCGCGGGCAAATCGACCGTGGCGAAGCACTTCGCCGCTCGCGGCGCCTCTTGTATCGACGCCGATGCGATCGCCCACGAGGTGCTCGCGGAACCCGATGTCCGCGCCGCGATCGTGGACCGCTTCGGGCCGGACGTGCTCGACGCCAAGGGGCTGGTGCATCGACCGGCGCTGGCGGAGCGGGTCTTCGGGCCAACGGCCGCCCATGCCGAGGATCTTGCGGCCCTCGAGGGAATCGTTCACCCGCGGGTGCATCGCCGGATCTCGCAGGCGCTCGATGCGTTTCGAGCCGCCGAGCCGGCGGACAGCCTCGAGAAAAAGGTCGTGGTGCTCGACGTGCCGTTGCTCCTGCGTGCCGGCTGGGCCGACGCCTGCGACCGGATCGTACACGTGACCTGCGACGAAGGCGCGCGGCGGGCGAGGCTGGCCGCCCGCGGTATCAGCCGAGAACAGCAGGCGGCTCGGGAAGCCTCCTGGCAGGGGCCGACAGACGGCGGCCTGACCGGATTGCCGGCCGGAATCCCTCCCCAAAAGACCGTCACCGTGGATACCTCGGAAGGTCTCGAATATACTCGCCGTCAGGTCGACCGGATCTGGCAGGACGTCTCGCGGCGGTAACCGCGATCGCCTTGCCAGCTGACGGCCGAGGGATGCCGCGGCTCACGCCACGTCAGCCCGCACCACGTCAGTTCGCCCTTGGGGTTTCCTCCAGCCGTTCTCATGTCGCTCTCGCCGTGCACCGCGGTTCGGGCGGCCGCCATGAGCCGGCTTCCCGCCTTCGGTTCCTTCCCGCCTCTCGTCACGGATTCGTTCCGCCCGCCCGTTCTCTTTTTCGCCGCGGACACCCCCGCGGCCCGCCCACGAGGTGACGCCATGTCGACCACCGACCCCGAGATGCCCCGCGACGAGCTCGAAGCCGAGCCGATGTCGATCGCCGAGGAGATCGCCGAGGAGGTGAAGCTGGAGGGGGGCGAGACCGCCGATCGCTACGAATCGCTCAAGAAGGGCGACACCCACATCACCGAGCTGCAGAAGCTCTCGATGCCGGAGCTCATCGAGCTGGCTCGCAAGGAGGAGATCGGCGACATCACCGGCGTCAAGCGGCACGACCTCGTCTTCCGCATCCTGAAGGAACGGGTGAAGCTCAACGGGCTGATGTTTGGCGAGGGAACCCTCGAGATCCTGCCCGACGGTTTCGGCTTTCTCCGCAGCCCCGATTACCACTACCTCTCCTGCCCCGACGACATCTACGTATCGCCGAGCCAGATTCGGCGGTTCGGCCTTCGCAACGGCATGAGCGTGGCCGGGCAGATCCGCCCACCGAAGGAGAGCGAGCGCTACTTCGCGCTGTTGCGCGTGGAGGCGATCAACGGCGAGGATCCCGCCAAGCTCTCGTCGCGGGTGTTTTTCGACGAACTGACGCCGCTGCACCCCGACGAGCGGATCGTGATGGAGACCACCGCCGAGGAGCTCTCCACCCGCGTGATCGACCTCGTCGTGCCGATCGGCTTCGGCCAGCGCGGCCTGATCGTGAGCCCGCCCCGGGCCGGCAAGACGATCCTCATGCAGAAGATGGCCCGCGCCGTCATCGCCAACTA
>JBIIOK010000085.1:0-11097 GCA_044336985.1 Pirellulales bacterium | reverse complement strand
TGGCCAAGCTCGGCCAGCTGCCGAATTCGCCGTTCGCGGCGACCTCGCT
Organism: Pirellulales bacterium; assembly: GCA_044336985.1. Taxonomy (GTDB): domain Bacteria; phylum Planctomycetota; class Planctomycetia; order Pirellulales; family UBA1268; genus RGVT01. Next base: position 11,048 of record JBIIOK010000085.1, on the reverse strand, counting down.
CTGGGGCATGAGCCTCGAGAAGTGGGCCTTCCTGCTCTTGCTCATCGGCTTCGTGATCAAGGTGCCGGTGGTGCCGGTGCACACCTGGCTTCCCGACGCGCACGTCGAGGCGCCGACGCCGATCTCGATGATCCTCGCCGGCGTGCTCCTCAAGCTCGGCGGCTATGGCATCCTGCGGATCTGCTATCCCATCTGCCCCGGCGCCGGTCTGGCCTTCGCCTGGCTCGTCTGCGGGCTCGGCGTGGTATCGATGGTCTACGGGGCCTTCGCGGCACTCGCGCAGAAGGATTTCAAGCGGATGGTGGCCTACAGCTCGGTGAGCCACATGGGCTATGTCATGCTCGGCCTCGGCGTCTGGAGCGCGGTGGCGGGGCACGAGTATCGCTGGGACGCCTGGGCGCAGGGCGTCAACGGCGCCATGTTCCAGATGCTCGCCCACGGAATTAGCTCGGCCGGAATGTTCTTCATGGTGGGTGTGCTTTACGACCGTGTCCATCACCGCAACCTTGAGGAGTTTGGCGGCATCTTCAACCGCATGCCCGTCTACAGCGGCCTCGCTGTGGCGGTCTTCTTCGCGGGCCTCGGATTGCCGGGCCTCTGCGGCTTCATCGGCGAGGTGCTCGTCACGCTCTCGAGCTGGAATTACAGTCGCATCCTCGCCGTGATCTCGGCCTTTACCGTGATCCTCACGGCGGCCTACATCCTCTGGGCGATCCAGCGGGTCTACCTGGGCGCCGAGTACAAGGGGCCCCATGGCGACCACCTGACGCCGATCACGTCGCGCGAGCTGGCAATCGCGACGCCGCTCGTCTTCTTCGCGATCCTCTTCGGCGTGGCGCCGCAGATCATCTTCAACTACATCACGCCCACGGTGAACCGCCAAGTCGAGACGCTGGCCAACTGGACCCGCGACGTGCACGACGCGGCGGCTCCGGCCCCGGCCGTTGCGAGCCACGGCGCCGCCGTCCCGGCGCAGCGTTGACCGGCAGACGGGCGAGACCAGCAACCACCATCGGGGAAACAGACACGTGAATCTCGGGCCGCTGCTCACGAACCTGCTCAACGACACCGTTGCCGTGTCGCTGCCCCTTTTTCGCCCCGAACTCGCTCTCGCGGCGACGATCGTGCTGCTCTTGCTCTGCCGGATGCTGCCGGTGCTGCGGCACCTCGACTCCGCCGTGGTGGCCCTCGGCGGGGTGGGTTTCGCGCTCTGGTATGCGTGGAGCGATCTGCGGGGGCTGCCCGTGGGCGACCTCGCCGCAGGGCGCCAGGAGCTCTTCACGGGCCTGCTCGTGTTTGATTCGCTCACCGCGTACGTGCGGTTTCTGCTTATGGGATTCCTCGTGCTCTACATCCTCTTCACGCGGGTGTCGGGCATTCCCGACCGCGAGGATGGGGCCGACTTCTACTCGCTTGTGCTCGGCTCCACGCTTGGCATGTGCCTGATGGCTTCGGCCAACCACCTGCTGATGCTCTTCATGGCGGTGGAAATGGCGAGCGTGCCCTCCTACGCGTTGGCCGGACTGCTCAAGGGCCGCCAGGCCAGTTCCGAGGCGGCGATCAAGTATGCGGTCTACGGCGCGGGCGCCGCCGGCATCATGCTCTATGGCCTCAGCCTGCTCGCCGGTGTGCTCGGCACCTGCCACCTCCCGAGCATGGCCACGGAGCTTTCCCGTGTGGCCGGTGCGGGGGCCGCGAGCGGCACGGTGATGGTGCTCTCGCTCGGCGGCTTGATGGTCGCCGTGGGGCTGGCGTTCAAGCTCTCGGCGGTGCCCTTCCACTTCTGGTGCCCCGACGTCTTCGAAGGGGCGGCCGCCGAAGTAGGTGCCTTCCTTTCCGTGGCGAGCAAGGCGGCCGCGGTCGCGCTGCTGCTTCGCGTTGCCTTCGGCCTCGGCGTCGAGGAATCGCGGCATTTCATCCTCTATTTGATCGCGCTGATGGCCGCCGTGACCTGCACGTTGGGCAACCTCGCCGCCTACGGGCAGACCAACATGAAGCGGTTGCTCGCCTATTCCACGATCGCCCACGCGGGCTACCTGATGATGGGTGTGGCGGCTGCCGTGGCGATGGCGAAAGCCGATCCCGCCGGCTCCCGGGCTGCCGTCACGGCCGTCGCCTTCTATCTCGGCACCTATATCTTTATGAATCTCGGGGCGTTCGCGATCGTGGCGCTCTTGCGCAACACGCTGAGGAGCGAGGAGATCGCCTCGTATGCCGGGCTCGTGCGGAGCAGCCCCGGCATCGTCGTGGCGATGGCGGTGGTTCTCGTGAGCCTGATCGGCCTGCCGCCGTTTGCCGGCTTCATCTCCAAGTTTCTCATCTTCTCGTCGCTCGTGGAGGCGATCTCGAAGGGTATCGAGCGACCACTCCTTCTCGTGCTGCTCGTCGTCGGCGGCCTCAACACGGTTATCAGCCTCTTCTACTACCTCCGCGTGCTGAAGGTGATGACGTTCGACCCGCCTTCCGCTGAGCGTGCTTCCCCGGCGTTTCCGCTCGTTTCGCTGCCCGGGGCCGTGGTGACGGCGCTCGTGGTGCCGGTCGTGGTGTTCGGCCTGTTCTGGTCGGGGCTCTACGCCTGTGCCCAGCTCGCCGGCGCGTTTGCCTCCTGATGCCGTCATCGCAACCATTCCCATCATGACCACCTCCGCCCCGCTCGTCCGCATCCTGTCGACTCTCGATTCGTCGCTGGCCATGTACGTGGCCGACGCCGGCATCTGGTCGTATCCCGGTGACGAGGAGATCAAGCTCGCGATCGCCGATTTCGTCGGCGACCAGCGGAGCATCATGGAGCGGGCCGGCACGATCCTCGAAGAGGACGGGGAGTCAACGCCGCGGCATGCCTACCCGATCCAGTTCACTGCCACGCACGACCTCGATCTCAAGTCGCTTCTGCCGCGGATTCTCGAAGGCGCCCGCCGACAGGTCGACGAACTCGACGCGGTCATCGCGGCCGGCGGCGACCCCGCGGCCATCGACCTCGTCCGCGAGGCGAGGAGCACGACGCACCGCCACGCCGACATCCTGGCACAGTTGGCCTCGCGGCCGCGGGCCGCTGCCTCCTGACGCAACGCCGGCTTCCTCCCCGGGGCGTCTCGATGGAATTCTTCGACAGCCACTGCCACCTCGACCCCATGCGATACGGCAGTGAACTGGCCGACGTGCTCGCCCGGGCGCGGGCAGCGGGCGTGAACGGCATGACCGCGATCGGCACCCGCGCCGCCGACAGCGAGGCCGCCGCCGAACTCGCCGCCCGCGAGGCTGGCATCGCCAGCGCCGCCGGCATCCATCCCAACGACGTCGCCGAGATCGAAGGCGACGAGTGGGATCGAGTCATGCGGCTGCTCACCTCGGGCCGCGCCGCCGCCGTCGGGGAAACCGGCCTCGACTGGTATCGCGACGCGGCCCCGCGCGAGCTGCAGCGAGACTACTTCGATCGTCACATCCGAATCGCCCAGAAACTCGGCCTGCCCCTGGTCGTGCACACCCGCGACAGCATCCGCGACACGCTCGACACGCTGCGGGAAGCCCTCTCGCGCGGTCCGTTAACCGCCATTCTCCACTCGTTCACCGGCACGGCCGCCGAGGCGGCCGAGGCGTTGGAGCTGGGCTGCCATCTCGGGTTCGCGGGCATGGTGACCTTCCGCTCCGCCGCCGACCTGCGCGGTGTCGCCGCCACCGTTCCGCTCGAGCGGCTCCTCATCGAGACCGACAGCCCGTTCCTCTCGCCCGAACCCCTCCGCGGCCGCCGCAACGAGCCCGCGCACGTGGTCCACACGGCCCGTTGCCTGGCAATCGCGAGGGGCGAGCCGCTGGAGACCCTCGCCGCCGCCACGGCCGCCAACGCCCGGCGGCTTTTTTTCAGACCCCATCCCCAATAGGAGAATCTCCCCGATGGTTCGCACCCCGAGCACCATGCTGCCCCTCGGCACGACGGCCCCGGACTTCAGCCTCCCCAACGTCGACGGCAGGACGGTGTCGCTCGCCGACGCAGTCGGGCCGAAGGGCATGGTCGTGATGTTCATCTGCAACCACTGCCCGTTCGTGAAGCACGTTGCCGACCAGTTGGCCGCCCTCGGCCGCGACGTGATGCCGCTGGGCATCGGCGTGGTCGCCATCAGTTCCAACGACGTCTCGACGCACCCTGCCGACTCGCCTGAGCAGATGGTGCACGAGGCTGAGGATCGCGGCTACCCGTTCCCCTACCTCTACGACGAGTCGCAGGAGGTGGCGCAGGCCTACCACGCCGCCTGCACTCCGGACTTCTTCCTCTTCGACGCCGCGAAGAAGCTCGTCTACCGCGGCCAGCTCGATGCGAGCCGTCCCGGCAACGAGATCCCGGTGACGGGGGCTGACCTGCGCGCGGCGATCGACGCCGTGCTCGCCGGCAGGCCCGTGGCCGCGGAGCAGCGGCCGAGCCTCGGCTGCAACATCAAGTGGAAGCCGGGGAACGAGCCCGCCTATTTTTCGGCGTAGCGCGTGGATCGCTCGGTGGGGACTCAACGCGCCCAACCCGGCTTTGGGTGACCCGTACCCCGTCGCCGGACGTTCGCTACGGACATCCTGTCCTTCGCTCACTCGGTGCTGACTGCGCTCCGCCATCCTGGCTGCGCTTGTCAGCAACGCCGGCGAGCGGGGTACGGGTCACCCGAAGCCTCCCCGTTCTCGTAGGACAGGCTTCAGCCTGTCTTGATTGATGACAGGCTGAAGCCTGTCCTACTTCAGACGTCGGGAGGCACGGGGCTGCCTGTACCCTCTCGCGGGCTATGGAAGCGAGCGCAGGCAGGATGCCGAAGCGAAGCGGACATGCAGTGAGCGAAGGACAGGATGTCCGTAGCGAACGTCCGCCGAGAGGGTACAGGCAGCCCCGGGCCGGGTTGGGCGAGTTGACGACCGAGAGCCGTTCAGGACGCAGATCCGCTTCGGGACGAAGCGGTCTACTAGCGCCGCGGGGCGTCGCCCGGCTTCTGGCCGTTGCTCTGCGGGCCGCCGAGCGAGCCGCGGCCCGCGAGCTTGCCGAGGCTCTGGGTGTCGCCCGGCTCGAGCCGCGAGGCCCGCAGGTTTTCCCGCTGGATGGCCTCGTAGACCTCCTGGCGGTGGACCGGAATCTCGGCCGGAGCGTTGATGCCAAGGCGGACCTTGTCTCCCCGGATATCCACGATCGTGACGACAATGTTGTCGCCGATCATGATGCTTTCGTCACGTTGTCTGGAGAGTACGAGCATCGCTGGCTCCTTCCTGATCCTTTCGTGGCCCCGACAATCCTGTGTCGGAGGACACTCTTATTATGCACTCTTTTTGAGTGTGGGTTGGTGGGTCGTAAGTTCGTATTGCATGGGCAGCTCGCCGCTGGCAACGACCTGACGGCCAGTGCGGGCTTCAAGGTTGATGACGATTGGCGCCTTCAAATTGAGCGTGAGGGATTTGCCGTTTTGGCCCACCACCACCACCACCTGCGCCTGGCGGATGTCGCTGATCGCCAGCGGCGTCAGTTCGCTGCGCGGAATCCGCACCTGGTAGTCAGGCACGAACCGGCGCGGGCTGACGACCGCCAACGCGATGTCGCCGCGCGAGGTGCTCTGCAGCCAGCCGAGCGAGTCGTTCGTCGCGTCGGCGAGCAGCGCCCACTCGCGACAATCCTCGAGGCCCGGCAGGCCGCTGGGAAAGTTGAGGACGTCGGCGGCGTCGACGTCGATGCGTCCGAATCTTGTGGTGTTAATCCGCATGGCCGTGGCACTCCTTTGCCTGGGCGGTTCTCGCCCGAACATCCTGCTGTCCAACCGAACTCCCGTTCGTGCACTTTTCATCGGCACTTCGGGGGGTCGGGGTAGAGAAAAAAGGCTTGGAGAAAGAAGGAGGGTGCGGAAGTCCTTGCGGCGCAGGGAGTTGGGGCTGTCTGCGGAGGCTCTGCCGGATCGCCCGCGAAGATGGGGATATGCCGGTTGTTACTGCCACATCGGCTGCGCCCGCCACGCGGCCAGCGGGGCGAGAACAAGCAGCGGCAGCCAGGCGCCAACAGACGGGCTGAGCACGTATGCCGTCGCGAGGCCGTGGCTGCCGAGCACCACCATGAAGAAGACCACCGTCATCGCCACGCACAGGCCCACGGCGACGAACACGCCGCGGCGGTTGGGGCCGACGACGAGCGGGATGCCGAGCAGCGCCAGCGACATGTCGAGCAGCGGCGCCACGAACCGGGCGTGGACGCGGAGCGGCACATCGGCCGCGACGCCCAGGCTGGGGTTGGCGATCGCACCGACAAGTTCGGCGGTCGACGAATACTGGCTCCAGTTGGCCGAGCCGATCAACTGCTCGAACGAGACGTCACTCACGACGAAGCACTGCCCCGGCGCGAGCCAATCGGCCGCGGCACGCGTCAGGACGATCGGGCGGTCGCCCGCTTGCAGCGGTTCGAGGCGGTCGATGTCGGCCGGCTCACGGACGCCGCAGAGCAGGTAGCCCGCGGGGTGCTGCGCATCGACCGGCCGCCAGAAGGCCTCCGCGGCGTCGATCTGAGGGCCGAAGTCGGCGAGCGAGGGGGGCATCAGCAGGCTCGGCGCCTCGATCCGGCAGGGGCCGGCCTGAGCCGTGCGACCGCGAAACAGGATCTCGGTGGCGTGGTCGTAGCGGGCCTCGAACGGGTGGGCCGCGTCGCCGCGGAGATCCTGCGCATTGCGTGAGAACGTGTGCCGGATCCGGGGCAGCACCACCTCGCGGTTGGCCATGGCCAGGATCGCGACGATCGCGGCGAAAACAATTGCCGGACGGGCGATCCGCCAGCGGGTGATTCCAGCCGCCAGGAGCGCGGTGAGTTCGTTGTGTCGCTCCAGCCAGGAGAGGGCAAACATCGCGCTGGCCAGGGCGATCACGCCGCTGGTGGCGTCGAAAAACGAGATCAGCCGGCAGCCGTAGTAGGTGCCCAGCACCTTCCAGAGCCCACCCGACTCGGCCGAGTGGGCGATGAATTCCTCCATGTTCGTGAAGGCATCGACAACGAACGTCAGCCCTGCGAGACTCACGAACACGATCACGAACGCCTGCAATTGGGCGCGGGTGATGTAGCGGTCGATGAGCATCGGTCGCACCAGCGAAGGAACAGCGTCGTTCTCGCCCTCTGCTCCGGTTGCTCGGCCCGTCTGCCTCGAGGGGCGGAGCGGCCGGTCCGACTGGAGGGCCGGGGAGAATAGGAAGGTCCGGCGACACCGTCAATCGTGTCCCGTCCGACTGAAACCGGCCCCGCCGTGGCGAACGCAATTTTCCCCCCTAGCACGAAGCCAAGCCCCACACCCCACCTCGCAGCCATGATCCAATGAGCACCTGGGTGGAGCGATTGCGTCGGGGGGCCGCCCGCTGGGCAGGAGAAGGGATCGACCTCCTGTTTCCGCCGCGGTGCGTGCTCTGTAGACAGGATCTTCCGCCGGCGGACGCCGGGGCGGGAGATTCGCTGACGGCCCCGGACTTGTGCGTTGCATGCGCCCGCGATTTGTCGGCCGACGCCGGCCGCTGCGTGGTCTGCGGCGAGCCCAACGCGGGTGACTCCTGCCGGCGGTGCCGGGGACGGTGTCCCGATTGGGACGGAATCGCCATCCTCTCCGCATACGGAGACCGGCTCCGAGAGGCGGTTCTGCGCGGCAAGCGGCCCGGGGGGGACGAGGTTTCCCGGGCGCTGGCGGCGCTGCTCGTCGGCCGGCACCGGACGACGTTCGCCGGCTGGCGGATCGACGGCGTCGTGCCCGTGCCGATGCACTGGCTCCGGCGGATGTCTCGCGGCACCAGTGCCGCGGACGAGATCGCGCGGCGCGTCGCCGGGCTGCTGGGAGTGCCGTTCCTGCGGGCCCTCTCGCGGCAGACCGCCACAAGAATGCAGAATGAACTGCCGGTGAACGAGCGCCGCGGCAACGTCGCGACGGCCTTCCGTCTGCGGCGGCCCGTCGCGGGCCGGCGGCTGCTCGTCATCGACGACGTCGTCACCACCGGCTCGACGCTCGCGGCCTGCCGCCGCCAGCTGGCCGCAGGCGGTGCCGACGCCGTCTATGTGGCGGCGATCGCCAAGGCGGATCGCATGGCCGACGACGCGTCCCATCACGGAGCCTGACATGAACGTGGCGAAACCGATCCGCATCGGCACCCGCGCGAGCCTTCTGGCCCGCACGCAGACCGAATGGGTCGTCGGGCAGCTGCGGTCGCTCGGCCATGCCGTCGAGATCCAGACGATCACCACCATCGGCGATACCCGCACCGACATGCCGATCGCGCGGATCGGCGGCGATGGTGTCTTCGTTCGCGAACTCGAGCGGTCCCTGCTCGACGGGCGTATCGACGCGGCGGTGCACAGCCTGAAGGACCTGCCGTCGGCGGAGACGCCGGGGCTCTCGCTCGCCTGCGTGCCTCGCCGTGCCACGCCGTTCGACGCCCTCGTGGCGCGCGGGCCGGCGACCCTCGCGGCACTGCCTGCGGGGGCCGTGGTCGGCACGTCGAGCGTGCGCCGCGTGATGCAGGTGAAGGCCGCGCGGCCCGATCTCGTCGTCCGTCCTGTCCGCGGCAACGTCGATACGCGGCTCAAGAAGCTCGACGACGGCGAGTATGACGTCATCATCCTCGCGGCCGCGGGGCTCGAGCGACTCGGACTGTCGCATCGCATCACCGAACTGCTCGGCCCCGACTCCTTCTGGCCGGCCGTGGCCCAGGGGGCGCTCGTCGTGCAGATCCGCGCCGACGACGACTTCGTGGCGGCTGCGGTCACCGCGCTCGACGACCACGCAACGCACGAAGCCGTGCGGGCGGAGCGAAGCTTCCTCGCGGCGCTCGCCGGGGGCTGCCTGGCGCCGATCGGCGGCTGGGCCCACGTGCGCGCCGATGGCCGGCTCGAGCTCGGCGGCTGCGTCCTCGAGGATCGCGGGGGCTCCGTGGAACGGATCGCCGTCCGTGATTCGATCGAACTGTCCGGTGGCTCGCCTGAGGCGCTCGGCCGAAGCGTGGCGAACGAACTCAGGAGCCGCGGTGCCGACGCAATGCTCGCACGAATGCGGCAGCGAGCGGCGGCCGGCGAAGACCAAACCCCCCCGGGTAGGTTGTCTCAATAATGTTGAAGTGTTAAAGTTTTCTGGAGTGCGTGAACGGATTGACTCGAGACGCGGCAGGAGCCGCAGGAAGTGAAAAGCAATGGCCGTGAAAGTGGTGATCGCGGACGACCATGAGGTGGTGCGCAAGGGGCTCGTCAGCCTGCTCGCCGGCTCGGATGTGAAGATCGTCGGCGAGGCATCTTCGGGCGACGAGGCCATCAAGCTCACCCGCAAGCTCAAGCCGGATGTCGTCTTGCTCGATATCCGCATGCCGGGCAAGGACGGCCTGGCCGCCCTCGAGAAGATCCGGGCCGACATGCCGAACGTCCGCGTCGTGATCCTCTCGACGTTCGACAACCCCACCTACGTTGCCCGGGCAGTCGCGGCCGGCGCCCACGACTACATGCTCAAGGGCTCGACGCGGGCCGAACTCATCAATTCGATCACGGGAGCCGCCGCCGGCCAGTTGCCGATGCGGGCGGGCGAGCTCCGCCGCGTGGCCACGACCATGGCCAACCGGGTGGCCACCCCCGACCCCGATATCCCGCTGACGCAGCGTGAAACGCAGGTGCTCCGCCACATGGCCCTCGGCCTCTCCAACAAGGAGATCGCCCAGTCGCTGACGATCAGCGTCGAGACCGTGAAGGAGCACGTGCAAAACATCCTGCGCAAGATCGCGGTGACCGACCGCACGCAGGCCGCCGTCTGGGCCGTCCGCCGCGGCCTCGTGTGAAAGAGTCGCCTGGCGATGAGTAGGACAGGCTTCAGCCTGTCGTGCCGGGAGCCAGCGACAGGCTGAAGCCTGTCCTACCGGGCGCGCGGGTGGGCCTTGTCGAAGGCGTCGAGCAGCCGGGTCGTCGTCACGTGGGTGTAGATTTGCGTGGTGACGAGGCTCTTGTGGCCGAGCAGTTCCTGCACGCTGCGGATGTCGGCGCCGGCGTCGAGCAGGTGCGTGGCGAAGCTGTGGCGGAGCGTGTGGGGGCTGGCGCGGCGGGTGAGGCCCGCGGTGGCGAGATGCTTTTCGAGGAGCCGGGCCACTCCGCGGACGGAGAGTCGGCCGCCGAAGCGGTTCGTAAAGAGCGGTTGCGATCGGCTCGCGGGCTTTCCGGCCGCGGTCTTGGGACGGGCGGCGAGCCACTGACGCAGCGCCGTCTGAGCATGGGAGCCCACGATGCCGAGGCGTTCGCGGCGGCCCTTGCCGCGGACGCGGATCGTGGCGGCCCGCAGGTCGAGGTCGCCGTCGTCGAGACCCACGAGTTCACGGACGCGGACCCCGGAGGAATACATGAGCTCGAGGATCGCGCGATCGCGCAGTCCCCCGGCGGCGCCGGCCTGCGGCGCGGCGAGCAGCCTGGCGATCTCATCGCCGGTGAGGAACTTCGGCAGCTTTCGCGGCCGCTTCGGGCTGCGGAGCGGCTTGGCAGGATTCGCCTGCACCCAGCCCTCGCGCTGGCCGAAGGCATAGAAACTTCGCATGCTGGCGAGCTTCCGGGCAACGGTCGACTGCGCGTAGCCGGTGGCGTGAAGCCCGCCGGCGAACCGACGCAGCAGCGTGCTCGAGGCGTCGCCCGGGCTGCGGCAGCCGGCGGAGGTGAGAAACTCCTCGAGCTGCAAAAGATCTTCGCGATAACTCTTGATCGTCAGCGGCGAGGCGCCCCGCTCGGATGCGAGGTAACGAAGGAACCGCTCGATCCCGGAGGCGAAGGTTTCCCGCGGGGCCATGGGCGGGCCCCTTGTCAGGCGGCGCGGTCGGCCGGTGGCACGAACCGAACCCGATTGGAACGCGGGGCGTTTTGCCGAACTTTCTGGCCGAGCACCGACGCGTCGTACCAGGAGAAGCTCAGGTCGGGGTTCGCCGCATAGCGGCCAAGCGTGCGGAGCGTCTCCTCGCGGCTGTCGTCATCGTAGAGGAAGACGTAACGCTCTCCACCCTTCACGAGCGCGATGACGTTGATGTCGCGGGAAGCCATCGGAGCTTGGATTCCTGGA
>JBIIOK010000197.1:0-3796 GCA_044336985.1 Pirellulales bacterium | reverse complement strand
GCCGGTTGGGAAGCCCGAGGTTCTCGCGCCAGGGAATGCCGAGGATCTCCGTCGCCGCCGCCGTCTCGCGGGCCCGGATCTCGGGCGATCCGAGCGGCGTGGGCTCGCCGTCGGTGAGGTCGAGGACGCCCACCCTCAGCCCCTTCGCCAGCATCAGCGCGATCGTGCCGCCCATGCCCAGTTCGGCGTCGTCTGGATGGGGGGCGATCACGAGGGCATCGAGCATGGTGGCGTCTCCGGGGCCGGTCCAGCATACTCTCCTCCATCATGAGCTTCTCACCCGCCACGAAGGCAGACGAAAACACGCCCGAAGGATTGTTCACCGCGGCCTGCATTCACGCGCGGCAGGCCGCGGTGCTCGCGTCGGTCGAGTCGCTGCTCGGCTGGGATGAGCGCACGCTCATGCCCCCCGAGGCCGGTGGCTACCGGGCCGACCAGGTGGCTGCGCTCGCCACGCTCGTTCACCAGCAGCGGACGAGCCCGCAGCAGGGAGAGCGGCTCGCGAAACTCGCCGCAGGCCAGCTGGCCCGCGGCGGCGAGCCCCACGTGGCCGCAACGATCCGGCTCCTGAAGCACGACTACGACAAGCAGGCCCGGCTGCCCGCCCGCCTCGTGGAGGAGATGGCGAAGACCTGCGTCGAGGCGCAGCAGGCCTGGACGATGGCCCGCGCGGAATCGTCGTGGCCGCGGCTCGCGCCCTGGCTCGAGCGAGTTTTCGCGCTGAAGCGCGAACAAGCCGCCTGCCAGCTGCCCGATCGCGATCCCTACGACGCGTTGATGGACGATTACGAGCCGGGAGCCCGCTGGCCGGCCGTGGCGGAGCGGTTCGACCGGCTTCGCGGCGGCATCGTGAAACTCGTCGAAGCTTGCGTCGGCGCCCGCGGCCGGCCCGACGACGCGCTCCTGAAACGCCGCTATCCCATCGAGGCCCAGAAGGCGTTCGTGCAGCAGGTCGCCACGCAGATCGGCTTCGACTTTGGCCGCGGGCGGCTCGACACCACCGATCACCCCTTCTGCTCCACGATGGGGCCCGACGACTGCCGGATCACGACCCGCTGGGACGAGCACTTCCTGCCGACGGCGCTGTTCGGCGTGCTGCACGAGGCGGGGCACGGACTCTACGAGCAGGGATTGCCGCGGGAGTGGTACGGACTCCCGCCCGGCGAAGCCGCTTCGCTCGGCATCCACGAATCGCAGTCGCGGCTCTGGGAAAACATGGTGGGCCGATCGCCTGCCTTCTGGCGTTGGTGCTTTCCGCTGGCGCGGCGGGCCTTCCCCGAGCCGCTCGCCGGTGCCACGGCGGAGGATCTCCAGCGGTCGCTCATGACGGTGGCCCCATCGTTCATTCGCGTCGAGGCCGACGAGGTCACCTACAACCTGCACGTGATGATGCGATTCGACCTCGAGCGAGCAGTGATCCAGGGGGCGCTCCCGGTGGCGGATCTGCCCGAGGCATGGGACGACCGCTTCACGAAGGATTTCGGGATCCGCCCGCCGTCGGCCGCCGAAGGCGTCTTGCAAGACATCCATTGGAGCGCCGGGCTGATCGGCTACTTCCCCACCTACACGCTCGGCAACATGCACGCCGCCCAGCTGATGGCAGCCGCGGAGCGGGTGCTCCCGAACCTCGAAGGGGAGATCGCGGCGGGGCGGTTTGCGGGGCTGCTCGGCTGGATGCGTGAGCACATCCATCGCCGCGGGCGGCTGCTCACATCCGACGCCCTCGTCCAGGAGGCCTCGGGCAGCCCGCCTTCGGAGAAGTGGCTCACCGACAGCCTCCGCCGCCGATATGGAGCGGCCCACGGGTTTGCCTGATTTCCGGGCGGTGGGGCTGCCGCGGAGCCGTTGGCCTCCGCCAGAAAGGCGATGGTACACTTGCGTGTGGGACCCGGATTTACCGGCCCGGATCGGGTTTGGCGTAAGCAGCAGGGTTGGCCGCATCGGCCGTCGACAGCAGATCCTTCTGGAGGGATAGATGGTGGACGACAAGGACAAAGACGCAAACGATCCGTGGGCAGGAATCGACGCGGGAGATACGTCCGAGCCGCAGGGGGATTTTTCGTTCTCCCTCGAAGACGAAGCGGACGCGGCCGAAGCCCCGGCTGATGACCCGTTTCCCGGCGTCTTCGATGCCGCGGCTGAAGATGCTGCTGGAGATACCGCTGGAGAAGACATCGCGGGCGTGTTCGAGGAGTTTGCCGAGGAGTCGCTCCCCATCGACCTCTCCGCGGTGCCGCACGAGCTGTCGGCGGCGCTTCCCGAAATCACAGGGATCGGGGGGGAAGACCTCCCGTTCGCCGAAGCCGAACTGAATTCCCCGGAGGAAGGAATCTCCAGCCTTGGCGACCTGGATGGTGCGGACGATGCCGCGATGGTCGACGAGTGGCTGACCGAGGAACCGGCTGCCGAGGCCGTGGCCGAGACGCCACTGGCCGTCTTCCCGGGCGATGACCTGCATGAGCACGAACAGGATCGCGAGACGGGGGAATCGGCCGTCCTTTCTTCGGCGATTCAAATCGGCACGGGCAACTCGGGCGTCATGTCGCCGAGCGACGTGATTTCGATCGATGATTGGGCCGACGCCGGTGACAAGTCGCTCGTTGGCATGCCGGATCTGGATGGCGAGCCGTCTGCTACCGACGAGAGCGTGGAGGCAGCCGAGAAGATTGAATCCGATGGTTTCCCGTTCGCCGATGACGAGGCAGTGGCCGCTTTGGCAGATGAGGGTGAGGAATCGCCGAGCTTCGGTATCGCCGAAGCCGATGCCCCCGATTTTGGCGATGCAGACTTCGGAATGGACGAGGCGGCCGAGGCCGTAGGTGGCGCGTTGGTCGCGGTAGGCGCCGGAGCCGTAGACGAAGCCGTGGCACCTGCCCCGGCTGCCGCGAAGAAGAAGCCAAAGGCCGCCAAGCCGGCCAAGTCGAGCGGTGGCGGCATCGGCCAAATCGTCGGCATCGTGCTCGGCGGCCTGATGGCTTTGCCGATCACCTACGCGATCCTCGTCTGGGGATTCCAGAAGGATCCGTTCAAGTTCACGAAGTTGGTGCCGCCTGAAGTGGCTTTCCTGCTGCCCGAAAAGTTCCAGCCGGGCTTCAGGAAGCCGTCAACTGCCGGCGGTCCGAAGCTCGATCAGGCCGCGTCGCTCGACTCGCTGCCCGCCGCGGCCGAGGGCGTCGAGGCTCCCGCTGTGACGGAGACGGAGCCGACTGGCGACGACGCCGCCACTGCCGTGGCAGCGGATGCCGTCACCGAACCCGCCCCGCCGGCCGAGCAGCCCGCGGCGCCGGCGAACGACCTCTTCACGGAAGAAGAGCCGCCCGCGAAGGAGCCGGCCGCTCCCGTCGTGCCGGAGCCCGAGCCGCTCGACTTTTCGGGGCTCGAGGCGGCAATCGCGAAGGCAGATGCTTCGTTCGACGAACTCGAGGGCGTCGCCGATCCCGAGGATCCGGCCCGCAAGAAACTGCTCGTCGGCTGGTACAAGAACCTCGCCGCCGTTGCCGAGCAGATGGTACTCCTCGAAACCGCGGCGGCAGACTCGGCGCGGCCGCTCGAAAAGACGCCCGAGCAACTGGAGGGCGTGATCACGAAGATCATGGGCAACGACACGGTGGTCGGCGATCTCGGCCGGCTCGGCGGCATGTGGCTTTCTTCGAAGAAGCGGCCCGTGGACGGCGCCGTGTTGTTGGCGACATTCAACGGGACCCGCCAGGTGGGGCCCTACTGGTCGTCGTCGATCACGGTCGGCGGCAAAGAGCCGAAGACGGTCGCGATCATCTCGCGCCGCGAGCCGGCGGCC
>JBIIOK010000170.1:0-4524 GCA_044336985.1 Pirellulales bacterium | reverse complement strand
GGTGCTCGTCGCCGAGCAGCTGCTCTCCTATTCGGTCAGCTACCATCCGGCCTCCCGGCCGGCTTCTTCCCGCTGACGGACGCGATCGCCACTCCATGCCCGAATCCATTCCAGCCATGAGCCTCCTCGCCGCGACGGAGCGGGTGCACCACCGCGTGACGAGCGCGCTGGTCGACGGCTTCTCGCAGTGGTGGCAGATGCCGCTCTTGGTGCTCGGCCTGGCAGCGATCGCGCTATTCGTGCTCTGGATGTACCGCCGCGACGCCGCCGAACTGCCGCGCGGCTTCGGCTTGTTGCTCGCGGGGCTGCGGCTCGGCGCGCTGGCGGCGCTGGCAGCCGCCTACCTCGACTTCGAGCGGAAGGCCGAGCACGAGATCCTCTTCCCCTCGCGGGTGGCCGTGGTCGTCGATTCGAGCGCCAGCATGACGCTCGAGGACGATCCGGCAGCGACCGCACCGGCGGAAGCCGCGGCCGCCACCAGCCGCGGGGGCCGCGCCCTCGAGGTCCTCGAACGCGGTGGCCTGCTCGCGGCCCTCGCCCCCACGCACGAAGTCTCGGTCTGGCGGTTCGACGCCGACGCCGAGCCGCTCGTGGTGCTGCCCGCCGCCGGGGCAGGGAAGGAAGCCGCGGCGCCCTCCGGCTGGCAGGAGCGGCTTGCGCCGCGCGGGTTTGAGACGCGGATCGGTGAAACGCTCTTGCGCGTGCTCGACCACGAACCCCCGGGCACGCTCGCGGGGGTGATCCTGCTCTCCGATGGCGCGAACAACGCGGGCATCGACCCCGCCGCGGCGACGGCGCCCCTCGCCAAGGCCGGCGTGGCGGTGCATGCCCTCGGCATCGGTTCGGAGCGGCTGCCCGCCAATGTCCGCGTGGCCGATCTGCTCGTGCCCGCGCGGGTCTTCCCGGGCGACCGATTCGCGGTGACCGGCTACCTGCAGTCGCAGGGCCTTGCCGGGCAGACGGTGCGCGTGGAGCTCGTCGACACCTCCGACGGCAGGGCTGGACGAACGATCGACACGGCGGAGGCGGTGCTCACCGCCGACGGCGCGCTGTCGGCCGTGCGGTTCGACGTGCCCGCCATCGAGGCCGCGGGCCGGTATGAATTGTCGCTCAGGGTGCAGCCCCCGGCCGCCGACCGGACGCCGGCCGACAACCTGCAGGCCGCCGAGGTGGAGGTCGTCGATCGGATCACACAGGTGCTCCTCATGGCGGGAGGGCCGTCGCGCGAGTATCAGTTCGTGCGCAACGTGCTCGAACGCGACAAGAGCTTCGCGGTCGACGTGCTGCTCGGCACGGCCGCCCCCGGCATCTCCCAAGACGCCAGGCGGATTCTCGACGGCTTTCCGACGACGGCGCAGGAGCTCGGCGAGTATGACGTGGTCATCGCCATCGATTACGACTGGCGGCTCCTCGATCAGGCGGCACAGGCGCGGCTCGAGCGGTGGGTGGCCCAGGAGTCGGGCGGGCTCGTGCTCGTCGCCGGCAATGTCTTCATGGATGCGTGGCTGGCCGACTCGGAGACCGCGGTGCTCCGAAACCTTCACCCGGTGGAACTGCGTCGCTCCGATGCCGTGCGGCTCGGCGAGCGGCCGGGATACGAGGAGCCGATGCCGCTCGTCTTCTCCCGCGACGGCCAGGAGGCGGAGTTTCTCTGGCTCGGTGCGAGCCGCATCTCGAGCCAGACGGTCTGGAGCGAATTCGCGGGCGTCTACTCCTGCTTCGATACCGGCGTCGCCAAGCCGGGCGCGACCGTCTATGCCCGCGTGGAGCCGCCCGGCGCGGTCCGGCTCGGAACCGCCCGCTCCGACGACGGCCTGATCTACATGGCGGGGCAGTTCTACGGCTCCGGCAACGTCTTCTTTCTGGGCAGCGGCGAGACGTGGCGGCTGCGCGGCATCGACGACGCCGTCTTCGAGCGGCTCACGACCCAGCTCGTCCGGCATGTCTCGCAGGGGCGACTCCTTCGCGGGTCGCGGCGGGCACGCGTGCTCGTGGAACGAGACCGTTATGCCGTCGGATCCAACGTGGTCGTCCGTGTCGTCGGCTCGGAGGGGGAGGCCGCCCCAGTGGCGTCCTGCACGGCGGCCGGTCCCGACGGCGCAATCGTGCGGGTGCCGCTCCTGCCCGAGCCGGGCCGGCCGGGCGTGTTGCAGGGGGGCTTTGTCGCCTCGCGCGAGGGCGCCTGGCGGATCGACGTGGAGCTCGGCGGCAACTCCGAAGACAAGGTGTCACGCCGCATCCAGGCCCGCCTCCCCGACCGCGAGCTCGAGCGGCCAAAGCTCGACCGCGGCGTGCTCGACCAGCTCGCGACTCTCTCCGACGGATCGGCCCGCTACCTCGCGCAGGCCGCCTGGACTCCTGACGATTCGCGCGCGTTGGCCGCACGGATTCCCGACCGCTCGCGACGCGAATACGAGACCGGCGCGGCCGACGGCGGCTTCAAGCGACGTCTCAATGCGATCTTGCTCGCCCTCGGCACGGGGCTCCTGTGCTGCGAATGGATCGTGCGCCGCCTCGTGAAGCTCGCCTGATGCCAAGCCGCACAAGCCCCCAGGAACCTTCCCGCGTGTCGTCGCTCGCTCCTGCCGTTGTCGAAACGCCCCGCGCGGCCCCGGCCGCCGCGAGCGCGGCGGCGCGCGAGGGCCTCGACGCGCTGCGGCGGCTGCTCGACGGTCTGCGTCGGCAGACGCGCCGGTGGATCTGGGTCGAGTCGCTGGCGCTCGTCGGCCTGGCCGGCGCCGCCGTCTTCTGGGGGTCGCTCGCGCTCGACTGGCTGCTCGAGCCGCCCGCCTGGGTGCGCGGGGCGGCGGCCGCGGCCGTGGGTGTCGGGCTGCTCCTGCTCCTGCGGGGCAAGCTCTTCTCGCGACTGTCAGCGCCGCTCGACGACGCGTCGCTCGCCACGCTCTTGGAGCGCGGGCATGCCGGGTTCCGCGACAGCCTCTCCACCGCGATCGAGCTCTCGCGAGCACCGCGCGACGACATCGACCCGGCGCTGTTCGGCCGCACGATCGACGAGGCCGTGGCCGTGGCGGGCGGTGTCCGGCCCGCCACGTTCTTTCGCCGTCGCCGGCTCGTGGGCCTGGCCCTCGCGGGGCTCGCCGCCGCGGCGAGCATCGGCGGCCTCGCTGTTGCGCGGCCGGCCGTGGCCGACCTCTGGGTGCGCCGGATGGTCTGGCTCGGCGACGAGCCGTGGCCTCGGAACACGAGCCTCGCGGCCGAGGGCTTCTCGGCGGCGGGCCGCCGCAAGGTGGCCCGCGGCAGCGACGTCGACATCGTCGTCAGGGCCGACGCGAACAAGATCATCCCCGAGGTGGTGGACCTGCGCAGCCGTGGCGAAGGCGGCTGGAAGACCGACCGCATGGGCATGCGGGGCGGTGTCGTCGAAGGCTCCCAGGCCTTCGGGCACGTGCTCAGGGCCGTCACCGACGATGTCGATCTCGAGGTTCGCGGCGGCGATGCGCGGCTGCGGAACCTCAGGCTCGAGGTGGTCGACGCGCCGGCGCTCGAGTCGCTCACGATCCGTTACACGCTGCCGGCCTACCTCGGCGGCGGCCAGCGGCAGGTGGCCGCGTCGCGGATCGTGCAGGTTCCGCGCGGCTCGACGGTCGACATTGCCTGCACGTCCACCAAGCCGCTCTCGGCGGCGACGATCACGGGGATTGCCGAGGGGAGTGAGGAGACGCTCGCCACGATGCCGGCCGCCAATGCCAATGCCGATGGCGGCCGGCAGATCGCCGCGCGGGTGGATCGGCTCGAAGGCGAACGCACGTTCGTCGTGCGGCTCATCGATACCGACGGGCTCGTGAATCGCGAGCCGATCTCGTTCGTGCTCGCGGCCGTGCCCGACGAACCTCCGAGTGTCACGGTGCGGATGCGGGGCATCTCCACCGCCGTCACGCCGCGGGCCACGATTCCGCTCGAGGGCACGGTCGCCGACGATCACGCGCTCGCGGCGGCGGCGGCGACGCTCTCGGTCGCCGGCGGACCCACGGCCACGCTGCCGATCGCCTTGCCGTCCGGAGATGGAGCGATCGTCGAGATGACGGCCGAGCGGCCCTTCCGCGTGCCGCTTGAACCGCTGGCCCTCGCGCCGGGCGGGAAACTCTCGCTCGTGGTGACTGCCGAGGATCGATGCACGCTCGACGGCGGTCCCAACAAGGGGGCGAGCGATGCCTGGACGCTCGATGTCGTCGCCCCCGAGGCGCTGCTCGCCATGCTGGAAGCCCGCGAGATCATCCTGCGCCGCCGCTACGAAAGCTGCATCGCCGATCTCACGCAGGTGCGCGACCGCGTGGCAAACGCCGAATCGCATCCCGCGGACGCCGCTTCGGGCGACGCGGCTGGAAGCGGCGATTCCGAATCGTCAGCCGCCGCGCGGCTGGGCGAGGCGGCGGCGCGGGCCGCCGGCGAGACCGCGGAGATCGCCGAGGCCTTCCGGATGATCCGCGTGGAGCTCGATAACAACGTATTGCTCACGCCGGAGCTCGAAGCACGGCTCGTGACGCAGATCGCCGACCCGCTGGC
>JBIIOK010000032.1:0-21178 GCA_044336985.1 Pirellulales bacterium | reverse complement strand
TACTTGGGAGGCTGGGAGGAGTGGATCGTCATGCGGGCGGTCTGGCCGGCGCGCAGGAGCCACTGGCCGGAGCCGGGGGCCTGGCGGTTTTCCACTTCGGCAAACACGCGGTAATCGCCGCCGCTCTCCACCAGCGGGCTCGTGAACACGATCCGGCCCTGAAACGATTCCTTGCGGTCGTCGGCGAGCTTCACCTCGACCGTCACCGGGCGGTCGCGGACCTCCTCGGGACCGAAGCGGCTCGAATCGACGTAGCCCTCCACGCGGAGCTTGTCGGCGCGGACGACGCGGGCCAGCGGGTCGCCCGGCTGCATCCACTCCCCCTGGTGCGGGAAGATCTGAACGACCACGCCATCGAGCGGACTCTTGATCAGCCGCCGCTCGATCGAGTTTTCGGCCGCCTCGAGCTCCACTCCCTTCGACGCCGCCGCGAGCGTCGCCATCCGCTGCTCGAGCTGGGCCTGCTCGATCTGCAGCTCGCTCTTTCGCTCGTTGAGCATGAGCCGCGCCCGCTCCACTTCCGTCACGCTCCCGGGCACCTTGGCATGCGATTCGAGAGCCTTCTTGTGCTCGACCTCCGCCACCTGCTCCGCGGTGATGGAATACCGCACGTCGACGTCGCTCTCCGCCTTCGCGATCGCCTGGTCGTGCTCGGCCTTCGCCTTCCGCTTCTCCATCTGCGGCTGGTCGTCGTCGATCCTCGCGATCACGTCGCCGCGGCGGACCGTGGCCCCTTCGCGGACGGTGAGCTCCACGAGCACGCCCGGCTCGCGGGCCGGAACCTTCGCCTCCTCCACGAGCGACACGAGGCAGCGCTCGAGCACGGGCTCCTCGGCAAAGGCGGCGAGCGGACAGGAGATGAGAAGCGAAGCAAGAAGCAGGAGTCGCACGGGCATGGGGGCCTCACCAGAGCCGGAAGAGGATCTGCGATTGGATGAATGAAAGCACGTCGTGAAACCAGACATAGCCGAGCGGACGCTTGCCACAGTTGATCCGGGCCGTGACGCTCGCCCCCGCACCAAGCTCTTCCTTCTCGTGGCGGCTGGGATCGATCGTGACACGCACGAGCACGGTATTGCCCTGCTCACCGCGGACCTCGGCCTGCTCGTGGATCTCCTTGACGGTGCCCCTGTGCCGCGTGCCGGGATCGGTCGCCAGGATGTAATCCACCTCGAGCTCGCGGCCGGCCTGTTTGGCGGCCGCGGCGGCGCGGTTGATGTGGCCGAGGCGATCGTCGGGCATGTGCACCTCGAGCTCCCAAGGGCCTGTTTTGTCGGCCACGCTCATGAGCACCTGCCCCTGCTCCACCGGCCTGAGGATCAGCCGATCGCGAACCTGCCAGGTCACGATCACGCCGTCGATGGGGCTGCGGACGAGCAGGTCCTTTTTCTTCATTTCATAAAGCTTCCGCTGCTCCTCGAGGCTCTCGATCTCCCGCTGCAATTGCGCGGCGCGGCCGGCCATGCGGGTCTTCTCGTCGGCCGAGATCTTGCTGTCTTCGAGCAACCCGCGGCGGGTGGACACGAGCTGCTCCTCGCTCGACGCCTTGCGGCCGAGCACGTCGGTGAGCGCCACCTCGAGATCGGTGTTGCGGAGCGTGGCCAAGAGTTGCCCCTCCTTCACCTCGGCCCCGTGCTCGAGACCGGGCTCGAGCCGCTCGACCACGCCTTGAATCTCCGCGAAGACATCGCGGCGATTGACCGGCTCGAGCGAGCCCTTCCCCTCGAGCCGCAGGTCGGCCGGAATGAAGATGAGCGCGAGGATGCCCGCCAGCGTCGCGAGCACCGCGAGCACCGTGCGGGGCAGGTTGCGGGCGGTGGTCAGCACCTTCGATTTACCGAGCAGGTTCAAGATGCCGTAGAACGGCAGCCCCGTGTGGACGAGCGAGTTGGAAAGCGCCACGCGGCCGTGCTCCGCGACGAGCTCCACGCGGGCCCGCTTGCCCCCGTCGAACGTGCTCGACGAGAACCATTCGGCGACAATCGCGCCGATCGGCTCGGGAGCCTGCTTCGGCGCCGCCTCGGCCTTCGCCACGGCCACCGCATCGACGCCCCCCGGCTTCACCACCGGCGTGGGCCGCGGCTTCTCCAGTGGGATGATTGCCAGCGCCGTCGCATGCGATTCGTCGATGTAGTGCTCGAGCTCCTCCTCGATCTGCGGCGGGAGCTCGCGGGCGGGATCGGGATGCCAGAGCGGATCGCCGGCCTTCGCCACCACGCGGACGAGCGCTTCAATAGCCTGCACGGCCGTGGCCCGCCGCTCGATCGATTCCTGGCCGCTCACCGCCTCGAGCCGGAGCTTGCGCCGCCGCTTCACGAGCACGCTCACGCGATCGCAGCCGATGATCCGCCGGGCCTCGTTGGCCAGCACGAATGCCGTGGCGATGGGGTCGAGCGATTCGTGGACCGCGCGGCTGAACCGATCGACCTGCGTGAGCGCCGCCTGTTGCGAGTCGAGCGTGACGAGCTGCCGCCGCTCGAGATAGCCGCCGGCCACGGCCGACACCTGCTCGAGAAACTTCAGATATCCGCGCTCGACGTCGGGGGCATTCGGGTGGTGGAAGACCTCGATCATTCCGGCGCGAGTGCCCGCCCGGTCGATCGGCGAAGAGACGACGAGCAGGTCGGTCGGGTTGTCAGCCGCCGGCTTGCCGTCGGGCCCGGTCAGGCCGGCCCGCGGCGGCACGAGCAGCCCCGTCGGATTCCCGATCAGGGTCTGCACGAGCCGGCCGTGGGCCTCCTGCGATTCTTTCTCGTCCGTCAGCCCGGTGCCCTGCATGCCTGCATGGCAGACGGGCTCGACCCGCCCCTGCTCGCCGATGAGCCAGACGAGGCCGGCCACGGCCCCCATCGCCTCGATCACGCGATCGAGCAGGCCACGAAAGAAATCAGCCTCCGCAAGGTTGTTGCGGGAGAGGATATCGATCTCATCGATAAGCGCGCGGATTTGCTGCCGCGCCTCCTCGATCGCCTGTTCGTCGGCCGTGCTCATGGGGCGATGTCTTCAGGCCGGGCAATGCCGGCTCGTCCGGATCAGGCCTTGGCCTGCTGCTGGTGGACCACCCGCTTTTGGACGTCGGTCTCGAGCAGGCCGAAGGCCTGTTCGTGCCGCTGGACCGCCATGCCGAGGGCATAGGCGAGACGCTTGGCGGTGAAGAAGTTCACGATGATCCGCTGCGTGAGTTGGATCGTCTCGGGCGACGTGCCGGCGACCTGCTTGTTGAGGCCGAAGTCGACGATGAGTTCCTCGGGGGTGCCGGTCACGCGGCAGAAGTTGGCATAGTGGGCGACGATGTGCGATTCGTCGACCGGCACCTGCATCTGCTCGGGGGCGGCGGGACGCTGGGACTTGGATTCATCGGCCATGGAGAGCTCCTCGAAAGGGAATGGGGTTCAACGATAGCCGTTGAAACAGCCCGCAAGTCTACCGCCCTCCTCACGCGGGGGCCAATGTCGGGCCTGCATCGAACGGAAGATTCTCGACGCGATCGCGAACGACACGTCGTTCCAACCCGCAAGACCCTCAATCTCCCTTGGTAGACCGCTTGCTCCGCAAGCGGATCCCGCTCCGGATCCCGCTCCGGATCCGCTTGCGGAGCAAGCGGTCTACTTTGCAAGCGGTCTACTTACTCCCAGCCGTGCCGCGCGAGCCAGGCGTCGTCGACGAACCGGTTCATGAGCGCCTTGAAGGCCCGCAGCGCGTCGCGGTGCCACGACGCGTCGGCCGGGTCGCCACCGACCTCTGCGCCGCGAAACGTGAGCCGGCAGGGCCAGCCACGAGCGGCGGCGACGGTATCGAAGCGTTCGGCGATCCGCAGCGCCCAGGCGGCGCCGAGCGTTTCGCGGAGCGCGAGAAACGGCGGGTTCATCGCCCTGCTCACGGCGTCGACGGCGCCGCGGCCGGACGCTCCGCCGCCTTGTCGCACGAGCGGCCACGCTGCCGCCAGCACCGCCCCGGCAGCGATCAGGCACGCCCCCATGCAATCGAGCGAATCCTGCGGCAATGCCCGGTCCGCGGCGATGCCGGGCAGGAAAGGCCGGATCACCGCGAGCTGCCCCGCGGTGATAAGCGTCGCTGCGGGCCCGTTATGGGTGGCGAGAAAGTTCATCCAGCCGACGGCGGCAAGCACGGCCAGGAATCCACGCCCGAGCAGGTGGACATCGGGCAGGCTACCCGGCCGCACGAGCCCGGCGGAGAGGGCCGGCATCGCGATCACGACGGCGAGCGACGCCACGATCAGCTGCCAGACCCCGTGCTGCGGACGCTTGGCACCCAGGAGCGACATCGCCGGACAGACGGCGAGCGCCGCGACGACGAGCCGCATCCGCGCCGCCGCGGCGGGATCGGAAGGGGCGCCCACACGGCTGCCCGCGTCGAGTGCCAGCGCCAGGCAGGCCGCCACCGCCCACCATGCGGCGGGCACCCCCGTCGAGCCGCGTGCCCGCCAGACGGCCACCACAGCGCAGGCCGCAGCAACACTCGCGGCAATGCAGGTGACAAGGGGGATCGGCATGCAACAAGCCTACAACGCGGCCGAAAAACCTGTCTTACGAAAGCCCGCAGCGCAAGCAAGGACAATCCGCGGTCCATCCCCACACACCTCGCTTGCGCGTCGGGCTTCCGTGGCAGACCCCTGACCTTGCCGGTCGTGCCGGTCGGGCAGTTTTGCTCGAAAATCGTCACCCCGCGCCGAGGCGTTGCCGATCCTTCCAATCGAAGGAATGCCGTGGCCGGCACGAACCTCCAGCGGAATCTTTCCATGCGGCGGAGTTTTCAGGCGGTGGTGTATCGCACCATCAGCCGGGCGGCGGTGTTCTCGCTCCTGACGGTCTCGCTCGCCACGATCCCGGGCGACGCGCGGGCGATCGAGATGTTTACATACTTCGGCGACGGCAGCCGGATCGGGCTGCCGAGCCTCGAGGTGCCGATCGAGGCCTATCCCGGCATCCCGCTCCGCAGCGACCGGATCCGGGCGCGGAATCGCGCGATGATGATGCGGCGCGGCATGCCCGCCCAGCCGGGAATGCCGCCGACGCAGCAGCCGGCGTCAGGCGTCACGATCCGCTCGATGCCCGTCCTCGAGCAGGAACGGATTCCAACCCCGGCGCGGTAGGACAGGCTTCAGCCTGTCGCTCGTACTCTGCTTGTTCCAAAAGTAGACCGCTTGCTCGATAGTAGACCGCTTGCTCGATAGTAGACCGCTTGCTCCGCAAGCGGTTTTAGATCCGCTTGCGGAGCAAGCGGTCTACTTGAAGCGGTCTACTTATGACAGGCTGAAGCCTGTCCTACTTCAGCCGCCGCCGGCTTCGCCCTTGAGTTTCGCGAGCAGGTCGGCGGCGTCGGGCCGCGTGGCGAACATCGGCTCGTTGGCCAAGACCTCCTCGAGGATCTTCCGGGCGCGATCCTTTTCGCCGCGGTCGGAGAGGAGCTTGGCCACGTAGTAGGCGCCGTCGGTGGTCAACGCGTTGTTCTGTGTGATCTGGGCCAGGATCTTTTCGGCATCCTCGCGGCGGCCGAGCTTGTAGTAGACCCAGGCGAGCGTCGTGAGGGCGTTGATCTGCTGCGGTGAATTCTCGCGGTGCATCGCCGCATTGGCCTCGGCCATCTCGAGCGCCCGCTGCCGGGATTCCTTGTCATCCGACTCGATGAGCACCAGCGCCAGCGAGTTGGAGGCGGGGAAGTTGCCGGGCGACTGCACGTGGGCGTCGTAGAAGAATTTCTCCGCCGTCTTGTAATCGCGGGCCACGCGGGCAATCGCGCCGCGGACGACCTTCCCCTCGAGGCTCTTGGCGTCGATCGAGAGCGCCTGCTCGGCGATCGACTTCGACCGCTCGAGGTCGCCCTGACCGAGATACCACTGGGCCGCGGCCAGCAGCACGGCCGGATCCTTCGGGGCCTCCTTGATGGCGGCCTCGATCAGTTTCTTGGCCGTCTCGCGCTTCTTGGCGTCGTCATAGAGCCGCGCCATCGCCAACTCCGGCTGCACTGCCTTCGTGTCGAGCTTCTTCGCCTCGCGAAACTGCTCGAGCGCCTCCTGCGGCTTGCTCAACTGGAAGAGCACGATGCCCATCCGCTGGTGCGCGCTGGCATTGTCGGGATCGAGATCGATCCAGCTCTTGAGATGTCCCTGGGCCGCCTCCCACTGCTTGCGGGCCTCGGCCACCGCGGCATTGCCGGCGTGGCAACGGATCTCGAAGTCACGCTTCCGCTTGGCGTTTTCGGCATATTCGGTGGTGAGCTGCGACGCCTTCTGAAAGAGCATGTCGGCGTCGGTCACGCGGCGATCCTGGAAGGCGAGGTCGCCCATCATGAGGTAGGGCTCGGGATCCTTCGGAAACTTGATCACCGACTCCTCGAGTTCGGCCCGCGCCGGTCCGAGCTGGTTCACGCTCAGCCAGAGCATCGCCATCATCACGCCCGGCGGCGGCATCTTCACGTTATTGCTCTTCACGCGCTCGAGAATCGCGCGGCAGCCGTCGATGTCGCGGTCGCGGAAGCGGTTGATCGCCCCGGTGACCTCCTGCGTCTGCGAGTCGTCGGAGACCGCCTTGCCGATGAGCGTCTGCGCGGTGACCTGGGCATGGGCCGAGGTGCCGGCCAGCGCGAGCAGGATGCCCGCCGCGAGGAGGCACGTGTTACGGATGAAATTCGCGACCAATGAAGTCGTTACACACCTGCTGCCGTGCATCGTCATGCCGAGGGTCTCCTATTGAACGCCGAATATTGAGTACCGAAGAACGGGGAAAATCTTCCCAGCCCCATTACCACCGCTGGCCAAGACAGCGAGTATCCTATCGCGATCTGACCGATTCTGCCACTGATCCTGCCAATGGACGCGGCCCGCGAGCCGCGCTGCCGATGCTGCTGGGAGCCGTTTTTGAACGCGAAATAAGGTTTGCGCCGCGGGCCCGCGGGCTCTTCGTCGCCCGCGCCATCTACTCGGCGGCGCTGCTGGCGATCATCGCCACCTGCTGGCTCGTGGTGACCGGCACGCAATCGGTGACCACGGCCGGCGACACCGCCCGGTTCGGGGCCACCCTCCTGCGGATCCTCGCCCCGCTGCAGCTCAGCCTGGCAACGCTCGCCGCCGCCCTGACGGGGGCCGTGGCCGTCACCGCGGAAAAAGACCGCCGCACCCTCGAACTGCTGCTCGTCAGCCGGCTCTCCGACCGCGAACTCGTGCTCGGCAAGCTCGCCGCCAGCCTCGTGCGTGTGATGCTTTTGCTCCTCGCGGCGGTGCCGGTCTTCGCGATCGCCGGGCTCTTCGGCGGGGTGACGGCGGGGCAGCTTGCGCGGCTGTTCGCCGTGACGGCCGCGACCGCGCTCGTCGCGGCGAGCCTCGCGACCACCGTTGCCTTCTGGAAGGAGACCACGTTTCAGTCGCTCTCGATCACGATGTTCGCGCTCGCGGCCTGGGTGGCCGCCGGTGAACTGGCCGCCGCACGATTCAGCCCCGATGCCGGCGCGGTCGTCTCGCCGGCGCGCGCCGTGTTTGCCGCGCTCAGGCCCTCCGACCTGCCGCTCCTCTGGCCGTTCCTCGGCCTCTGCGCGGCGATCATCATCGGCACCAACGCGATCGCCGTGGCGCGGGTGCGGCGCTGGAGCCTCGCGGGCGAGCCGCGGCAGCAGTCGGCCGGGCAGCCGGCGGCCGCTCGCCGACCGTCGCGGGAAGTCTGGAAGAACCCGATTCTCTGGCGGGAGATCTGCACGCGGGCCCACGGCCGCGCGATCCTGCTCGTGCGGCTCGCCTGGCTTGTGCTCTTCGCCGCCGCGGTGGCCGGGATCATGACGGAGGCCCGCGCGCAGCGGCCCGACCGGCTCGCCGTCGCAGTGGCCGTGGTGCCGATGGCGCTGGCAAGCCTCGTGGCGGTGGCGGCGCTCGCCGTGACCAGCGTGACGACCGAGCGCGACCGCGGCTCACTCGATCTCTTGCTCGTCAGCGACCTCGAGCCGGAGGAATTCATCTGGGGCAAGCTGCTCGGTGTGCTTGCCGTGGCCCGCGAGATCGTGATCCTGCCGCTCGCGCTCGCCGGCGCGCTCGTGGCGACCGGCATTGCGAGCCTCGAGGACGGCCTCTACCTCGCGCTCGGAATGGCGATCCTGCTCTTCTTCGCAGCCGTGCTCGGGCTGCACGTGGGGCTTTCCTATCCATCCTCGCGCCGCGCGATCGCCGTGGCGCTCGGCACCGTGGCCTTCCTCTTCGTCGGCGTGGCCACGACGATGCGGATCATGGTGGCGTTTGGCTCGAGCTTCGAACTGCAGCTCGCGCCCTTTCTCGCCGCGATCGTCGGCGGCGCGGTCGGTCTCTACGCCGCGCTCTCGGCCCGCAATCCTTCGCCGGCCATCGCCTGGGCTGCGGCACTTCTGCCGGCGCTCACGTTCGTGGCGATCACCGGGTTTCTGCAGGGCAACTCGCTGCAGGTGCTGCTCGTGACGGCCACCGCCTACGGCTTCGCGACGGCGAGCCTCTTGGTGCCGGCGATCGGCGCCTTCGACCTGCTCACCGGCCGCACGACTACCGGCGAATGACCGCGGGCTCGCCCGACGGCGGGCCTGACGACAGCGCCACGAGCCGCTTCTCGATCTCGGGCGTGGAGCCGCCGCGGGCGACTGCCTGCCGATAGGCTTCGATCGCGTCGGCGGGGCGGCCGAGCGATTCGAGCGCCATCCCCTCGAGCGCGAGCACGTCGGGGGGAGTGCCGTTGGGGCCATAGGTTTCGCCGAGAATGCCGAGCGTGGCGAGGGCCCGCTGCGGGCGATTGAGCCGCCGGTAGACCTCGGCGGTCGCCAGAAGCACCTCGCGGTCTTCCGGCACGATCGCCAGCGCACGATGAAAGTCGGCGAGCGCATCTTCGGCCCGGCCGCGGGCGAGCGCCACCTGGCCATGCAGGTGCCAGGCGTCGGCCGACCGCGGCGCGGCACGCACCGCGTCGGCGGCGAGCCGGTCGGCGTCGTCGAGCAGGCCGAGCTCCATGTACATCCTGCCGCCGTCGATGCAGAGGCCCACGTCGCCCGGCGAGAGCTCGAGCGCCGCGGCAATCTGCCTCACGGCTTCGAGCTGCTCGCCACGCTTCCAGAGCACGTCGGCATAGTGGCGCCGGGCATCGACGTCGGTGGGGCAGCTCTTCACGGCCCGTTCGAGCAGCCCCTCGGCCCGCAGGAGATCGTTGCGATCTGCAGCCGAGAGGCCTTCGTTGGAGAGCCGCCGCGCTGCGGCGAGATCCTGCGGCACCGGCCCGCGGGGCATGAGCCTGCACCCCGATCCGACCGACGCGATGACGATCGCGGCGGCAGCGCACGACGCGGCTATTGAAGGTCGGGCAAACACGGGCGGCGGGACTCTATCGTCGCGGCGGCGACGCAACAACGGCTCCGCGAAGGCTTCAGGCCGCCCAATCCGCGGCGGCTGGCATTGCCGTGACTGCGCCCCCTGCCCCGCTTGCCAGGTCGGCGGCGACCCTGCCGAAACGGGGTTGTGAGCCCACCGCCCACCCACCTACCAACCCGCCATGCCGAGCCAGTTTCCTCCGTCGTTTTCCCGCGCCAGCGTCTTGGCGGCGTCGCTCTTCGCGCTCGCCGGCTGCGACATCCGCGACGAGGCCGTGCTGCCCGTCATGCCCGACCTGCTCGTCGGCGGCGTGGAGATCGCCGACGGGGCGGGGGCTGGGCACGGCATCGAATACGTGAGCGGTTACGAGGCCGGCCGCAAGCGGGCAACCGCCGAGCGGAAGCCGCTCCTGCTCGTTTTCCGGGCCACGTGGTGCCGGTTCTCCGCCGATCTCACCCAGCGCACGCTCGCCGAAGAGCGGGTGGTCGGGCTCTCGCGGCGGAGCGTCTGCGTGATGGTCGATGCCGACCGCGACGCCGACATCTGCCGGCGGTTCGGCGTGAAGGCATTTCCGACGTTGATCATCCTGCCCGTCGACGGCGGCGAGCCCGTGCGCAAGACCGGCCGGCCCACCGCCGCCACGGTGGCCGCCGATCTCGAAAAGGCACTCGATCCACCGCACATCGCCGGGGCCGCGCCAGCCAGGGCGATTCTTGAGTAGCATGGCAGCCATGGCGAAGGAAACCTTTCACGCTTATCCCTGGTGGAGCCCGCGGTTCTGGCACGGCATGCCATTGGGCGTCTGGCTCGACCTCGTCGCCGAGCATGGCGGCCGCGCGTCGCTTTCGCGCTGGGGGCTGATGGGCACGATCACGGCAGCCGCGGCCTTCAACTCCGTCGCCGAGCCGCTCTCCATGGCGCGGTTCCGGCGGCAGTTGCAAAACCCGCCGGCCACGGAGCCGCCGCTCTTCATCATCGGGCACTGGCGGTCGGGCACCACGCTCCTCCACGAGCTGCTCATGCTCGACGACCGGTTCTGCTGCCCGACGACCTACCAATGCTTCGCCCCAGGCCACTTCCTGCTCACCGAGCAGCTGGTGACGTCGGCGCTCAGCTGGATCATGCCGTCGAAGCGGCCAATGGACGATGTCTCGGCCGGCTGGCACCGTCCGCAGGAGGACGAATTCGCCCTGGCCAACATGGGCGCGCCCTCCCCCTACCGCCGCATGGCGTTTCCAATGACGTCGCCCGACCGGCCACGCGCGCTCGACCTCGCCACGCTCTCCGCCGAGGATCTCGCGTCATGGAAGCGGACGATGCGCCGCTTCCTCACGCTCATGGCGATCCGCGACCCGCGCCGCCCGGTGCTCAAGAGCCCGCCGCACACCGCGCGGATGCGCGTGCTCGCAGAGATGTTCCCGGGAGCACGGTTTCTCCACGTCGTCCGCGACCCGTTCGTGGTGTTCCCCTCGACGATGCGGCTCTGGCGGTCGCTCCACCATTCGCAGGCGATGCAGGTCGACACGGGCGACGCGCTCGAACGCTATGTGTTCGCCGCGTTCGATGAGATGTATGCCGCCTTCGAGCGCGACCGGGCGACATTGCCGGCGGGCAGCCTGCATGAGATCCGCTACGAAGACCTCGTGGCCGATCCGGTGGCCCGCATGCGCGAGGTCTACGACAGCCTCGAACTCGGCGGGTTCGACCGCGCGCTGCCTCACTTCGAGCGGCAGGCCCGCTCGATGAAGCGCTACCGCACCAACACGTATTCCCACGACCCGCGGCTCGTGGGCGAGATCGCCGACCGCTGGCGACCGTTCATCGAGCGGTATGGCTACGCGATCCCTGCTCCCGCCTGAGGCGGACCTTCGGGTCGGCCTCCATGCTCTTCATCTCTTCCTGGAATTCCTGAGGCGTCATCCGGATCCGCTTCTCGAACCGCAGCCGGGCAAGGCCCCACTGCGCCGCGGCCACGGCCGCCGCAGCGGCGACGGTGGGCAGCGTGAGCGCCCGCACCGCAGCGAGCCAGCGATCCACGCCCGCCGTCGCGTCGGCGGCCGCGACGAGCCCGACGATGGGCGCCGCCGCGAAGCAGGCGGCCGCGACGATCGCCGCGAGGCCAAGGGTGTTGGTGACGATCGCCGCGAGCGTCTGCCCCGAAAACATCCGCGACAGTCCAGCGAGCGGATCGATCCGTTGCCAGGCGGGCGCGGCCCGCCCGAGCCGCCATGCGGAGCCGTCGAGCACCGCCCGCAACGCGAGCCCCACGGTAGCGGCGGCGAGCACGACGGCCACGGTCGGCACGACGAGCGGCAAGGAAGGCGGCACCATCTCGGCGAGCGGGTCGGCCGGCCCGCGGATCGCGGCGACGAGCGACCGGCGAAAGAAGTCGATGGCCGCCGGCACGGTGAGCGTGATCCAGCCCGGCAGCAGCACGAGCGCCGTCGCCGCCATCGCCACCCCCGCGAGGACGGCCGCCGTGGGCATCGCGCCCTGCTTGCGCGCGGCGTCGCGGCGGCGCGGCGTCGCGGGGATCACGCGATCGGAGTCGTCGGCCATCGTTTCACCTCGCGCCGAAGCACTCTTCGATCGGTCCCTGCGCGAGCACGCCGAAGCCGCTCGACCAGGCATCGGCCCCCAGATAGACCGCGGCGAGCAGCACGAGCGCCGCGAGCGCCTGGAGCATGCCGCTGGCCGGCGTGAATGGCACCGTCCGCAGGCAGATCGCACACGTCAGATGGAAGCAGATGACGGCCACGAGCGCCGGGATCGCAAGCGTGACGGCGAGCGCGAGCGCCGCGGCGGGGAGTCGCACCGCGATGTCGGCCAGCGACCATGCAGCCGGGCCGGCCGCGGGCAGGAGCGAGCCGATCGGCATCGCGCGGACACTGTCGACGAGGCCCGCGGCGATCGCGCCGAGGCCACCGGCGGCGATGAAGCCGCCGCAGCTAATCCACCAAGCGAGCCGCGCCATCCCGGCCGACTGCGCATCCCCTTCAGGTGCGAAGTCGTCGGCCCAGGAGAGTCCAGCCACGCTGCCGAGAATTCCGCCGGCCCAGGCTCCCGCCGATGCAATCGCTGCGATGGCGGTGCCGATCGCAAGGCCCGCCAAACCCTCGCCGACAACGACGACAAGCGGCGCGAACCCGGCCGGCGCAGTGGCCGAGAGTGGCGACGCGGCGAGGGCCGCCGGAAAGGCGAGCACGGCAAGCGCAAGGGCGAGCGCGAAAAGCCCGCGGAGCGTGAGCCCCGGCAGCACCGTGGCCGCGGTGACGACGGCGACGAGCACGCGGGCGAATACACCCGCTGCGACGAGCGACTCAGGAGAGACCGCGGCGGCGTCCATGGCTCACGGGCCTCCGGCACAGCTGCGCACGAGATCGACCATCCGCTCGAGCATCCATGGCATCATGAAGACGAGCGTCGCGGCGATCGCCACGAGCCGGGGCACGAGCCCCACCACCTGCTCGTGGATGCCGGTGGACGCCTGAATGACGCCCATCACGGCGCTCGTGACGAACGAGACGATGAGCACGGGTGCGACGACGAGGATGCCCGAGAGCAGCGTCTGCCTCACGGTCTCGACCAGATCGGCTTCGGCCATCGCAGTTGTTCCTTTTCAGACGCCGGCGAGGCGGCTCACGAGGCCGCCGGCAGCATGCTGTCGAGCAGCGTCCGCACCACGAGCGACCAGCCGTCGGCCATCACGAAGACGAGCAGCTTGAGCGGCAGCGACACGAGCGTGGGGGGCAGCATGACGAGCCCCGTCGAGACGACGAGCGTGGCCACGATCAGATCGAGCACGAGAAACGGCAAGAGCAGCCGGAAGCCGATCGCGAACGCCGTCTCGAGCTCGCTGACGAGGAACGCCGGCAGGAGCGACTCCACCGGCACGTCGTCGTAAGTCTTGATCTCCTTCGGCGCCGCGGGATGGCGCGAGAGGAAGAGAAGCATCGTGTCGCGGTTGCCCGACTGCTCGATCTGCCCGGCCATCCAGCGCCGGATCGGCAGCGTGCCGCGCGCGTAGGCCTCGGGCAGCTCGATGGCTCCCCGCTGGTAGGGCTCGACGCCGTCGCGATAGGCCTGCGTCCACACCGGCCACATCACCATCGCGGAGAGAAAGATGGCCAGCGACGTGACGATCTGGTTGGAGGGCAGCTGCTGCGTGCCGAGCCCCTGCCGCAGGAGCGACAGCACGACCGACATCCGCACGAACGACGTCGTCATCAGGAGCACCGCGGGCGCGAGGCTCGCCACGCCAAACATCAGCGCCGCCGAGAGCGACGTATCAAGCGACCGCGTGCCGGCAAGCCGGCCGAGCACGCCGGCCCACGACGAATCGGCCGCGGTCGCAGCGGAAGACGGTGCAGCCGCAGCTGCCGTCGGCACGGCCGCAGCGGCTGCCGCGACGGGGTCGGCCGCGGGTGGATCGGCGGCGATGGCGGGTGCGGCGAGGGCGGCCGCCACGAGCAGGGCGGAGGCGACCGCGCGCGGTCCGGGGCCCCGTGTGGTTCGGGGCCGCAGCGGTGGCTGCGCGCCGCGGCAGGCGGCTGCGATGCAGGCGGTGGCCTGCGGATCGGTCAATTCGGAAAGCGTCTGGCAGCCGGATGCCGAGACGCTGACGAGCAGCGTCTTCGGTCCGAACCGGACGATCCGCACCGCATGCGCGCCGCCGAGTGAAGCCGTGCCGAGCACGTCGAAGACATCGGGAGGCAGCGTCGGCTCGCGTCGCTTCCCGAGCAGCCGCAGCGCCACGACGGCGGCGAAGCCGGCGCCAAGAATGCCGAGGATCTTCCAGTCGACGAGCGTCGGCGCGGTCGCACGCCCGGTCGCCGCGGCCGACGCGGGCTCCGTGCGTGCGAAGGCCACGGGCTCGATCGACCGCGCCGCAGGGGGCGCGGGTGCGACCGGCGCCGGCACGGCGGAGGGGGATGGTGGCATCGGAGCCGCGTCATCGCCGCCGGCTGCAGTCGGCATCGCGCAACAGATCATGGCCACCGCGGCCCACGCGCGCAGGCGGCAGTTGACGCCGGTCAGCGGCCATGCTGGCGAGGTCATGCTGCGGCCCTGTTCTCGTGGCGAGACCTCGCGCCGCTGGCAGGCTCCTCGTCGCTGAAATCTTCGTCGGAGCCGTCGCCAACATGCGACCAGTCGATCCGTGAATGGCGGTCGCGGCGCGGCGCGGCATACGCGGCCGGCGCGGCGTAACTGCGGGCGCCGAGCCACCAAAGCAGGCCGGCGAGCAGGCCGACGCAGACGCTCAGACCGGCAAGCCAAACCTCCCGTGGCAGCCGGCGGGCATCGAACTGTTTGTCGCTGCTGGTGAACTGCGCGAACAACTCCGCGAGCGAGACGTTGTGATCGGACGATTGCGGCGCGGCCACCGGGGGCGTCGCCGCCGGCGCGCGGACTGTCTCGCGCCTCGGCTGCGCGGGCACGGCTGTCGGGAAACTCGTGATCACCACGCGCCGGCCTGCCGGCTCGACGGTGGCGGGGATCATCTGCGCGACGAGCGACCGGAGACGATCGATTTCGGCCGCTTCGACCGCGGCCCGGCTGGGCACGCCTTGGCCGGCCCGTTCGCGGGCCGCGTGCGCCGCCTGGAGGTAGGTATCCGGGATCGCGATCGAGACATGCACCGTGCCGAGCGTGTCGCCGCGGGCAAGACGCGCGGGCGCTGGCTCCGGGGCCGGGGCCGCGACGGGCGCGATCGCGATTTCCGCCGGGGCGTTGGCGTCGGCTGGCTTCTGCGCGGGCTGTTCGGGAGGCGGGGCGGGGGCTGGCTCCGCGGCCGGCGCGGGCTCGGCGAACGCGATGGTGACGTCGATGATCGCCCCCTTCACGAACGCCAGCGACTGCCGCACCTTCGCGGCAAGCGCCCGCTCGTAGGCGAGCTTCCGGCCGAGCGCGGGATCGGCTGCAGCCGCGGCCTCCTCTTCGAGCGGGCCGACGAAGACGCGGCCGCTGCGCAGGTCGGTCACGGCGACCCGTTCGGCGGAGAGCCCGGCGATCGAGGCGGCGACGAGGACGCGGATGGCTTGCACGCGAGTGGCGTCGAGCTCGGCATCGGGCTGTGTGCGAATGCTCACGCTCGCCGTCTTCACGGTGCCCCCGGCGAGGCCGGTCTGCTCCTCGACGTCGTAGAGCACGGCGGCGCGTTCGATCCCCGGCATCGAGCAGAGCACGAGCGAAAGTTCGTCCTGCGTGGCGACGCGGAGCAGTTCGGCCTGCACGGCCTTGCTCTGCCACGGGCTGTTGTTGGCGAGCGCCCGCCGCAGGCTGCCGCCAAACTCGCGCGGCAACGCCTCGGCATCGACGAGCGCCCGCATGTAGGCGCTCTGCCGGCTGCGGGGCACGTAGACCTTCCCGCCGTCGGTGCGGTAGTCGGTGAGTTGGGCGCGGTCGAACGCCGCCTCCATGATCGCCAGCTCCGACGAAGGGAGCACGCTGCCCGCGAGCAGCTCCGTCTCCTCGCGGATCGGGCGGTCGCGGAGCAGCCACGCGGCCCAGCCGACCGACGCGGCCACGAGGCCGAGCGCGATCACCTGCGCAGGCGAGACGAACGGCCGACGGCCGGGATGCTCGAAGGAATGGTGTGCGTCCATGCACTGCCCTTCTTGAGAGAAACGAATGGGAAACCGCGGCCGCTGTCAGGCGGCCCGACGACGCAGCCTCCGGTGCGGCAATTGCAGCGTCAGCGCCCGCCCGCCCTCGGGGCAGGCCGCGGCGGTGAGCCGGCCACCAACCTGCTCGAGCAAGGGCTGCACGGACGGTTCGACAGAAGCAGCGTCGGCCTGCGGAGCGGCAGGCCCGGAGTCGGCGACCTCGATCTCGATCGTGTCGGCGTATTCGACGCTCGTGACCACGACCTCCCGTTCCACGGGCGTCTCGCCGGCCTGCGTGCGGGCGGCGTTGTCGAGCGCGGCCGACACGAGGCGGGTGAGGATCTCACGGATCGCGGCGGGATCGACCTGCAGCACGTGGCGGTCGGCGACGTCGATCGTGATCGAGCAGCCGCGCGGGCCGACGGGCAGGTCGCGACGCTCTGCGAGCACCTCCTCGACGATCGACTCGATCAGGCCGCGCGGGCGGACCATCGGCAGGATGCGGGGCTCTTCGTGCTCGGACGTCATGCAGGTTTCCTTGGCGGGGATGCACCCCGGATCGGAGATCTCACTCGCGGCCGCACGACGCGGCCACGGGCGCGGATGTTCCACAGACTTCGTCCATCAGCCAGCGGTTGACGTCGGCGAGCACCGCCTTCGAGAGCGGGTTCGAACCGGGGTAGATCCGCATGGCAAGCATCGCGCCGGCCGCGTGGAAGAGCCGGAGCGTCTGATCGGTGTGGCGTGCGGCCTCGGGAGACGCCTCGCGGTGACAGCAGAGCAGCATCGGCAGCCGGCGCACGTCGAAGAGCCGCGAAAAGAGCCCTTCCTCCAGCGGGAACGGACCGCCGAGCGAGACGACGCCGCCGAAGGCCTGCGGGTGTCGGCAGGCGATGCGGAAGGCCTCGGTGCCCCCGGCCCCCTGCCCCACGAGATAGATGCGGGACGGATTGACGCTCGCCCGGTCGCAGACGCGGTCGATCGACCGCCAGACGGCATCCTCGCGATCGACGGCCGTCGTGTCGGCCTCGCCGAGCACCGGCTCGACCGCGAGAAAATTCCGCAGGCTGACACGCTTCATGGCGCGGCCGAGGTCGAACCGGCGATTCGCCGGGTCGGGCAGCCAGACGAGCAGCGGATAGTCGTAGCCGGGCTCGTAGCCGAGCGGCGTGAAGAGCCGGTCGTCGCCGAGCCAGGCGTTGGTGTCGCTGGGTGACTGAGGAGACGCGAGGCGGCGGGGCATTCGGCTTCTCATCAGGCACCTGTCGCGGCTGGGAAGAGCGGCGGGGCGCGACGGCGAACGTCGCAAAACCCCTGCACGACCGGGTTTGTAGTGGAACGCCCCGTCGCCTTCAACGCCAGGATCGAGCGCGAAAACGCGGCCCCGGAAGGCAGGGCAAGACAGGCAAGCCCGCCGGTCAGGCCGTGAGGCGACCCATCACCGCCACGAGGTCTTTCACCGCCGCGATGCTCTTGTCGAGGCCGGCACGCTCCTCGGGGAGGAGCGAGAGTTCGACGATCTTCTCCACGCCACCGCTGCCGAGGATCACGGGCACGCCGACGAAATAGCCCCCCACGCCATACTCCTTGTCGCAGTAGGCGGCGCAGGGCACGAGCCGCTTCTTGTCGCGGACGACGGCCTCCACCATTTGGGCGGTGGCCGCGGCCGGGGCGTAATAGGCGCTGCCCGTCTTGAGCAGGCTCACGATCTCGGCGCCGCCATTCCGCGTGCGGGTGACGATCGCCTCGAGCTTGTCGGGAGCGATGAGCTGCGTCACGGGGATGCCGCCGACGCTCGTGCAGCTCGGGATCGGCACCATCGTGTCGCCGTGGCCGCCGAGCAGCATGGCCTGGATGTCTTCGACGCTGACGCCGAGTTCCATCGCCAGGAAGGCGCGGTAGCGGGCCGTGTCGAGGACGCCGGCCTGGCCGATCACGCGGCTGGGCGGGAAGCCAGTCACCTGGAACGTCCGCTGCACCATCGCGTCAAGCGGGTTCGAGACGACGATCACGACGGCCTGCGGGCTCGTGTCGCGGATATGGGCGGCCACGTCGCCGACGATCTTGGCGTTGGTCGAGAGCAGGTCGTCACGGCTCATGCCCGGCTTGCGGGCGATGCCGGCGGTGACGACGACGACATCGCTGCCGGCCGTGTCGGACCAATTGGTCGTGCCGACGAGCCGCGAGTCGAAGCCCATGATGGGGGCGGCTTGGAAGAGGTCGAGGGCCTTGCCGGCCGGCATGCCTTCGGTGGCCGGGATATCGAGCAGCACGACATCGCCGAGCTCAGCCGCGGCGCACCAGTGGGCAGTGGTGGCGCCGACGTTGCCGGCACCGATGATCGAGATCTTGGCTCGTCGCATGGCGAAAATTGCTCCTTGAGGGAGCCGGCAGTGTCGCCATCGCGCGGCCGATGGACAAGCCCCGGCCATCCGGCACGGGCGCGACGGCAGACTTGTTCCGCCGCCCCGCTATGGCAATTCCAGTTTGTCCGGCAGCGCGTTGCGCTCGCGGCGTTCCCGGCGGCGGGTCTCGCGGCTCGACCGCCATGCGCCGAACAGGAGCAACAGGCCGATCAGCCCCGCGAGCCCGGCGAAGATCCAGCCGAGCAGGCTCGTGGCGCCAGCGTTCGATGGTTCGGGAACCCATACCGCTCGCCGCCCGATCACGAGCGGCGTCTCCTGCCGCCGTTCCGGCTGGTCGCCCTCCCCCTTCACCTTCGGGAGCGGATAGGCATAGCGTTTCAGGGCGAAGCCGCTCACGCGGACGCGCTCGTTGATGTTCTGCCCGGTCGGCATGCCGCTTGGAAGCGTGCGCACGCAGCAGACGAGCGGATAGGTCTCCTGCAGTCGGTCGTTGATCTTGATGAGCGAGGTCGGCACGAAGACGAAAAGCTCCCAGTAGTGGTTGGCGCCCACCTCGCGCCGCCGCACCGGATCGTCGATCGCGATCCGGGTGGCCCGACGGGCCACGCCATCGACCGTGATCGCATCGCCGCGGTGATCGGCGAACCAGCGCTGCTTCGGGTCGAGGAGCGGCATGACGTCGGCCGGCGGTCCTGCGACGTCCTCGATCGCCTGCTCGCTGCCCCGGCCGACGGCCGCGAGCATGCCGTAGAAGGCCTCGGTGTCGCCGCCGACCAATTTCTGTCCATCGGCGACGGTGTCGAAGAGACCGTAGTCCATGCCGAACCCGCCGAGCGGAGTGGCGGGATACCAGGCCACTCGCTTCGCCGCGATCAGGACCGCAGCCGGATCAGCAGGCCAGGCAAGGCCGTCGGCCGGCGGTGGCGCGGGAGCGGGGCCCGCCGCGGTCGAAACCGCCAGCCCGATCACCGCCGCGGCCTCGTCGATCGGCCGCCAGCGCGGCCAGGCCCGCGGCACCGCATCGGCAAGCACGTCGATGATCGTGCCGTCGGCGGCCTTCAGCCGCACGACTGCGATTTCCTGTCGGCCCGCGATCTCCGCGATCTCCGCGGGCAACACGAGCGGCGCGACGAAGAGAGCCCGCCCCTCGATCTTCACGAACCTGTCGCCCAGCCTGTCATTGAGCATGGCGGCCCCGTCGGGCCCCATCGCCGCTGCCTCGGCGGTCCAGCCGGCGTAGGCGTCGGCCGGTGCGAGGCCCAGCCGGGCGATGAGCCGCAGGGCGAGCTGCAGTTTGGCGTCGTTCCAGGGGGAAGCCTCTTCCAGCGGCGCACGGGCCGCTCGATCGAGCTTCCAGTTGCCGAGGTAGCCCTGCAGCGTGTCGGTGGCCCCGTCGGCCGCCGTGACCGGTGGGGCAACGCAGATCAGCGCGAGGATCGCCAGCGTGGCAGCGAGCGGTTTCATGGAGCGGGCTCCTTCGGGGCTGATGGCTCTGGTGGCTGGCTTGCAGCGGCTTTGTCGGCGGCGGCCAGTGTGCGCAGGGCTTCTTCGGTTGAAAAGAGCTCGACGCCCGAGAGCGCCGCCGAGAGATCGGACGGCGGCGGCTCCTCTCGACGGCGTCCACCCGCATTGGCCAGCCGCATCGCAATGAGCGTGATCGACACGAGCGCGGCGATCGTCCAGAGGGCGATGCTGCTGGCCGCCGTGCCGCCTGGCGCCGGCGGCTTGTGAGGCTTCCAGATGGGCTCGATCGCCATCACGAGCGGCGCCGTGCGGATCGTGTCGGTGGCCGCGTAGGCCCAGCGCTTGAAGAAATAACCGATCACATCGACCGGCTCGCGAACCTTGAGCCCGTGAGGCATGCCCTCGGGCAGACGGAGGAAGTAGACGACGATGGGCGATGCGGGGCCGTCGTCGGGCTCGACCCACGCCTGCCAGTAGCCCTCGATGGCGTAATTGTTGGGCGGAGCCTCCACCTTCTGGAGCCGATGGACCGTGCCGCTGAACCGCACGAGCCGGCCGCGGAAGCTGCGGGGCTGGCCGTAGAGCTCCGCGAAGCTCACCGGCTTGGCGTCGGACCGCCGCATGGTCTGCATGTCGCCTGACCGCAGCCTGCTCCAGATCTGAAACCAGGCCTCATCGTCGGCGGGGCGAAAGACCGTGTCGTCGCGGACCGTTTCGAGCGCGTGCAGCGAGGCGCCGAGCTCATTGGGTTCGGCGACCAAGGGCTGCGGCTCGGCCTCGATCGTCACGGCATCGCCGACCGTGCGTTCGACGCTCGCGGACTTGAGCACCGTGTCGACCTGAGCGGGCGGCGGCGGAGACGCTGGGCGAAAGTAGGCCCGTTCGATCCAACTGAGGGCGAGGAAGATCACGACCGCCGGCGGCATGAACGTCCAGAACAGCCGGCGGTTGTCTCCCCGCGAGAAGTAGTTGCGAGGGCGACGCCGCGATTCCTTCGCGACCGGGCTGGCCGCGGGCTCCGATGCCGGCAGGTCGTCGGGCAGGGCGTTCAAGAGAGCGACTGGTCGGAGAGAGGCGGGATCGCCGAGCCCTCCCGCTTTTGCCGCCGCATCTCGCGCCACACGTAGGCGCCGAACGAGCCGACGAGCGTGAAGGGCATCGCGAGCATGATGAGGATGCTGTAGAAGTAGCCGCGGGCGAGATTCATGCCCTCGGGATCGTTGACGGCGACGGCGTCCTTGCAGTTGGGGCAGCCGAGCGCCTCGGCCGCCACCGCCGCCAGGCCCACAGCGATCAGAAACATTCCCGTTCGAGTCTTCATGCCTGGATTATAGCCCGGGTGATGCCGGCCGGCTCGCGGGCGGCAAAAGTCGCGTCGCGGTGGCCCTCGAAGACTCGGTCCAAATGCTCCTCGA
>JBIIOK010000198.1:0-3779 GCA_044336985.1 Pirellulales bacterium | reverse complement strand
AGCGATCAGAAACATTCCCGTTCGAGTCTTCATGCCTGGATTATAGCCCGGGTGATGCCGGCCGGCTCGCGGGCGGCAAAAGTCGCGTCGCGGTGGCCCTCGAAGACTCGGTCCAAATGCTCCTCGAGCTTTTGCCGACCCGCCCGCCTCCCCAGCTAGACCGCTTCGATTGCCCCGGCACGGTTCGGGCCGTTACGATCTCCCGGCCAGTTCCGCCATTTCCATTTCAGTGAGGCAGTCATGCTCAACGCCCTTGCGCGAAAGTCGCTCATCCCGACCATCGTTCTGTTCACTCTCGTGGTCGTCGCGGCGGTCGCGCCGGCAGTAGCCCGTCAGCCCGGCGCCGTGGCCGAGCAGGAGGCCGCCGGGCCGCCGAAGGTGCCGCCGCTGCCGCAGGGGAGCCCCGAGGAGCTGATGAAGTTCATCGACGGCCTCAAGCAGACCGATTACCGCCCCAAGTCGCGGCAGGAGATGATGGCCTACCTGAAGGAAGTGGCGGGGGTGTCGTTGCAGGCCGCCGACAAGATCCTCGCGCAGGTGAAGCCGAACGATGCGCTGCACGACGAAGCCGCAAAGATGAAGCTCGAGAGCCTGATGATGCTCGGTCGGCTCGGCGACGAGAAGGCCGCCGCCGACATGGCCACGTATGCGCAAACGCTCGTCAACAGCCCGTCAGCCGAACTCGCCAAGGAGGCGAAGCGGCTCGTGCTCGTGTCCGAGGCGCAGCAGATGTTCCAGAGCGGCAAGCTGGACGGCGGCCCCGCGATCGTCAAGAAGACGAGCGAGATGCTCGCCGCCGACCCCGACGATCCGCAGACGGCCGGCCTGGCGATGCAGCTGGCCAGCGCCTTCGAGCAACTGCCGGGCGGCGAGCAGGTCGCCGCCGAGGCCTACAAGTCGTTCGGACCGCTCTTCGCCAAGAGCGGCAACGAGCAGATCCGCGCCATGGGAGAGAGCTTTGCCGGCACGCTGCGGCGGCTCTCGCTCCCGGGCCACCCGATGGAGATCAAGGGAACGCTCCTCAACGGCAAGCCGTTCGATCAGAAGACGCTCGCCGGCAAGGTGGTGCTCGTCGATTTCTGGGCCACCTGGTGCGGCCCCTGCATCGCCGAGATCCCCAACGTGCTCGAGCAGTATGAGAAGTATCACGACAAGGGATTCGAGGTGGTCGGCGTCAGCCTCGACGAAGACCGCGAGGCGCTCGAGAAGTTCGTCACCGACCAGAAGATCCCGTGGCCGATCCTCTACGAAAAGCCGGAGGGAGAGGGCTGGCGGCATCCGCTCTCGACCTTCTACGGCATCAGCGGCATCCCCACGGTGATCCTGATCGGCCGCGACGGCAACGTGATCACGCTCAACGCCCGTGGCGAAAAACTCGGCGAGCAGCTCGACAAAATCTTCGGAAAAGCCGGCTAATCACCGTAGGCGAAGGGATCGGCGGAAGCTCGACGAGCTTTGGGCCGCCGCGGCCCACGCGAGGATCCGAAGGAGTCGCGAAGCGACCGACTTCTGCCGTCCCGAAGCCGGCACCATACCGAACGAGGTTGCAAACAATTGTCACGAGTCATCTCCCGCAGGGCTGCGGCCTTTGATTCGTCGGGCATCCGCAAGGTGTTCGACCTCGCGGCGAAGCTCCAAGACCCCGTCAATCTTTCGATCGGCCAGCCCGATTTCGAGATGCCCGTCGCCGCCCGCGAGGCGGCGAAGTCGGCGATCGACGCGGGCCGGAACGGCTACACGCCGACGCAGGGCATCGCGGCCCTGCGCGACCGGCTCGAGGAGCAGGCCAGGCGGGAGACCGGCCAGGGCGACCGCCGGCTCTGCGTGACGAGCGGGTCGAGCGGGGCGCTCGTGCTCGCGCTCATGGCCATGATCGACCCCGGCGACGAGGTGATCATCTTCGAGCCGGCGTTCGTCATGTATCGCCCGCTCGTGGAGTTTCTCGGCGGGCGATGCGTGGTGATCGACACGTCGCCCACGTTTCGGATCGACGTCGATCGCGTCGCGGCCGCGATCACGCCCGCCACCCGGGCGATCCTGCTCAACACTCCGGCGAACCCCACCGGCGTGGTGGCCGACGCCGCCACCGTGCGCGACCTCGCGGCGCTCGCCGATCGGCACGGCGTGACGCTCGTCAGCGACGAACTCTACCGCTCCTATTGCTACGACGCGCCGTTCGTCTCCCCTGCCCGCCATGCGGAGTCGGTTGTCGTCATCGACGGCTTCTCGAAGTCGCACGCGATGACCGGCTGGCGCGTCGGCTGGGTGCACGGCCCGAAGGCGATCATCGACGCCTGCACGATGCTGCAGCAATACACGTTCGTCTGCGCCCCGCAGGTGGGCCAGTGGGCGGCGCTCGCCGCGATGGACGCCCCGATGGACGGGCCGCTCGCGGAATGCCGCCGCAAGCGCGACAAGCTCATGGATGGGCTGCGCGGCCTTTACCGGTTCGTGCAGCCAGGGGGCGCCTTCTATCTTTACCCCGAAGCCCCGGGCGGCTCCGGCAAGGCCTTCGCCGAGCGGGCGGTCGAGCGGGAGAAGTTGCTCGTCGTGCCGGGCAGCGTCTTCGGCGCCGCCGACACCCACTTCCGGATCGCCTACACCGTGACCGACGCGATGCTCGACCGCGGCATCGCGGCCCTCCGCCGTCTCGCCACGTAGACCGCTTCGTCCAAAGTAGACCGCTTCGTCCCGAAGCGGATCCCCATGCCATTCACCGCCGCAGCCGTCGCGCGAGCGCTCGACCACGCGGTCCTCAGGCCCGAGTACACGTCCGGCGATCTCGCGGCCCATGCCGCCATGTGTGTCGACCGTGGCGTCGGCTGCATCTGCGTGCGGCCGTGCGACGTCGCCGCGGCCGCCAGGCTCGTGGCTGGCAGCCCGGTGGCGGTGGCGAGCGTGATCGGATTCCCGCACGGCAGCCACCGGCCGGAGACCAAAGCACTCGAGGCGCGGCTGGCGCTGGCTGACGGCGCCCGCGAACTCGACATGGTGATGAACATCGGCCGACTCCTCTCGGGTGATCACACGGCCGTCCGCGACGACATCGCGGCGGTGGTTGGCGAGGCGAAGCCCCGCAGCGGCCTCGTGAAGGTGATCCTCGAGACCTGCTTCCTGTCGCCCGACCAGATCGCGACGGCCTGCCGGCTCGCCGAACAGGCGGGAGCCGACTTCGTGAAGACATCCACCGGCTACGGCACCGACGGAGCCACGCCGGAGGCCGTGCGGATCATGCTCGACGCCGTCGGCGGCCGGCTCGGCGTGAAGGCCTCGGGCGGCATCCGCACGTGGAGCGACGCCGTCATGTATCTCGACATGGGCTGCACGCGGCTCGGCGTCGGCGACGCAGCAAGGATCCTCGACGGCGAGTAGACCGCTTCGTCCCGAAGCGGATCTTCAAACCGCCCGAGATGCTGAGGAGCCGGTCGGCTGAAGCTCGACGAGCGTATGCAATTTCGACCTTCTGAGGTCAGCAACTCCGTAGGTCGTCAGCGGAGAAATTGCAGCGCGAAGGCGACATCTGCCGCCGGCGAACCATTGCGGTCTGTCAGCACCCGCGCACTCCGAAGACCAGGCATGACAGGCTGAAGCCTGTCCTACTTTTGGAGCCGTTCACGCGCTCTTCGTGCGGGCCTCGCGGACCGGCACGATCGGCTCGATGCCTTCGACGTTTCGCTCGGTGATCACGTACGAGCTGCCGGAATGATCGGGCAGTTCGAACATCACGTCGAGCATGACATCCTCGATGATCGACCGCAGGCCGCGGGCGCCGGTGTCTT
>JBIIOK010000049.1:0-17545 GCA_044336985.1 Pirellulales bacterium | reverse complement strand
GGCTCGATGCCTTCGACGTTTCGCTCGGTGATCACGTACGAGCTGCCGGAATGATCGGGCAGTTCGAACATCACGTCGAGCATGACATCCTCGATGATCGACCGCAGGCCGCGGGCGCCGGTGTCTTTCTTCATCGCCTTGCGGGCGATTGCATAGAGGGCCTCGTCGGTGAATTCGAGCTGGCAGCTCTCCATGCCGAAGAGCTTCTGATACTGCTTCACGAGGGCGTTCTTCGGGTCCTTGAGCACCTGCACGAGGGACTTGTCGTCGAGCGGCTTGAGCGAGGAGATCACCGGCAACCGGCCGACGAGCTCCGGGATGAGCCCAAACTCGAGAATGTCGTCAGAATCGACTTGTGGCAGGAGCTCCGCGAGCGTCGCATCGCCCTTGTGGCCGGCCGGCTGACCGAAGCCGATCGTCTTGCGGCCAAGACGCTTGCCGATGATCTTGTCGATCCCGACGAACGTGCCGCCGCAGATGAAGAGGATGTTCGACGTGTCGATCTGGATGTATTGCTGCTCGGGGTGCTTGCGGCCGCCCTGCGGGGGCACGTTGGCGACGGTGCCCTCGAGCATCTTGAGCAGCGCCTGCTGCACGCCCTCGCCCGAGACGTCGCGGGTGATCGAGACGTTTTGGCTCGTCTTGCCGATCTTGTCGATCTCGTCGATGTA
This sequence comes from Pirellulales bacterium, assembly GCA_044336985.1. Taxonomy (GTDB): domain Bacteria; phylum Planctomycetota; class Planctomycetia; order Pirellulales; family UBA1268; genus RGVT01. The sequence continues at coordinate 16,874 of JBIIOK010000049.1, read as the reverse complement.
GAGCACGCCCCGCTGCGCCGCTTCGATGTCGTAGTCGGCCGCGTTGAGCAGCTTCAAAAGCAGGTTTTCCACGTCCTCGCCCACGTAGCCGGCCTCGGTGAGCGTCGTCGCGTCGCCGATGGCGAACGGCACGTTGAGGATCTTCGCGAGCGTGCGGGCCAGGAGCGTCTTGCCGCAGCCCGTGGGCCCCAGCAGGAGAATGTTCGACTTCTCGACCTCGACGTCCGACCCCTCGCTGCCGAGCGTCAGCCGCTTGTAGTGGCTGTGGACGGCGACGGCGAGCACCCGCTTGGCGTGCTCCTGCCCGATCACGTATTCGTCGAGATGGGTCACGATCTCCCGGGGCGTGGGGATCGACGCGAAGAGTTGCTTGCTCGTGCCGCGGCGCCGCTTCTCCTGGTCGAGGATCGACTGGCAGAGCTCGATGCATTCGCCGCAGATGTAGACGTCGCCGGGGCCCTCGACCAGCGGCCCGACATCCCGGTAGCTCTTGCGGCAGAACGAACAGAATGCGTTCTTTTTGGTGGTGCCACCCGTGCCGCGGCGCCCGAGATTGTTGACGTCTTTCCCTGAAGGCATGCTGTCGTTCCCTTTCCCTGGACGGGTGTCGTTCTCAACGATCCGCTCGCGGTTCCACGAGCGTTCTTATTTTTCGGTATTCCTCATCGCTCAGCACACCCTTGTCGCGGAGATTTTTGTAACCGGCAAGCGCGCTTTCCCAATCGCCACCTTCCACACCGCGGCCACGATAGCGCGAGCGGATTGTGACAATCGCAACGATGCCGGCGGCCACGAAGACGGCCAGCAGCAGGGCACTGATCAGGAACGATTGCACGACTTTCCCGGCGCGGAAGCGCGAGTCGGTCTGGGGTGTGACGCCGGCATCCGTGTCGGCCGCCTCCAACGGATTATGGCAGCCCCGGGGGGGCCGGGTCCAGAAAGAAAAGCCCCCTATTTTGCCGAGCTTTTCCGCTTCGCGATGCCACGCCGCCCCCCGACCCACCGCCGCGCGAAGCTGGGAAACGTCCGTCGCGCCTTTCCGGAAAAACGCGACTTTGACACCTTCAACGGTCGATCCATGCAGACATGGCGAAGGTCTGCCCAAGCAGATTGGCGGGAAGCGTGCCGCGACAGCGAAGCTCGGTGATGCCGCGCGCCCTGATCGCGATCGCCTTCTGTATCGCGGCGGGGGCCTGCCTGACCGACGCCCGAGCATCCCGCGCCGCCGACGGCGGCCTGCCGCCCCCGCCAGCGCTTCCTGATCTCGTCCGCACGAAGCACCAGGTGTTTTCGATCCCCTTCAGCCCGCCGCCATCGCAGTCGCCCGACACGGCCGCCCAGCGGGTCACGCTCAGCGTCTCCAAGGATCTGGGCGCGACGTGGGAACCGGCGGGCGAAGCGGCGCCGACCGCAGGCTCGTTCTCCTATCGCGCCGGCAGCGACGGTGAATATTGGTTTCGCCTCCGCGCCATCGACGCCAAGGGCCGCATGCGCGGGGGAGCAGGCCCCGACCTGCGGGTGCTCGTGGATGCCGCCGGACCGAGGGTTGCCGCCCGCGTCTGGAAGGGTGCCGACGGCGAGATCATCTGCCGCTATGCCGCCGTCGACGATTCGCTGCGGCTCGACTCGCTCTCATTTGAATACCGCGGCAAGGGCGACCAAGGCTGGAAGAAGGTGGCCGCCGTGGGCATCCTCTCGCGCGAGTCGCCGGCGCACATGGTCGGCGAGGAGATCTGGTGGGCCGGCGAGCAGGTCGAGACGATGACGGTGCGGATCGCGATCTCCGACTCCTCGGGGAACAACACCGTTCGACAGTTCACGCTCCATCCCGCCGACCCCAACGTCGATCAGGCCGCGCTGGCCCGCGAACTGGGCGCCCCGCCGCTGCCGTCACAGGAAACTGGCCCGCTCGAGCCGACGCGTTCGGCAGCCTTCCGTCCCACGCCCGCCTCCGCGACCATGCCGACGCCGGCCGGCGGCTGGAGCGCCGAGCCCGCCAACGCCTGGGCGGCCGAAAGCCCGATGGCATCCGGTAGTCAGAGCGTGCTCGTCAGGCCGGTGGGAACCGGCGGCGCAACGTTTCCCCCGTCAACCAGCGGTGCAGCGCCCGATTCACTCGCCCTGCCAGGCGCATCGGGGATGAGCGGCGATAGCGGTCCTGCGATCGCCGACCCGCGCCAGCCTCTCGAATACCGGGGCAAGCCGCTGCAGCTCGTCCGGTCGCGCCGGTTCAGCTGGGACTACGCGTATGAGGCCGATGCAGCCGACGGCGGCGGGCTGCGGGTGGAACTGTGGAGCACCCGCGACGGCGGTGTCACCTGGCAGCGCACCGCCGTCGACGACGACACGACGAGCCCCATCGCCGTCTCGCTCCCGGCTGCGGGTCTCTACGGATTTCGGCTCGAAGTCGTCTCCGACCAGCCCAACGCGGCTGGCGGCCCGACGTCGGGCGACGCTCCCGATAGCTGGGTGGGCGTCGATGACGAGACGCCGGAACTCGAGCTGATCGAAGTGGCCCGGGCGAAGCCGGGCGAGCCCATGGGCGTCGTGATCCGCTGGACGGCCCGCGACCAGATGCTCGTGCCGCGGAGCACGCGACTCTCCTATTCACCGAACTCTTCTGGACCGTGGGCCACGATCGCCGAGTCGCTCGAAAGCCAGGGTGAGCATCGCTGGCAGCCGCCGCGCGGCGTGCCGGCGAAGGTCTACATCAGGGCCGAAGCCGCCGACTCCGCCGGCAACATCGGCGAGACCGTGACGCCGCAGGCCGTCGCGGTCGCCGTGCCGCGGGTCACCGGAAAGCTGGGCGGCGTCCGGCCGCTGACCCCTCCTCCCGCTCCCTGACGTCCTTCCCGCTACACTGCCCCCGTGCAGGCTGCCCTGAGGCCGCCTTCTCCGGGAGCCGTGCGACGTGGCCGCAGCCAAGACTCGATCCAAGACCGCCGCCGAACATGAATCCCGGTCCGCCCTCGACATCCTCGAGCGGCCCGAGGAATGGTCGCTCGGCGATCCTTCGATCGTCGTGCTCGTCGGCGACGAGCCCTTTCTTTCGTTTCACATGCTGGCGCTCTTGCGCGAGCGGCTCTGCCCCGACGAGGCCGACCGGGCCTGGGCGTGGCGCGAGTTTGCCGGCGACACCCCGCCCGACCCGCGCGATGTCTTCGACGAGGCGGCCACGGTGCCGTTGTTCGGCGGAGCAACGCGGGCGGCCATCGTCCGCGCCGCCGATGCGTTCGTGTCACAGGCGCGCGAACTGCTCGAGGATCTGGCGGGCAAGCCCCGCGGCCGACGCGGCCTGGTGATCCTGGAGGTGAAGAGCCTGCCGTCGAACACCAGACTCGCGAAGGCGGCCGCTCAGCACGGTCTCGTCATCGACATGTCGATCCCGCAGCGAGGCGACCTCGCCGCGTGGGTGCGGCAGTGGGCGCAGTCGCGACACGGAGTGCAGCTCGCGGCCGCAACCGCGCAGCGGCTGCTCGAACGGCTCGCCGGCAATCTGGGCCAGGTCGACCAGGCGCTCGCCCGACTTGCCGCGACGATCGATCCGGCCGCGAAGAAGGCCGCGATTCCGCCGGAGGCGGTCGACGATTTCGCCGGCAGCCCGCAGGAGCGCACGGCCTGGAGCATGATCGACGGCGCCGCCGGCGGCGACGCCCGCGCCGCCATCGCCCAGCTCTCCGACCTGCTCGATGCCGGCGAAAACCCGATCGGCCTCGCGGCCCAGGCATCGTCGGTGCTGCGGCGGCTTTCGACCGCGGCCCGCCTGCTCGCCCTGCCCGCCGGGGCGGGCCGTCCCGCGGGAGTCGAGCAGGCGCTCCGCGAGGCGGGCGTCGCCGCTTGGCCGAAGGCGCTCGCCCAAGCCCGCGAGTCCCTCATGCAGCTCGGCGCGCGCCGCGCCAGGCAGCTGCCGGTGTGGCTCCTTCAGCTCGATCGCAGCCTCAAGAGCGATGCCTCGCGGGGACTGCGCGCCCGGCTGGCCCTGGAACGGCTCTTCTGCAAGATGGCGGTCCAGACGGGCGACCGCGAGAGGACGCCCGGAAAGCCCCGAGGAGTGCGTCCGTGAATTCCGACCTGCCCACCGCCCCCAAGGACATCTGGGAAAACCCGCTCGCCTCCCGCTATGCCTCGGCCGAGATGACGCGGCTCTGGAGCGACAACCACCGCTACAAGCTCTGGCGGCAAACCTGGCTGGCGCTTGCCGAAGCGGAGGCCGAGCTCGGCCTGCCGATCACGCCGGAACAGATCGCCGAGATGCGAGCGAATCTCGAGCCGATCGATTTCGCCAAGGCGGCCGCCTACGAGAAGCGGATGCGGCACGACGTCTTCGCCCACCTCCACACCTTCGGCGATGCCTGCCCGAAGGCGAAGCCGATCATGCACCTCGGCGCCACAAGCGCCTACGTCACCGACAACACCGATCTCATCCTGATGCGCGAGTCGCTCGACCTCGTCGCCGCCCGGCTCGCCACCGTGATCGAACGGCTCGCCGCGAAGGCGATCGAGACTCGCGACGTCGTCTGCCTCGGCCGCACCCACCTGCAGCCGGCGCAGCCGACCACGATCGGCAAGCGGATCTCTCTCTGGATCCACGATCTCCTTCTCGACCTCCACGAGGTGCTCCACCGCCGCGCCACGCTCAGGGCCCGCGGCGTGAAGGGCACGACCGGCACTCAGGCCAGCTTTCTCGAGCTCTTCGCCGGCGACCACGCCAAGGTCCGCCGGCTCGACGAGCTGGTCTCGAAGAAGCTCGGCTTCGACGCCTCCTACGACGTCACCGGCCAGACCTACACCCGCAAGGTCGACTCGCAGGTGGTCGCGGTGCTCGCCGGGATCTCCGAATCGACCCACAAGGCGGGCAACGACCTGCGGCTGGCCGCCGCCTGGGGCGAGATGGAGGAACCCTTCGAGACGGAGCAGGTCGGCTCGTCCGCGATGCCTTACAAGCGGAATCCGATGCGGGCCGAGCGGATGTGCGGTCTGGGCCGCTTCGTGATGGGGCTCCTGACGACGACAGAGCAGACCGCCGCCACGCAGTGGTTCGAACGGACGCTCGACGATTCCGCGCCCCGCCGGCTCGTGCTCCCGCAGGCGTTCCTCGCCACCGACGCGCAGCTCGTGATCTACGCCAACATCGCCGGCGGCCTGGTCGTGCTGCCGGGCGCCATCCGCCGCAACCTCGAGCAGCATCTCCCCTTCCTCGCCAGCGAACGGATCCTCATGGTGGGCACGACGGGGGGCGGCGACCGCCAGGAGCTCCACGAGGCGATCCGCCGCCACAGCCATGCGGCGACGGCGCGGATGCGCGAGGGGCACGACAACGACCTCGCCGAACGGCTGGCCGCCGATCCGGCCTTCGCCGGGATCGACCTCGCCGCCGCCATGGAGGTGCAGGGGCTCGCCGGCCGCGCCGCGGCCCAGGTCGACGAATTCGTCGCCGGTCCGGTGGCCGAGGCGCTGAGAAGCTGCCCACAACGCGCCGCCGATTCGGCCCTGCGGGTCTGACTCACACCCGGTCTTGGTGGCGGGAGCGGCTGCGGCCGCTGCGGCAGTCGGCGCAGGTGCCGCTGATGATCAGCGTCAGGCTTTCGGGCCGAAACTGATGCTGGCGGGAGACGGCATCGCGGATCCGCAGGAGCTCGTCGCTCGAAAACTCGATCAACTTGTCGCACGACGTGCAGTGCAGGTGCTCGTGCTGCGGATAGCCGTAGTCGTGCTCGTAGACCTTCTTGCGGCCGATCTCCATCTCCTTGAGGAGCCCGGCCTCCACCATGTCGGCGAGGGCGCGGTAGACCGTTGCCTTCGGGGCCTTGAGGTCGCTGGCGAGCTTGTCGGCGTCGAAGTGCTCGTGCTGCCGCAGGACGTGCTCGACGATCCGCAGCCGCGGCTGCGTGATCTTCTTGCCGCGGGCGCGGAGATACTCCTGAAACCGCTCCTGCGGCGTAAGCGCCACGTCGACCTTGCCGAGCGAAAAGTCAGGTGCGATGGCCATCGAAAAACCTGGGGTGGATTCTCGCGAATAGTTTAGCGTCGGCGCCGCCCGGCCCCAAAAAGAAAGCGGCTGGGCCCTTGCCGGCCCAGCCGCCATGTGTCGTGCCGCGATCAGTCGCTGCTCAGATCAGCAGCGTGGACCGTTCAGCCCAGCCGGTCGAGCAGCCGCTCGAGGGCGAGGTCGAGCTTCTCGGGGGTTTCGTACGAACCGTCGGCGATGGCCGCGCGGATCGCATTCACCTTGTCGAAGCGGATGTCGGCGGTGGCTTCGGCCGCCCGCACCGCGTCAACCGAGAGCGTGACGGAGTCGTGCACTTCGCCGACGCCCTGCTGAGCGGCGGCCTGCGCGGCCTTGGCCGACTCCACGCCCTTCACGCCACCGAGCGCCTGAGCCCCATGCGTCGAAAAGACACCGAAGATGTTCATGATTGCACTCCTTGCAGACGGTCTTTTGATTCCCTTCCCCCCCGGCCCACACGCTGATACGCGTCGTAGTGCCGGATGGTTCGCTCGGGTCTGGGAATTTTTTTACCGCCTGATGTTCCTTCTATTGTTGCCGCGCTTTCGCGTTCCGGCGACACCAGTCGTCGGACGGTTTCCGGACGGCTCACCCGTCCATCGACCGCGGCTGATCGATCGTCATCGACTCGACCGCGGTCCAAACTTCAACCAAAAATTTTTCTGCCTGTTTTCCTCATTGTGCCGGCCCAAAAGGCCCGCAGACCGCCCAGCTTTCCTGGCCGCTCACATCGCGAATTCGGGCCGCCGCCGCTCGAGCTGGTTTTGCAGCCGCTCGACGATGGCGCTGTGCATCTGGCTGACGCGGCTTTCGGAGAGGTCGAGCGTCGCGCCGATCTCCTTCATCGTCAGCTCCTCGTAGTAGTAGAGGATGATGATCAGCCGCTCGTTGCGATTGAGGCCCTTTGTCACCAGCCGCATGAGGTCGGCCTTCTGGATGCGCCGGGTGGGGTCTTCCCCCTTCTTGTCCTCGAGGATGTCGATCTCGCGGACGTCCTTCGAGCTGTCGGTCTCGCACCACTTCTTGTTGAGGCTCACGAGGCTCGCCGCGTTGGCCTCCACGAGCAGTTTCTCGAAATCCTCGCGGGAGAGCTGCATGTGCTCGGCCACCTCCTCGTCGGAGGGCGCCCGCCCGAACTTCGCCTCGAGCGTTTTCACGGCCTCGTTGAGCTTGCTCGCCTTGCTCCGCACCAGCCGCGGCACCCAGTCCATGGTCCGCAGTTCGTCGAGCATGGCCCCGCGGATGCGTGGCACGCAGTAGGTCTCGAACTTCACGCCCCGCGACATGTCGAAGGCATCGATCGCATCCATCAGGCCGAACGTGCCGGCCGAGGTGAGATCGTCGAGCTCGACGCCGTCGGGCAGCCGCGACCAGATCCGCTCGCCGTTGTATTTCACGAGCGGCAGGTAGATCTCGATCAGGCGGTTCCGCAGGTCTTCGTCCGACTGGTCGGCCTTGAACCGCTTCCAAAGATCCTGAATCTCGTCGGCTGTGAGCTGATGCGCCACGACTTCCTCCATGAAAGAGCTGCTGCTGGGCGGCCGAACCGAAGAACATCGTCCGGTCGGCCGCCTCGGCTTGAACGTTTTTTTGGGCGCCCGCGCACCCTGACTTTTCTGCTGACTTCCGTCGGTTTTGGGGCTGTTGCCTGTTTGGTGTCTCGATCGATTTTCACGCCGCCTGGGCGGCGTCAGCCGTCCCGATCGTCGCGAAGACCTCCATCCGCTCCTCGTCGGCGACCTCGTCATTGGCGAGCACCGCAAGTTCGGGCAGCGGCCTTGCCAGCGCCTCGCGGACGGCGCGGCGGCGGTCGCCGGCGACGACGACCACGGCCGGCGCGGCCCGCTCCAGCCGCGGCCGCACCGCGCGGCGCACATCGGCAACGACGGCCTTCGCGGCCGCCGCTCCGCCGGCGAGCAGGGAGTCGGCCGCCTGATTCGTGAGCCGCACCACGACGAGCCTGCCGTCGGAATCGCGGACCCGGCGGCAGATCGTTCTCGAAAGACCGCTCCGCACGAGCTCGGCGAGCTGTGCAGGCTCCGTCGCCTCCGACGCGTGATCGGCCATCACCTCGAGCAGGGGCGCGAGCGGCCGGATCGGCACGCCTTCGCGGAGGAGGCACTGGAGCGTCCGCTGGATGCGGGCCACCGTCAACACGCCCGGCACGACCTGCTCGACGAGCGCTGGCTGGGATGCGCGGAGCGATTCGACGAGCCGCGCCGCGGCGTCGCGGGTGAGCAGGGCGTCGGCCCGCCGCCGGACGACCGCCTCGAGCGCGGCGGAGAGCGATTCGGCGTCGTCATTGGCGTTTTTGCGGCGGCGCGGTTCGAGGGCCGCCTCATGGATCGGCTCCCCGGCGAGCGTGATGCGAAAGCCCCGGTCGGCGAGGGCGAGATCGTCCTTGAACGCGATCGCGGGCACGACCACGCCGAGGTCTGTGGCCACGGCCGACCGCAGGGCCTGCGCGTTTTCCAGCAGCGGGGCGCCGGCCCCCGACACGAGGCCGAGCAGGCCGCGGCCGAGTTCCACGACGATCCGGTCGTCGGTGAGCACGTCGGCGAGTTTTTCATTGGAGCGGGCCGGTTCCTGCGGGGCGGCGGATGCCGCGGCAGCCCCGCGGCCCGAGCGGGCGAGCAGGTAGGCCCCGACGAGCGTGAGGACCGCCATGCCGGCGAGCGGCACGAACGGCATCCCGGTAAGCGAGAGCACGCCGAGGAACGCCGCCGTGATGAGCAGCACGTGCGGCCGCGCCACGAACTGGCGGCCGAGTTCCTGCGAAAGATCGACGGCCTGGGTCGAACGCGAGATCAAGAGCCCGGTGGCCACGGCCACGAAGAGCGAAGGCACCGCGCCCACGAGACCGTCGCCGATCGTGAGCCGGGAGTAGACGTCGACCGCCTTCGGCAACGGCATACCGTGCTGCAGCATGCCGATCGCCAGGCCGCCGATGAGGTTCACCAGCGTGATGATCACGCTCGCCACCGCCTCGCCGCGGACGAATCGGCTCGCGCCGTCCATGCTGGCGAAGAAGTCCGCCTGCCGTTGCAGCTCGAGCCGCAGGCCGCGGGCCTGTTCGCGGGTGATCGTGCCGGCGGAGACCTCGGAGTCGATCGCCATCTGCCGGCCGGGCAGGCCGTCGAGGGTGAAGCGGGCCGCCACTTCGCTCGTACGGGTGGCGCCGGCCGTGATCACGACGAACTGGACGATGGCGATGATCGCGAAGATCACGCCTCCCACCACGATGTTGTTGGCCGATACGAACTGGCCGAAGGCCTCGACGACCTCGCCCGCGGCACCGGTGCCGTCGATGGCGGCGCGGGAGAGGATCAGCCGCGTAGTCGAGATGTTGAGCACGAGCCGGATGAGCGTCGCCCCGAGCAGGAACGTGGGGAAGACGCTCATCTCGAGCGGTGTGCGGGCGGCAAGCGCCCCCAGGAGCGCGAGCACCGACACCGTCAGGTTCGCGGCCAAAAGCAGATCGACGACGGGCGCGGGCACCGGCGCAAGCACCACCAGCACGGCGAGCAGGATCGTCGCCGGGACGAGGTAGTCAAGCACGTGCACGGAGCCGCCCCGGGTGGCGGCTGCGCCCCGGTGGACGGCTGGGCTGGTCCCGATCGACTGCGTCATCGGCTTTTCTTGTCACAGGGTGTTCTCGCGGGCACATGCCCGAGGCGGCGGGACGATAGCGGGGGGCGAAGCGGCGGTCCAGACCGCTGCCGGCAGCGCAAAACGCTACAATTCGTTGCAAACACACCCTCGTTTGCCTCCACCACGGATCATGCCGATGCGTTTCAACCAGTTCGGGCTCGCCTTCGACTATCCCGAGAATTGGTCGGTCGACACCGACGATTCCGGCGGCCGGCACGCCGCTGTCACGGTCTATTCGCCGGAGGGAGGCTTCTGGTCGGTGAGCGCCCATGCCCCGGGCGGCGCTCCCGATACGCTCGCGGAGGCAGTCGTCACGCAGATGCGGAAGGAATACCAGGATCTCGACAGCGCGGCCGCGAGCGACACGGTCGACGGCCACCCGCTGCCAGGCTTCGACCTCAACTTCTACTGCCTCGACCTGACCAACACGGCGGCCGTCCGCACGCTCGAGACCCCCTCCGCCATCTACCTCTTCTTCTGCCAGGCGGAAGACCGCGAGTGGGACAGCGTCTCCCACGTCTTCGCCGCGATGACAGCCAGTTTCGTGGCCGCCCTCGAGGCTTGAAAACCAATCCACGAAAGCCCGCAGCGCACGCAAGGACCATCCGCCCTCCACTCCCGCCAACGACGCTCCCACCTGACCCGCGAGAAACGCATCAACTCCCCTCGCTCGCGCGTCGGGCTTCCGAAAAAACCGCATCGAACCATTCATTTCGATTCCCAATAAATCCGCCCCGCCTGCTAAACTCCCCGCTCTGCTCCCCTGCCCCGCACGGAAGACACCGCCTTGCACGCCTGCCTGCCCCTGCTCTTCGGACTCTCCGCCGCCGCCGACGCGGCCGTCATCCAAAACATCCACTGGGCCGCTTTCGCCGCCTTCGTGGTGGTGATGCTCACGCTCGACCTCACCGTCTTCCACAAGCACGCGAGCGAGCCGTCGCTGCGGGAAAGCGCCTTCTGGACCGTCTTCTGGTCGGCCCTGGCCCTCGCGTTCAACGGGCTCGTCTGGTGGTGGCTCGGGGGCAAGGCCGCCCTCGAGTTTCTCACGGGGTATCTCGTCGAGTGGTCGTTGTCGATGGACAACGTCTTCGTCTTCGCGGTGGTGTTCGCCTATTTCGGCGTGCCGCTCAAGTATCAATACCGCGTGCTCTTCTGGGGCATCCTGGGTGCCGTCCTCATGCGGCTCACGTTCGTGCTCCTCGGGGCCGAACTCGTCGAGCGCTACAAGTGGATCATGTGGCTCTTCGGCGCCTTCCTCGTCTACACGGGCATCAAGCTCGCCTTCGGCGACGAGAATCACGAGCCGGGCGACAATGCACTGATCCGCTTCTTTAAACGGATCATTCCGCTCTCCAGCCATTCCGACGGCGACAAGTTCTTCGTCCGCGAGAACGGCCGGCTCATGGCCACCCCGCTGTTTCTCGTGCTGCTCGTCGTCGAGAGCACCGACGTGCTCTTCGCCGTCGACAGCGTGCCGGCCATCCTAGGCGTCGTCGAGAAGGGCACGCCCTACATGCGGTTCATCGCTTTCACGTCCAACGTGTTCGCGATCCTCGGCCTCCGCGCCCTCTACTTCTTGCTCGCCGGCGTCATGGACCTCTTCCGGTTCCTCAACTACGGCCTCTCGGCCGTGCTCGTCTTCGTCGGCGCCAAGATGCTCGCCGAGGCCGCGCGGCACACGGAGTGGCTCGCCGAGTGGGGCGGCTGGGATGCCCACGCGAAGGGGCACCTCGTGCACCCGGCGGTGTCGCTCTTGGTGATCGTGGCCCTGATCGGCACGAGCGTGGCCGCGTCGCTGATGTTTCCCGAGCAGAAGCACGGCGCGGACGAGACGAAGCACGCCTGAGTAGGACAGGCTTTAGCCTGTCTCGAGTAGACCGCTTCGTCCCGAAGCGGCATGCAAGCGACAGGCTGAAGCCTGTCCTACCACTCCCCGATTCGCCAGCCTGCCAGATCGGGCTTCTTGCCGGCGAACAGTCGCCCAGTTTTACTTGTGGCCGTGCGGGGGGCCCCCCTAGGGTTCGCGGGATTTCCGTTCCCGCCGCCAGAGGACCATCCATGGCCCGCCACCACCGCTCCCGCTCCGGTCTTCACCGCTCCCGCTCGGAGCGCCACCCGTTCTCCGTCGAGCGGCTCGAATCACGCATGCTCCTCACGGCGACGCTCGGCCGCGGCATCCTCGCGATCCGTGGCACCGCCGCGAGCGACGCGATCGAAGTTCGCCGGTCAGCCGACGACGCGAATATCTTGCAGGTGGTCGAGAACGGCACCGTGACATTCTCCCGCGCCATCTCGTCAGTCAGGCAGATCCGGATCGACGGTGGCGCCGGAGACGACGAGATCAGCGTGAATCAGGAGAACGGCGCCATCACGATCCCCACCACCATCAGGGGCGGCCGGGGCAACGATCTCGTGCAGGGGGGCGGCGGCACCAACCAAATCGACGGCGGCCTCGGCCGCGATGCCTTCCAGTCCGGCGGCGGCCGCGACCGCGTCACGAGCGCCACCCGCGTCGACCGGCTCTCGCGGCTCGGCACGCCGGAGGCCTTCCGCGACTATCTGGCGAATGCCGCCCGCAACCGCGGCGGCCTCGGCGCCATGGCAACGGGCTTCGGAGCCCGGCTGAACGGATCGCCGCAGGAGATGACCACGACGTCGATGCCCGGCTCGACGGGTGCGATAGCCGACTCCGCCCCCGGCCATTCCCAGACCAACACGCAGGTCGCTGGTGTCGACGAGGGCGACATCATCGAAAACGACGGCCGCCACCTCTACATCCTCTCCCGCGACGAGCTCGTGATCGTCGACGCACAAGATGCCGACGCCCCCGTGGTCGCCTCGCGCACGAAGATCGATGGCTCGCCGCTGGCCGAATACCTGCACGAGGGCAGGCTGACTGTGCTCTCGAGCGTCTGGACGCCGACGAATGCGCCCGGCAACCCCGGCATCATGCCGCTCCTGGGCATGCGGCACGCCGGCCAGGTGCAGGTGACGGTCTACGACGTCGCCGATCCGACCGAACCTCGGCGCCTTTCGAGCACCCGCATCGACGGCGCCTACGTCGATTCGCGGATGGTGGCCGGCCGGCTCGCGCTCGTCCTGCAAAATGACCTGCTCGCCGGCTACTGGGACGGTGCTCCCGTGATCATGCCGGCCGTAATGCCGGAGGGCAGGGTCGCGTTCGCCGCTCCGCCTGTCTCCGATGCGGCGCTCGCCAAGCGGATCCGCCAGGCCCCGGTCGCACGGATGCTGCCCACCTGGACGACGACCGTGACGAGAGCCGACGGCACGTCGACGACGTCACCGCCGCAGCTCGTCTCCCGTCCTCAGGACGTGCTCAGCCCGGCCATCGGCGACGAGGTCAACCTCACGTCGGTCTTGCTCGTCAACGTGCATGCCGCGACGCCCGGCATCGCCGGCGCGACGTCCGTCATCGGCGGCTACGCCTCGACGCTGCACATGAACGCGGAGGATCTCTACGTCTTCAGCCCGCGCCAGGAATGGATCCGTGGCGAGCGCACCGACGTGCAGCGGTTCGACATCACCGGCGCTGCGCCCCGCTTCATCGCATCGGGTTCGTTCAGCGGCCACCTGCTCAACCAGTTCTCGGCCGATGACGATGGAGACTTCTTGCGCGTCGCCGTAACGAAGACGACATTCGAAACCGCAGTGGACGACGCTTCGCCGACGGTCGGCTCTCCAGACATCTCCATCTCCCTGCCGTTCATGCCCTGGAACGTGAGCCGTTCGAACGCCGTGCATGTGCTCGCCACGCAGGGCGACACGCTCGCGGTCGTCGGCTCGGTCGAAAACATCGCGCCGGGCGAGTCGATCATGTCGGCCCGGTTCGTCGGCGAGACGGCTTACATGGTCACGTTCGAGCAGGTCGACCCGCTTTACGTGATCGACCTGTCGATGCCGACGGCGCCCCGAATCGCGGGCGAGCTGAAGGTGCCGGGCTTTTCCCGCTTCCTGCAGCCGCTCGAGGACGGCTTCCTGCTGGGCATCGGCCGCGACGCCGATCCCGAGACGGGCCTCACCCTTGGCATGAAGGTGTCGCTCTTCGACGTCCGCGATGCCTCGGCGCCCAAGGAAGTCAGCACGTTCCTCGTCGATCAGCCCATGGGGGGCTGGTCATGGTCGAATGCCGAATGGAATCACCTTGCCCTCGGCTTCTTCCCCGAGCTCGATGTCGTCGCGCTGCCGGTCGAGTCGTTCGTGATGGTGGCCGCTGATTCACCCGATGGCTACCCGACGTGGCAGACGCGGTCGGGCGTCGTGGTGCTCGACATCGATCCGGTCACGGGCATCACCGAAGTGGGCACCGTCGCGCACGACTCGCACCTGCTACGGACGGCCCGGATCGGCAGCACGATCTATTCGGTGGCGGATCTCGACCTCAAGGCGGTGGATGTCGCTGGCGGCCAGCTGTCTTCGCGTGGCACGGCCGTTTTGCAGGAGCCGTATGCATGGGAAGTGGTGTAGTTGTGACAGGCTGAAGCCTGCTTGGCGACAGGCTGAAGCCTGTCCTACCTTTGACCGGCGAGCATCGGCATGAGCACGCGGGCCGATTGGCGGGCCGTCTCGAGCCAGCGGTGCGACTGCCGCGGCAGTTCGACGTGGATGCCGCCGGCATACCCCGCTACGGCGAGCGTCTGTAGGACGGGCTCCGGATCGAGCAGGCCCGAGCCCAGTGGCAGGTGCTCGTGCTGGCAGGGGAGCATGTCTTCGACGTGCACGTTCAAGACGTCGCCAGCCCGGGGCGCGAGCATGCTCGCCATCGGCCGCTCCCCCATGCATTCCATGTGGCCGATGTCGAGTGTCAGTTTCAGATGGGCCGGCCGGCCCAGCCGCTCGACGAGCCGGGTCTGACGGGCGAGCGTGTCGATGAACATACCGGGCTCCGGCTCGAAGCCGATCATGACGCCGCGGGCGGCCGCGTGATCGAGCACCGCGGCGAGGCCGTCCGTGAGCCGGCCCCAGATCGTCTCCTCGTCGGCCGAGTCGGCGACCACGCCCGCCCAGAGCGAGACACAGCCGGCCTGCAGCTCGGCCGCCACGTCGATGGCGCGGCGAAGAAACTCGACCCGCCGGCTGCGGCCGTCGCGGTGGGCCGAGACGAGCGTCGGTTCGTGCTTGTGAGCTGGATCGAGCAGGTGGCGGGCTCCGGTCTCGATCACGCAGGCCATGCCGGCAGTCGCCAGGGCCCGCCGCCAGCGGCCGATCTCCTCGGCGAGCACCGGCCCGAAGGGGTTCAGGAGATGGTGATCGAGCGTGATCGCGATCGAGCGGTAGCCGAGGTCGCGGAGCATCGGCAACGCGTCGAGCGGCGGGATGTCGCCGATGCTGTTGGTGCTGTAGCCGAGCCGCATGGGAGGCGGCCGCCCGAGAGGGCAGCCGTCACGTGGGGGAGACCAATTGCCGGCCGAAGAGGAACGGCCCGAGCAGTGTGAGCACGACGATCGCCCACGGCTCACCGCAGGCGGCGAGCACGAGCACCGCGTCGAGCGTGATGATCGACATGATCGCGTTGCCGACGGCCTGCCGCACGCGCGTGCCGGTGGCATCGATGATGCCGAGCAGGTTGCGGACCGCGATCGATCCGCCCAAGAGGCCCCAGAGCAGGAGCCACGCGGTGAGCCGCTCGCCGCGGAGCCAGGCGGCCCCGCCCCCCGCGCTTGCCATCAGCCAGGTGTGGCAGGCCACCACGGCCAGTCCGGCGAGCATGACCAGCGTCGCGATCGCAAGCTCGTCGCGACGGCTGCGGCCGGCCTCGTCGCGGGCGAAGAGCGTGATGCCGCCGGCATACATGCCCATCCCGAGCGGAATCAGCCATTCGTGGCCGGTCGGCCCGCCCGCGGCCGTCATGCCGAGGAGCCAGCTGAGCGAGCGGCAGGAGCCCATCACTGTCGGCCCAAATGTCGTGGCCTTCGCATGGCGGTCGTAGATCCAGATGGCGGCCGTGAGCGCGGCGCCCACGAGCGCGACGGCGGCGTGCCCCGAGATGAAGGCCGTGATGCAGCTGCAGATGCCGCCAAACCCGAGCAGCCGCTGGCCGACGGCCGCCGCCGTGGCGACGTCGATCGCGCCGCTCGGGAGCGGCCGCTCCGGGCGTTCCCGTCGGTCGAGCGCCACGTCGAAGACGTCGTTGAGCACCATGCCGGCGGCATAGAAGAAGAGCCCCGCGGCGAGCGCCCACCAGAATGGCGCCGGCGGCACCGCGAGCTCGCGCGACTGGGATGCGATCAGGTAGCCGGCGAGAACGTCGGCCGCCACGGTGGCATGGTTCGGGAGCCTCAGGAGCCGAAGCCACGCGAGCAGCGTCCTCATCGTGTCACTCCAATGCCACGCCGGCGCGGGCGGCGCATGCCAGCAGGTGCGCCTTCGCCGCCCTCGCGGCCTCGTCCGGACGGTCGCGGTAGGGATAGAGCTCGACCGTGATCCAGATGTCGGGCGTATGCGCCGCGATCGCCTTGAACACGCCGTCGAAATCGATCGCCCCCTCGCCGGGCACGAGGTGGTGATGCACCCGCGTGGCCGCGATGTCTTCGAAGTGGTAGTGCCGCGTGTGGGCCTTCATCCGCGGCACCCACTCGGCCGGATCCTCGCCCACGCAGTAGGCGTGGCCGATGTCGAAGTTGAGCCCGAGCGAGGGATGATTCACGCGCTCGGCAAACTCGAGATACTGGCCGAACTTCTCGATCAGGAGGCCGGGTTCCGGCTCGATGAGCAGCGTCACGCCGCAGGAGGCCGCCACGTCGAGCACCGGCATGATCTCGTCGTAGAAAATGTCGGTGGCCTGCTCGCGGGTCTGCCCCGCGGCGATCTCGCCCCCGGGCTCGGTCGAGATCGATTTCGCGCCGAGTTCGGCGGCCAGCCGCAGCGCCCGCTTCGTGTGCTCGCGGCGGATTGCGCGGTAGTGGGGATCGGGGTCGGTCCAGCCGGGATGCCAATAGGGCTGCCGCGGGTCGGCGACGGCGTTCATCATGAACGCGTTGATGTTCGAGATGGCGAGCCGGCGCTGCGAGAGGCTGCGGCGGATGAGGTCCTTCTGCTCCTCGAGCAGGCCCGCCGGCCAGGCGTGCGGCACGTCGGCGAGCAGCTCGATGCCGTGGTAGCCGAATCCGGCGATCCGCGCGATGGCCTGATCGACCGGCACGTCGAGGTAGGCGTTGGAACTGAAGGCGAGTTTGAGCATGGTGGGAGGAGTGTAGTC
>JBIIOK010000169.1:0-4561 GCA_044336985.1 Pirellulales bacterium | reverse complement strand
CTCGGCCACGGCGGCGAAGCTGCCGGCCTTGGCCAACTCCACGAAGGCCCTCAGCTGCCGAAACCGCAACTGCTTGAATCGCCGCATTTCCATGATGGGCCGCGACCGTGCGCGGCTCCTGCCCGCTCCGCCTGTTCGATTGATTTCGCCCACGGACTGTAGCAGCCTCGCGACTCCGGAAATCCCACTATAAGCGCCCAGTAAATAGTTTTCCAAAAAAAGTTCGCTCCTCGAGCGAGCCGCCGGCGGCCGAGGCAATGCCAATTTTCCTGGCAGCGACGATGGATTCGCCCCGGCCGGCCCTCTGGGCGCGCTGCGGCTGGCCGCGACACCGCCATAATCAGGATCACCGCCATGAAGACCACCATGATGAAGCTTACTGTAGCGCTCGCCCTCGTGTTTGTTTCGCTGCCGGCGGTCGCCGCCGAGTTCCATGCCTACGCCCCTTCTGGTGAGCGGCAGGCATTGCTCACCGTCGCCGTCGCGCAGGCCGCCGGGTCGGCCGCCGCGCCGGCCGATGTGCCGTCTGCCGCGCCTCCCGTGCATGCCACGTCGCTGGGGTTCAAGGGCTCGACGATCGTCGCCCACCCGTCGCGGCCCTGGCTCTATGTCAGCGGCGCCTCCGCGGCGCCCGGCGGGCCCAACGCGGCCGTGGTGCGGCTCGGGGCCGATGGCCTTCCCGACCGCGTCGATGCCTGCACGCTCGACAGCGGCTATGGCTGGCTCTCCATCGATCGCACCGAGCGGTTTCTGCTGGGCTGCGATTACTTCACCGGCAAGGTCGACATCTTTCCCCTCGACGCCGCCGGCAAGCCCGGCCGGCGGTGCGGCGGCGCCGACCAGGGCCGCAAGGAAGGCCACTGCGTGCAGCCCACGCCGGACAACAAGTTCGTCTATGTGCCTCATGTGAAGGGGAACAACGCGCTCTTCCAATACGCCTTCGACGAGGCCACCGGCAGCATCGCGCCGCTCGCACCGCTCGACGTCGGCCCGCCCGAGGGCAGCGGCCCCCGGCATGTCGCCTACCATCCCAAGCTGCCGATGGCCTACTTCAGCGAGGAGCAGGGGCTCGGAGTGTCGGTGTACGAGCGGGCGGCCGACGGTCGCCTCGCGCTCCGCAGCCGGCCGCGGCCGCAGCCCGACGTCACTCCCGCGCCGCCCTTGGCGGGGTCCGACATCGTACTCACGCCCGATGCGCGGCATCTTTTCATGGGCATCCGCGATTTCGGCGGCACCGGCGACCTGATCGCGGCCTACCGGGTCGCCGCCGACGGCGGCCTCGAACCGCTCCCCGGCACGCCGGCCGACGACGTTCCCTGGGGCATGGCCGTGTCCGCCGACGGCCGGTTTCTGGCGGTCACGAACTTCGGCAGCAAGACGCTCACGGTGTATCGCATCGGTGCGGACGGCGGCCTCGAGCGGATGACCAGCGTGGACGTGGAAGACCGCATCATGGATGTGGTCGTGCGCTGAGTCTCCGCCCAGCTCCTCGACAGCCCCGAGGTCGCGCTGAAGCCGAAGGCGATCAGGGCATCCTGAAGGCCTTTCATGCCCAAGCGGCTTCGCGCAGGGGGGGCGTGGTGTTTTAGGGAACCGCCTCCGGTCGGCCGCACCGTCCGATCTCGCTGCTCAAGAGCGGTCCGTCAGCCGGAAGACTGTCGCAGAAGTGCCATTGACCGGGCTATCCTTTAACCTTCGGGGCGGCGACCCCATTAACCACCTCGACGAGCGTCGAGACCTCCATGCCCGGCACCCGGAACGCCTGTCGGTGAGGTCGAGCGAAATCGTTTCATCGGGAGAGATACTCACGACGGCGGGCGGCGGCGTTCTGTGGTGAAAGCGACATCGCGTTTTCGGCTCTCTGAAATCCGCGGTGTGGCGTAGACTCGTAGACTCGTAGACCGCATGCTTGCTTCGCATTTTTCAGACGCTCGCGTCATCGGCATCGGTGAAACCCTCTGGGATCTGTTCCCCGACGGGGCCGTCTGGGGCGGCGCGCCCGCCAATGTCGCCTGTCATGCGGCGTGCCTCGGGGGCGTGGCCGTGATGGTCAGCCGCGTGGGCCAAGACGACCTTGGCGACCGCGGCGTCGCGACGCTTGAATCGCTCGGCGTCGACTGCCGCCACGTCCAGCGCGACGGGCTCCACCTCACCGGCACGGTCAGTGTGTCGCTGGGGCCCGCTGGCGACGCCAGCTACGAATTCGCCGCCGATGCCGCCTGGGACCACCTCGCCTGGGATCCCGGCCTTGGCCCGTTGGCCGCCGGTGCCGCCGCCGTCTGCTTCGGCACGCTGGGCCAGCGGGCGGCGACGTCGCGGACGACGATCCGCCGGTTTCTGCAGGAGGCCCGCGGAGCCCTGCGGCTGTTCGACGTCAACCTCCGACAGCACTTCCATTCGCCGGACGTGATTCGCGAGTCGTTGGCACTCGCCAACGCGCTCAAGCTCAACGACGAGGAACTGCCGACGGTGGCAGCCGCCTGCGGCATCGATGCAGCCGATCCCGTGGTGGCCGCGCATGAACTGGCGGCGCGGCTCGGGCTGCGGCTGGTGGCGATCACCCGCGGGGCGGCGGGATCGGTGCTCGTCGCGGAAGGCCGCACGTCCGAGCTGCCTGCCCGGGCGACGAGGGTCGTCGATACGGTGGGCGCTGGCGACGCCTTCACGGCCGCCGTGATCGTGGGGCTCTTGCGCGGCCGGCCGCTCGACGCCATCCACGACCATGCAGCGGGAGTGGCCGCCTTCGTGTGCGGCCAACGCGGTGCCACGCCGCCGATCCCGGCGAGCCTGCGCGACTGGACGGGTTGAGGTCATAGGATGACCGATGACGGTTCCGTTAATTGCCGGGATCGGGCGAATCATGTAGCATGCGATCCATGAAAACCATGACCGCGGCCGTGCTCCATGATTTCAACAAACTCCTCCTCGAGGACGTGGCCCGACCCGAGCCCGTTGCCGTCGGCAGCGTGCTCGTGAAGATCGAGTCGTGCGGCTTCTGTCAGACCGACTACAAGGCGATCAAGGGCATCCGTCGCAACGTCACGTTCCCCTTGATTCCCGGGCACGAGCCGGCGGGTGTCGTGGCGGAGGTGGGCCCCGGCGTCACCCACTTCAAGCCGGGAGACGAGGTCATCTGCCAGCCCTCCGGCTTCTGCGGCTATTGCCGGCACTGCCGCGTCGGCAACACCCACTACTGCGAGACCGCGTTCACGACCGGCGGCGACGGTCCGGACGACGTGCTTCCGGGAGCCTTTGCCGAGTACATGCTGACCCAGGAATCCTGCCTCTTTCACAAGCCAGCGAGCATCTCGTTCGACGCCGCGGCGCTCACGGAGCCGCTCTCCGGCGCGTGGAAGGGCGTGATCCAATACAGTCAGATGCAGGTGGGTGACGACGTCGTCGTGATCGGCGTCGGGGGAATCGGCCTCCTGTGCCTCATGGTCGCCCGGGCCGCCGGCGCCGGGAGGCTCGTGGCCGTCGATCCGAGCCCTCATGCCCGTCACAACGCGGTCGCGCTCGGCGCGACCCACGCACTCGATCCGACGGAGCCCGACATCAAAAGCCGCGTGTACGGCATCATGCCCGAGGGCCCCGATCTCGTGGTCGAGGCGGCCGGGGCCATCGCGGCCGTTCGGCTCATGGTCGATCTGCGGCGCCGAGGAACCCGCTGGAACCTTTTCGGCATCACGACGCATGAGACGTTCGATCTCGACGGTGGCCTCACGCATTTTCTCGAGGGACGTATGGACGCCAGCTTCGGCACCACGTCGCTCGCCATGCAGCAGGCCATTCGGCTCACGGAGCGGAACGTCGTGAACCCGGAACAGATCATCTCCCACCGACTGCCGCTCGCGAGGATCGACGAGGCGGTCGCGATCATGGGCACTCCCGACCGCAACAAGGTGATGATCCACCCGTGATCGCTGCCGACGCATCGCGGGAACGGCAGATCGTGGCCAAGGTTTCCTGGCGGCTGCTGCCGTATCTCTTTCTTCTCTACGTCGTCGCCTACATCGATCGCATCAACGTCGGCGTCGCGAAGGAAGCCCTCTCCCGCGATCTCGGGCTCGACCCGGCGGTCTTCGGCTTCGGCGCCGGGATCTTCTTCCTCGGCTATTTTCTCTTCGAGCTGCCGAGCAATCTCGTGCTCGAGCGGGTGGGGGCCCGCATCTGGATCGCGCGGATCATGGTGGTCTGGGGGCTCGTCACGATCGCCATGATGTTCGTCGCGAACGTGACCATGTTTTACCTGCTGCGGTTTCTGCTCGGCGCCGCGGAGGCGGGCTTTTTCCCGGGCATTCTCTTCTACCTGACCCGCTGGTTCCGGCCTCAGGATCGCGCTGCCGCGATCTCGCTGTTCATGACGGCCGGCACCGTGGCGGGGGCAATTGGCAACCCGCTCTCCGGCTCCCTGCTTCTGCTCGATGGTGCGGCCGGGCTCGCCGGCTGGCAGTGGCTCTTTCTCATCGAGGGTTTGCCCGCGGTGGCGCTCGGGATCTCGGTGCTGTTTCTGCTTCCCGAAACGCCCGAGGATGCCCGCTGGCTCACTGCCGAGGAATCC
>JBIIOK010000059.1:0-15216 GCA_044336985.1 Pirellulales bacterium | reverse complement strand
CCGCCTGGCGGTCGTGGACGGCCGTGGACCGCAGGAGGATGCAGCCCTGCAGCACCTCGGGCTTGCCGGGGCTGCCGACGGCGGCAGTGGGGCAGGCGATGAGCCCGGAGAGACGCCCCCAGGTTTCCCGGAGGGCGTGGGGAATCGAGCAGGCGCTCACGTTGCCGGTCCGCTTCGTGAGGCCGTTGATGAGCTCGCCGCGGACTGAAAAGTCTTCGAGCTTCATGCCGGTGAAGCGGACGATGCCCGACCCGGCCTGGTGCGGTACGACGAAGTTCACGTCGTCGCCGGAGAGGCCCGTTTCGGCGAGCGCCTTGGCGACGGCGGCCGACATGGCCCGCGGGGCGGCTTCGGCAATCGCCATGCCGTCGAGTGAATAGACGAGCCGTTCGTCGGCGTGCGCCCGGCCGCCTTCGGGCGCCGGGAAGAGAACCTGCGGCCGGACGTGGAAATCGAACGTGGGCCGCTCGGCCGGCTGCTTCTCGGCCGCGGCATGGACGATCTCGAAATGGACGGGGTGCCGGAGGCTGGTCGCGGGCGCGAGCAACGTGGCCGAGGCCATGTCGCCGAAGAGGCCCGCGGTCTGGCGACAACTGTAGTCGGTGATGCGGCTGATCCGGCTGGAGGCGACGACGAGCAGGTATTCGTCGCGACGCAGGCCGAGCCGCGGGGCCCAGCGTCGGGAAACGACGGCCAACGCGCGGCTGTAGCCGCAGCAGAACCAGTTGAGGCCGATCGTGCGGCATTGCCGCATGCCGAGTGTGCGGACGAGCTGCCGCGCGGCACGGCTCGGCCGTTCGCGCTCGATCGCATCGGGGGCGAGGTGCCGCCGGGCGATCGAGGCCGGAATGAACGAGGGTGACACGAACACGAGGCCGCGGCAGTCGGCCAGGTTGCAGGCCGTCTCCCGCTGGAGCTTTTGCACGGCGTGCAGCCCCATCGTCACCTCGTCTTCGAGCGAGATGCCGCGGGCCTCGATCCCCGTGTGATGCGAAAACTTGCGGGGCATCGTGTCGCCGAACCAGTCGTTCTCGAGTTCCCAGGGCGGCTGGTGGACCGCGATCGCCGAAATGCCGAGAGGGGAAGGCGTGGTCGCGTTCATGCGTGGATGGTGTCTCATTGGGAAACCCGCTCTTCCCGCGGCGGCGGGCCGGGGCAGGGGGGCGGGATTCTGGCGATCAGCGGCGGCCGAGACCAGCCGGAAATTGCCGTGCTATTCCAGCCAAAGGTCCAGCCAAAGGTCCCGCTGAAGGCCCGCTGAAGGCCCGGATCCAGCGGTCACTCGGCCTCGTCGAAGGGCCCTTGCAGGGCGGCGTCTGGCTGGTCGCGGCGGCCGTCCTTCCCGATCACCACCTTCGCCTGCGCGAGCAGGTCTTCGGGGAATCGCCAGCGGTCGGCAGCGAAGCCGGGCGCGAGCAGGTTGACCGTGAGCCGCGGCGGGATCACCTGAGCCGTCTCGCCGATCGGCACCGTCGCCGGATTCTCGCCCCGCAGGAGGTCGGCCGCCACCCTGCCGGCCACGAGCCCCACCTCGCGGAAGTCGAAGCCGACATCGAAGAGGGTGCCGCGGTCGGGAGCACCCGGCACGATCGTGAAGACCGGCCGACCAGTCTTGCCCGCCGTGGCCACGATCGAGTCGATCACGCTGGCAACGGTCGTGTCCCCCGGCACGAAGATCACCTCGGCCCCGCGGGCGATCGTCGACTGGATCGCCTCGATCACGCCCGACGAGTTTTCCACCGGCGCCTCCACGAGCGTGATCCCGAGCCGCTTGCAGCTGGCCCGGGCGAGTTCCATGAAGCGGCGGGAGTTGCTCTCGGCAGGGTTGTGGGCCACGCCAACCGAGCGGACGGTGGGATTGATTTTCAGCAGCAGGCGAAACGTGAAGTCGACCGGTGCGAGGCTGCCGTAGCCGACCATGTGCCTCGGGTGCGCGAGCGGATCTGCGCGATCGAGCCCAACGCCTGCGGAGAAGGGGTCGGCCACCGCCGCGAACACATGGAGCTTCTCCCCGCGCTTGTTGGCCGTTGCCACGGCCTGCAGCGACGGCGTACTCGAGGTCATCACAAGGTCGAAGGGACCGCCGACGATCTCCCGCGCGATCGCGTTGGCCTGGGCCATGTCCCCCTCGGCGTTGTATCGCCGCACGGTCACGGTCTTCCCGTCGACGAAGCCGCGCTCGGCGAGCCCCTCGAGCATGCCCTTCACGGCGGCGTCGAGCACGGCCGTGCTCACCTGCTGGAGCACGGCGACGGCAGGGAGCGTGCGCGATGCCCCGGCTTGGTCGGTGAGGAGAAGCAGCGCCGAGCCGCCGACCAAGAGGGCGGCCGTCGGGAGCCAGCGTTTGATGACCGCGATCATGCGCTACACGTATCTTTCCGCAAGGAGCATGGCCGCCGCGTCGTCGAGTTGGTCGGCGCGTCGCAGCCTATCGAACCGGTCGGCGAGGTCCTCCGCGGTGAGCCGTCGCTTGGCGGGGCCCGCGACGTCGAGGGCGATCCGCCCCCGGTGGACGAGCAGGAGGCGGTCGCCGAGCGAGGCGGCCTGCGCGAGCGAGTGGGTGACCATGAGGGCCGTGAGGTTTTCGTCGCGCACGATTCGGGCCGTGGCCTGCACGACGCGGTCGGCCGCGGCTGGATCGAGGGCAGAGGTATGCTCGTCGAGCAGCAGCAATTCCGGCCGGTGCCAGGTCGCCATCACGAGCGAGACGATCTGCCGCTGGCCTCCGGAGAGCGATCCGATCGGCTGGTCGAGCCGGCCATCGAGCCCCGGCACGATCCGGCCGAGCCGGGCGGCCGCCTCGTGGCGGAGCGAGCGGTCGGTCGCCCAGCCGAGCCCCGCCGCACGTCCACGGCAGGCGGCCACGGCGATGTTTTCGAGCACGGTGAGACTCCCCGCGGTGCCGGCCCGCGGATCCTGAAAGACCCGGCCGATGAGCCGGGCGCGGCGATGCTCGTTCCAGCGGGTGATGTCGCGGCCGGCGAGCGCGATGCGGCCGCCGTCGAGGGCGACCGTGCCCGCGATCGCGCCGAGCAGCGTGCTCTTGCCGGAGCCGTTGGTGCCGATGACGACCACGAACGTGCCGGCCGGTATCGAGAGCGTGACGCCGTCGACCGCGCGGACGAGCGGCCCGCCGGGGGCGGAGAACGTGACGGTCGCGTCGTCGATCTCGAGCATGGCTGACAGGATCCGTTGGAGGGTGCCGAAGAGGAGTGGTCAGCGAACGGCCGGGGCCCGCTTGCTTGCCACGACGAGCCGCGGGGCCACGAGGGCGACCAGCACGACGAGCGCCGTCGCCGCCTTGAGCCAGTCGGGATCGAGTCCGGCCCGCAGCGCCGACGCGACGAGGAGGCGGAACGTGACGCTGCCGGCGACCGCGGCGACCAGCGCGCTTCCCAGCCGCACCTGGCCGACGAGCGCGGTGCCGAGGAAGACACTCGCCATTCCCCAGACGACCATCCCGATCCCCATCTGCACGTCGGTGAAGCCCTGGTACTGCGCGACCAGCGCACCGGAAAGAGCGACCAGCGCGTTGGCGATCGCGAGGCCCGCAACCGTGAGCAGCCCCGTGTTTCTGCCGAGCGACCGCGCCATCGTCGCCGTGTCACCACCGGCCCGCATCGCCGTGCCCAGCCGCGTGCGGAAGAAGAGGAAGAGCAGGGCGGCGACCGCGAGGGCGACGGCGAGCACGAAGGCCGTCCGTGCCGCCTCGCCGGCCGCCGCCTCCGGAAACCCGAGCCGGCGCATCGCCGGCGAAAGCACCGCCTCGGCCCGGTCAAAGAGCGTCGCGACACCCGAGAGAGGCACGTTGCTCCTGCCCAGCACGACGAGATTCACGCTTGCGAGCGTCGTCGTCATGAGGATGCCGGCGAGCAGCGGCTCGACCCGCAGGAAGGCATGGAGAAGTCCGGTGCAGGCGCCAGCCAGCGCACCGGCGAGCGCACCGCAGGCGGTCGCCACGACCGGATCGACGCCCGTCGTGAGCAGTACCGCCGCGACGACGGCGCCGAGCGTGAAGGAGCCGTCGGTCGTGATGTCGGGGAAGGAGAAGAGCTTGTAGCTCACGAAGACGCCGAGCGCCACCAGCCCGAGGGCGAGGCCAAACGTCCATGTGGCCAGGAGCGTGGTCATGCCGGTTCTCCGCTGATCGTGACCGGCGCAAACCAGACGCACCCGCGGACGAGTTCCGACTGGCCGCTGCCCAGCACCGGCTGCGTGTCGGCGAGGAGATGCATCACCGCGACGGGCGGCGACCCGGTAAGGTCGCGAATCGTTGCCGGCAGGTCGGCCGCACCGCGCTTGATCGGACGATGCGGGAAGACGGCTGCATGCGCATGCCCGTGGAGCGGGGCTGCCGCATCGTCACCCAGCGGACGCACGAACGACGCGAGCGGGCCGGCGGGCACGCCCCGGGTGGCGATGCCGACGATCAGGGCGGAATGCCGCGCGAGCACGGGCTCGCGCGAGAAGCTCATCCATCGCGACGCGATTTCGCGGGAGCCCGTCGTCGGATGATCGGCTGCGGTCGCGTCGGCAAGCGGCCGGATGAGCTCGACGCCCACAAGGCCGTGGATCTCGCCCGCGACCACGAAGGCGATCGCGGGGGCGGACGAAAGATCGACGAGCGACCGCACGAGGTCGTCGAACCGCACCGCGGGCTCTTCCCCCATCGCCTCGAAGCCGGCGCGGCCCGTGGGAATGCCGGTCCACACGAGGCCCGTCGCGAACCGCGCCGCCGGCACGAGATCCCCCTCGGCGATCAGGTAGTCAACGACGGCGAAGGGCTGCGGAGCCCGGTGAAACACCGCGCCGCCTGCCGCGACGAATTCACCCGTGCGGAGCAGTGGCGGCGATCCATCGTCGATCGCCGCGTGGCCGAAGGCGAATGCGCTGCGGGGCAGGGGGCGGGCTGCAGCGTTTGCTGCGGTGCCGCCACCAATGAGCGTGGCCGGCAGCGGCTGATTTGCCGGACGCTCGAGTCCGACCAGCCGGAGGGCATGCGAGGTGATGTCGGCCGCGAGCGGTGACGGCGCATCGGCTCCGCCATGCGTTGCGGTGGCGCCGCTGGTCGCCGTGGCACCAGCGGCTGCGGCATCCATCAGGATCCGGTCGATCCGCGAGAGCGCGAGCACGCGTTGCACCTGCGGGCTCGCCGCCGAGATCAGGCAGCGGCACCCGGCTGCCTTGGCGGCCTTGTGCGACGAAAGCAGCACGCCGATGCCGGCGGAACTCAAGAACGGTACGGCGGCCAGGTCAAGCGCGATCTCGTGGGCGCCGCGGCGAAGTTCCTCGTCCACCGCCCGCTCCAGTTCACCGGCCGACTCCGCGTCGAGGCGGCCTGACGCCACGAGCATGATGAGCGGCGACAAATCTCTCCGAGCGATCGTGAACTCCATGCCGGCAAGATAGCCGATCCCGTTGTGGAAACCCACGAAGACGACGAGCGCGAAGCGGAAGGGCCGCGCCCGCACCCCCAGATTCACTCTCTGGATGTGGTGTCGCTGAAGGGGGGGCCGGTCAACTTTGACGCTTGATCGGGTCATGCCGACGATCGGCGGTGGATGGGCTGAACACGCAGGCTGTGCGGCCGCGCAGGTGCCTCCCCGGGCTGACGATTTCGCTGAGATCTCGATCACCAACTGTTAAGATGCGGTTGTTCGTGGGTCGCTGCTCGAAGGATCATGTCATGTCCCGACGATGGTTTCGCACAGGCGTGGCGCTTCTGCTGACGCTCAGTGCGACTGTGTCGAGTGGCCAGGGCGTTCATGCTCAACAGGCTCACCCCCCCACCACCACGCCGGCTTCCGCCACCCTGGCCGAGGCCTTTCGACCGGCCGTGCCCGGCCCGCGGCCGGCGCCCGACCATCCACTCGCGTGGGTGTTGAGGTTCGCCCACGAAGAGCGAGCCTACCTGCAGCAGACCGTGCGTGACTTCACGTGCCGGGTCACCAAGCGTGAGCGCATCGAAGGCGAGTTGCAGGACTACTACTACATCGACATGCGCGTCCGTGAACAAACCTATGCGGGCGGGCAGATGACGCAGCCGCTCAGCGTGCTGCTCGAGTTTCTCGGCCCCTCCCACGTCGAAGGACGGAGAGCCCTTTTTGTCGCCGGCGAAAACGACAACAAGCTGCTGGTCCGCAAGGGCGGAAGACGGTTCGGCTACCTGGTCATCGATATCGATCCGTTTGGCCCCAGCGTCAAGCGGGAGAGCCTCATGCCGATCACCGAGATCGGGTTCTCACACCTGCTCGACCGGACGATCCGCACCCTGCAGCAGGATGTCGCAGCCGACCCATCGGGCGACAACACGATCGTCGAGCACATCAAAACCGCGAGGATCAACGGCCGCCCCTGCCAGATGCTGCGGATCACTCACCCGCTGCGCCGCGACGGCCTGCAGTTCTTCAGCGCCAGCATGTCGATCGATTCCGAGTTGCACGTGCCCGTGCGTTTTGACGTGTACGACTGGCCGGAAGCGCCCGGCCAACAGCCGCCGTTGATGGCGGAATTCACTTATACGAACGTGACGATCAACGCGAATCTGGACGACGCGATCTTCGCGCCGGCGATTCTTCGTGGCCGGTGATGGCGTCGCGGACGCCCCTGCCGGAGGGTCGTTTTGCGAACACACGACCAAGGGATTATGAGGACGAAAGTAGCCCATCACAGGGGCTGGTGCCCTGGCTCAGATGCCGGGGCAGCGGGACGCGATTCTGCCGTTGACCAATGTACCAAATGTGATACAATCTGTGCATGGTGTCAGGTGGCCATGGACGCGGATCGCGACGGCCGATTTTGGAGGTCGTGTTCTTTCGCACTGAAACCGGCAGTGAGCCAGTGCGGGATTGGCTGCGAGGCCTGGCCCGGGAAGACCGCAAAGCCGTCGGGGAAGATATCAAGACAGCCCAGTTCGGATGGCCGATGGGAATGCCGCTCATTCGCAAACTGGCGGGCGGTCAAGGGAGGTCCGGTCGCGGATCAGTTCTGGCATTATGAGGGTGATTTTCACAGTGGATGGGCAGACGATGGTTCTCCTGCACGGCTTTCAGAAGAAATCGCAACGTACACCCCCGGCCGACCTCATGACGGCGAAGCGAAGGCTCGCTCAACTACGATCGGAGTGACGCATGAAAAAGAAGCACCTTGGTAGCAGTTTCGATAATTTCCTGCAGACGGAACGTCTCCTCGAAACGACGACCGCCACGGCAACGAAACGAGTCATCGCGTATCAGATCGCCAAGGAGATGAAGCGGCGGCGGCTGACGAAACTTGCCATGGCGAGCCGTATGAAGACGAGCCGGGCTGCACTCGATCGGCTGCTCGACCCGGACAACCCATCGGTGACGATCGGCACGCTCGAGAAGGCTGCGGCAGCGCTCAACCGCCGGCTAAAAGTAGAACTGCGTTAAATGTTGCCGGGGTTCAGATCACTGTGCGATCGTGTGCGACACCGAGGCGACGTCCCGTGCCACGATGATGAATCGGCCTGCTTCCTGCCGTGCCGAAATGATTGGTGCATTCTGGAACTCACTGGTATCGCCGTAGTGCACTTCGAGAAAGACGAGCGGCACGTTCTGGGGGATGCGGTGCTTCCGCCGCACCTCCGCTTCTTTCTCGTCCAGTGAACGGTGGCCGGGTCGATGGGGCACCAGCACGCGAAACCCACCATCGGCGCAGATGTCGGTCCAGAGCATCCGCGCCGACTCGTCGGCGAATCGAAACTCCTTCAGCCGCAGTTCCTTGCTTCGCCAGACCCGTGAGACGATGGAGATCGTCAACACGGAGGCGATGAAGATCGAGGCGATGATGATGCCATCGGGCCGCTCGTAGACATTGGCAATCGTCGTGTACACGAACACAACCGAGATCATCGCGAAGGCAGCGATAGTGCACCTGCGGCCGACCGCTGCCCACGCCGCGACGGGAGCCGGTTTACGGCACACGTCCACGAGCGAACCGATCGCGGCGCTGGTCATCAGCACGAGGACGCCCGTCGCATACGCTCCGCCCTGCGCCGAGACATCAGCCCGGAAACACCACGTGACGATCAGGTTCACGATCGTGAAGGCGATCACCAGCGGACGGTACGCAGCGGCCCACTCGGGCGCCATGCCGTACCGCGGCAGGTAGCGGGGCACCATGTTGAGGAGTCCCGCCATCGCCGACGCCCCCGCGAACCAGAGGATGAGGATCGTGCTGACGTCATAGACCATGCCGAATACTCGGCCAAACAGGGGGCACACCGGGTACGGACTCTCGCCGTGGGCGATGTACGCCAGCGCCCGGTCCATCGCCTTTCCCTTCACCGGTTCGAGGCGAAGTTCATCCGCGGGGATGAGCGTGTCGGTGCCCGTGATCAGCGAGGAACCAAGGAGCAGGATGGACATGAGCACCGCGGCCGTGACGAGCAGCATCCGCGTATGGCGGATCCGCGCCGTTGAGTCTGCTGGGTCGGCGATCGTGCCGCGGACGAGGTGGATGTGCAGCACGCCCGTCGCGAACCCGCTCATGCCGAGTGCCAGCTTCGGAAAGATGAGGCAGGCGATGGCGATCGCCACCCACGGCCCTGCGCCCGACAAGGGTGCATGTTCAAGGTGGTAGTGCCCTGTGGCAATCTCGCTGAGCCAGTGCGGCAGGAGCGTGGGATGCCCGACGAGATACCACACGCCTGCGGCGATGATGATCGCGGTCAGGCCGATGTAGGCGACGACGAGAACCGTCGCCACTCCGACAACCTCGGCATAGCCTTCAAGGAACATGCCGCCCAGCAGCACGAGCAGGAACATGGTGACGGCCATCTGCCCCTGCATCCACTCGGGAACCTGCCCGCTGTAGAGGGGATTCGAGATCAAGTGGGCCGCTGCGTCGGCGGCGGAGAGCGTCTTCGTGATGACGAAATCGGTCGCTGCAAAGCCCACGAGCACGAGGATCAGCGTCGCCACCGGGGCGAGCGTTCCGGCCCCCTCGAAGGCGATCGAGGGCTGGTATCCGAGTGTGCTGAAGTAGTCCACGCCGCACAGGCACATGATGAGCCACCATGCGTAGTGGTGATGTTGGTGATGAGACGAGGGGGCATGCTCCCGGGTAGACACAGCGACTCTCCGCGGCTCCGGCCGCATCGCGCGCAGCCGTCACCCTCGCGGCCACTCGGCCGGAATTGCGGGGGAAAACGTCTATGTACGCGAAACGCCCTATGGCCGCAGGGAGGTGGCTCCAACCACGGGGTCACTGGGTCGACATGACCTACATACACGAGCCTTGGTCATACCGATTCCTGACGAACGTGTCCTCGAACGCCTACGAGGTTAGCTGACGGGCTCGGAGCCGAAGTTGCCCCGCTCGGTGTACCCGAGTTAGCCCCAGAAAAATGGGTCCCCCGCTCTGAATGCTCAGATTCGGCGATTCATCTGCGTCCATACACTCACGATACCTGCTCACGCATTCACCAACAACAGGCGCGTCATCCCGCACGTTCCATGCCAATTGAGAGGCACCGGGAAGTCAGCGTTTCATAGAGTGACTCCGTTCGCACCACCGATCCGTTCGTGTACGACGGGCGGCCTGTGTGCTCGAGGACGAGGATCAGAACGGCAGAAACTCGACCCGATTGCGGATGTCGTCGGGATTCATGAGTGACGCGATCAGGACGAGATCGTGGATCGCCGCGCCGATGGTGATCCGCAGCTGATGGGCGTACACCATGCCGGTGAACTCCCGTCGGGTCTGCTGCCACGCCGCCGCCAACACCAAGAAGTCCCTGTCTTGCGTGAATACCACGCGACCGAGCTCCGTGGCGCGTTGCAGGAGAAACTCGTCATCACGATCGGCCGTGCCGTCCACTTCCGTGGTCAGCACGTCGATGCCCTGCTGCCGCACGCCGAACGCGATCGCCCGTGGCACGTGGTGGTCGAAATACAGCCGCAGGCTCACGGCCGCCCCGCATGCTTCAGTTTCTCGCGCAGCAGCGAGGGCGGCTGTTGGCCTGCGATGCGATCGATCTCCGCCAGTTGCTGGGCGATGACGGCGTCAAGGGCCTCGCGATGATCGTGGTAGTACGCCAACGCGGCGTGAATCTGCCCCATCGTCAGGTGCGGATGCTGACGCTGGATCTCCTCGGCGTCCCAGTGATGGGCGAGGCTGTCGAGGGCAATCTCGACGACTTTGGTGCGCGTGCCTTCGAGATACGGCACACCGTCAGCGCTCAATTCGATATGCGGGTAGGAAACGGTCGCCATTTCGTGCTCCTCGGGAATCCAAGCCTGTGGCCGGTTGCCCGCCCGTGATTCTATCGCAATGGGGGTGTCGCCCCACCAGTCGGCAACACTTCGCGCAACAGCGACCCCGCCGACCAGCAAAAACGACTAGGCCCGGTGTGATTCGAACACACGACCAAGGGATTATGAGTGGAGACGAGCCCGAAGAATAGGTCGCGGTCGTATCGCGGTCGTGCGAATTCTTCGGGAACGGCGCGTGTCGCTTGGCGCAGGATTTTGGCGCCGAGAGGGTGTTTGCTAACAGTTTTGCTAACAGTGCCCGGGTCGGTCTCGGGAGTCGTCACGCTGCCTCTCTGATCACGTCGAAGTACACCCGCCAAACCCGCGAGCGGGCGCAACCCCAGGCGTTCGCGGTCGGCATAGAACGCTCGGGCGGCTGTCGTGCGCTGCGCCGGGGCGAGGGTCTTTCGGACCCCCAGCCACGTGAAGGCGAGCCTGACGGCGGCCATCGTGGTGCGGAGTCTCTGGGCGGCGGAGCGTTCCTGCTGCGTAACGGGCTGCTGGGCTTCACGATGTAGGCCGTGCGGGGAAACCTGCGGACGCCGTCGCTACGACTCAGGCCGCCTGACGACGAGCCGGAACTCCACCCTCATACGCCTCCCATGCCATGCCAACGGTGGCCAGGGCATCAAACGCGCTGACCTCTCCCCGCTCGAAGGCTTCGATCGCAGCCTTGACCTCCGCCATCGTCATGATCGCACACGTTGCAAGCGACACAATCTTATTCGGTACCACGGGCACACTCCTTTGCAAGAACGATCCCCAAGCTCGCTGCTTGGCGTGGGGGGACTGATACAGAACTGTTGCCGCCCGGGTATTTCATGATGCGATCATCGGAGTGCTTGTCTTTCGTCGTACGACGTCCCCTCACCACCGCTCCGACGCTATGAGAGCCCGATTTTCTTTTGTCACAACACGATCACGAAAGCTCGTCTCAACCGTGCCACCGACCGGTCACCGCTTGACCTATGACCAAAGGTGCCGAGCCGAGTCCGACAGGCGGGAGACTTTTTCGACTCCATCGGTCACACTGCATGGACTCAGGGTTCAGTTCAGGGTCGAGCCTGGGGGAAGCCCGCTGGGACGAGTGTCATCCCCCCCATTCCGGAGCACGCCATGGACGGTTCACAGATGTCGGTGTTTCCAAGCCAGTCATGGTTTGGATTCATGCACAATATCGGCCCGTCTCCAGTGCCCACCGAACTGCGGCTCAGGCAGGTGAACCATCTGGCCGTCCTCATCGTGTCGGGAGCCTGGTCGAACCGGTGGATCCATAGCGGCCAAGAGACGCGTTGCGACGCGGCGAGTGGCATGGTTGGCTTCTTTGCAGCCGACAATGAAGAACAGACCATGGTCTCACGCGCCGACACCGGTGCGAAGGCGTTCATCCTCGCGATCCCCCCGGCACACCTGCAGTCCCTCGCCGCTTCCGAAGGCCTGACCCCTTCCTCTGAACTGCAGGCGCGCCCGTTCTTTCACGACGCCATCATCAGGATGTTGCTCGCTCGGCTGGTCACCGACACGTCGGGAGGCAGCGTCACGCGCGGCCTCGACGCTGAGATCGCGGCGAGGGCCCTCGTCCTGCGACTCGTGGAGATCACGCAGGGCGAGACTCCCGAATGGCATGCCGACTCAGGCATTTTCGACAGCCGCACGATGGGCCAGGTCACCGACTACATCGATTCCCATTTGCACCACTACGTCCCCCTCGCGGACCTTGCCCTCCTGTGCAAAAAGTCTCCCAGCCATTTTGCGAAGAAGTTTCGCCACTCGGCAGGGCTGAGCCTCCAGCGGTTCGTCAACCGAAG
Organism: Pirellulales bacterium; assembly: GCA_044336985.1. Classification (GTDB taxonomy): domain Bacteria; phylum Planctomycetota; class Planctomycetia; order Pirellulales; family UBA1268; genus RGVT01. Next base: position 3,131 of record JBIIOK010000059.1, on the reverse strand, counting down.
GCGTCTGCAGGCATCGATGGCACTGCTGGGGATTAGCTCGACACCGTTGTCGCAGATCGCCCTCGATCTGGGCTTTTCGTCCCAGAGTCACTTCACGCGGCTGTTCAGCAGTCTGACCGGCTTCACGCCGGCCAGCTACCGTCGGCAAATCGGCAACCGCCGGTCCAGTTGGCGTCGTCCGGCTGGGTAGGCCGAAGCAGCGGGTATTCTCAAGGCCCTTTGCTGCCAGTTTTGCTAACAGTGCCACTTCCGGGGGTGCCGACGCTGCACCCCCGGAGGAGCGATCCGCACTGGAAATCACGGAACGAAATCAAACTAGGCCCGGTGTGATTCGAACACACGACCAAGGGATTATGAGTCCCCTGCTCTAACCACTGAGCTACGGGCCCGAAGGCACGATTTATAGCGTATTGAGAAGCCTCAGGCCGGGGGCAGGTTCTCGAGGTCGAGAAGATCCTTGGGCCTGCCGGCCGCGGCCTTCAGCCGCCGGAGCCACTCGAGCGAGACGAACCGTATGCCTTCGACCTCGCGGCTCGATTCGAAGAGCGAGGCCACCGCCTCCCCCGGATGGCCGGGCACATAATCGAAGAGATCAAGAAAGCCAGCAGTCGTGCAGAGCATCATCAGCGACTGTGCGCGAATGAACGATGCCGTGACAGGGTGCGTGCGTTCGATCCCCGTCGCCGGATCGATCTCCTTGCCGATGTATTCGGCATTCAATTCCTCGAGCGCGGCAAGCAATCCCCGTTCCGCTTCCGGCGAACGCATCCAGAGGATGTCGGTATCTTCCGTGGCCCGCACATAGCCGTGAAAACTCACCGCGTGCCCGCCGATGACGAGGAAGGGCACGCCGTGCCGGGTGAGAACTTCGAAAACTCGAAAGTCAGGTGCCATGGGGCATCCGCGCGTCGCCGGTCGAGATGGCCCGCGCCTTGTAGTTCCGGCTGCGGAAATGGGCGAGGCCTTCCGGATTGCGCTGGAGCATGGCCCACGACCGCTCGAGCAGAAGCCGCATTGCGGCCAGCCGCTCCGCCGGGGTCACGGCATTCATGCGCAGCCGCAGGTGACGGTCCCGAGCGGTCATGTCTACGGCTGGCGCTGTGGCTGATTCGTGCATGGTCAGATTCTACCATGCGCCGACCAGCCGTCAGGGTTGGGTTGCGCCGCTGATCTTGGCCTCGAGCCGGCCGGTGCACTTGGCGCCGGGGGGCACGTTCACCTTGAGATACAGCAGGCCATCCTGGTCGGCGGGGCGTTCATACTTGCTGCCCACCGTGAAAGGTTTTGGCCGCTGGTTGTTTTGCTGGCTGCCATTCGGGCCGCCCGCGGCGGCGGGATTCGCGATCACGGCCATCACGGCCCCGAACGGCACGTGCGGGATCATGTCTTCCGCGGGGTTGTCACTCGGCGCGCCGTCGGCCGTCGCCGTGATCGACGTAAGCAGCTTGTAATCGCCGCTGACCAGGATCCGCAGCGGCTTGCCTTTCGCGACGAGGCCGACCGGCTGCCACGATTCGCCTGGATCGATGTCGATCTCGAACTCGCTCGCGTCGAGCATCTGCCGGTTGAGGTCGGCGATTTTGCTGTTGACCACCTGATTCTTTGGGTCGAGCTTCTGCAGCGACTCGAGCAGCATCTTGGCCCGCTCATATTGCCCCGCATCCTCGAACGACAGGATCAGCTTCGTCGTGTCGCGGAGGAACGACTCGCGCACCTCCTCCACTTTCGCGTCGAGCCGCTTGAGCTCCGGCGGATTGGCTGGCCGGGCTTTGCTTTTTGCCGTTGACGGCTGACCGAATGCGGGGAAGGCGATGAGGCAGAGCGGGAGCAGGAACAGGGGGGCGGTGCGCGCGGGTGAGAGCATGGTGCCGGCCTTCGGGGAGAGCGGGGAAAGTCTCCCTAGTATGCCGGCTGGGGCACGCCATGAGTAGGACAGGCTTCAGCCTGTCATGGGTAGGGTAGGCTTTAGCCTGCCGTTGCGTGTGACAGGCTTGACAGGCTGAAGCCTGTCCTACTTGGGATCGATTTTTTTGAGGAGCCGGAAAAGGTCGCTGTCGGTCGTGAGGATCAGCGTGGAATCGCGGCCGAGCGTCGATTTATAGGTATCGAGCGTCTTCTGGAAGGTGTAGAAGTCGGCGGCGGCGGGGCTCGCCGTATACGCCTTCGCGTAGATCTCCGAGGCCTTGGCGTCGGCCGTGCCCTTGATCTCCTGCACCTTGCGGTAGGCGTCGGACTCGATCCGGCGCAGGTCCTTCTCCTTGCGGCCCTCGATCTTCGCCGCCTCGCCGGCCCCCTCGGAGCGGAATCGCTCGGCGATCTGCAGCCGCTCCGACATCATGCGGTCGTAGATCTTCTCGATCACGCCGGGCTTGTAGTTGAGCCGCTTCACGCGCACGTCGAGCAGTTCGATCCCCCAGATGCCCACCTTCTGCGCGGCGGCGGCGAGGATCTCCCGCTCCAGCTCTTTGCGGCCAAACTTGATCGGCGGCAGCGTGCCGATCGTGCCGCCGCTCTCGGCGAGCGTGGCATCCTGCTCGGGCTGGCGGGATTTGTCGGAGCGGACGACCTCGATGAGGTCGTGCCGCGCGACCACGTTTCGCGTCTCGCTGCCGATGATGTCGTCGAGCCGGGAGAGGGCGCTGCGTTCGTCGCGGAGGCTCTGGAAATACTTGAGCGGGTCGGCGATCCGCCAGCGGGCGAACGTGTCGACGACGACGTACAGCTTGTCGCGGGTGGTCATCTCGCTCGGCAGGCCGTCCCACTCCATGATCCGCTTCTCGAAGCGGTTGGCCGTCTGGACGAAGGGGAGTTTGAAGTGGAGGCCGGCGCCGGAACCCGAGCCCGCCGCGTTGATCGGCTGGCCGATCGGCCGGCCAAACTGCGTGAGCACCACCTGCTCGGTCTGGTCCACGGTGTAGGCGCAGCCGAGGATGCCGATCGCGGCGAGCACGCCGAAGACCGCGCCGAGCGGCGAGAAGAGGAAGTCGGACGCGCGGCGGAGCAACTGGAGCAGGGGATGGTTGATGGGGAACTGGTTCATGGATTCACGTTCAGGGGTTCACCTGCCTCGTGGCCGGTCGGGAGTCGAACTGCTGCAGGTTCATGAACGGCAGAAACTGCTTGGCGTCGGC